>CAZPSE010000028.1:0-24049 GCA_964589575.1 uncultured Gammaproteobacteria bacterium | reverse complement strand
TTAATCGGCTAAACCTGCGTTAAATTTAGCAATAAAATTTTGTTTGTATTTTAAAAAGGTAGATTGCTCAATCGCATCTCTTATACCTTGCATTAGTTTTTGATAAAAAAATAAATTATGTATGGTTAATAACCGTACACCCAAAATTTCATTGCACTTATCTAAGTGCTTTAAATAGGCACGACTGTAGTTTTTACAAGTGTAGCAATCACATTCTTCATCTAAAGGTCGGGTATCGGTTTTAAAGCGCGCATTGCGTATTTTTAATACGCCTTCGCTAGTGTAAATAAAACCTGTGCGTGCATGGCGTGTTGGTATAACACAGTCAAACATGTCTATACCGCGCTCTACTGCCTTTAAAATGTCTATTGGCGTGCCAACACCCATTAAATAACGGGGGCTGTTTTTAGGCAAGGGGTCGACGCTACAGTCTAAAATATCAATGCGTTCTTGTTCGGTTTCACCGACTGATAATCCGCCAAGGGCATAACCGTCAAAGCCAATATCTGTTAAAGCCTTAACCGATTGCGCTCTTAACTCTGGGTGCATACCCCCTTGCACAATACCAAATAACGCGTTGGCATTGCCTGCAAAAGCATCTTTAGATCGTTTTGCCCAGCGCATGGACAGCTCCATAGATTGTTTGGCTTGTTGATAAGTTGCAGGGTACGGTGTGCACTCGTCAAACGACATAACAATGTCTGAGCCTAAATCGGCTTGTACTTGCATAGACTTTTCTGGGTCTAAAAAGATTTTAGAGCCATCAATGGGTGAGTTAAAGGTCACACCTGCTTCGGTTATCTTGCGCATTTTGGCTAAACTAAATACTTGAAAGCCGCCAGAGTCGGTCAAGATAGGTTTTTCCCAATGCATAAAGTCGTGCAAATCACCATGTGCTTTAATTATTTTTGTTCCTGGGCGAAGCATTAAATGAAAAGTATTACCCAGTATAATTTCTGCGCCAATGCCTGTTATTTCTTCGGGTGTCATCGACTTTACTGTGCCATACGTACCAACGGGCATAAATGCTGGGGTTTGCACGTCACCACGGTCAAAATGTAATGTGCCACGTCGCGTTGCACCGTCTGTATTTTTTAATTCAAATTTCATTTCGCATCTCGAGACGTGTCATTCAAAATTAGCATGGCATCACCATAGCTAAAAAATCGGTATTGTTGCTCTACTGCGTGTTTATACATGTCCATTATAAATTGATGACCTGCCATTGCACTGACCAACATCATTAAGGTAGATTCTGGTAAATGAAAATTGGTTAATAAGGCATCTACCACATTAAATTTATAGCCTGGTGTAATAAAAATATCGGTATCACCTTGGTACGCTTTACACATACCGTTTTCGCTGGCACTTTCTAAACTGCGTACTACGGTTGTGCCTACGGCAAATACTTTATTGCCTTGTTGGTGGGTTTTGTTTACAGCGTCGGCCACTGTTTGGTTAACTTGCACCCATTCTTTATGCATTATGTGGTTGCTTAAATCGTCTTCTCTTACTGGCTGAAAAGTACCAGAGCCTACATGTAAGGTTATTTTTTGCACATTAACACCTTTGGCCTTTATGCACTTTAATAGCTCTTTATCAAAATGCAACCCTGCCGTGGGTGCGGCTACCGCGCCTTCATTTTTTGCAAATACGGTTTGGTAACGCGCACTATCATTTTCATCATCTTCTCTTTCAATGTAGGGCGGCAAAGGGATATGTCCTTGTGCAAAAAACACCTCCATAGGGTCGCTCACATTTATAAATTTAATTAAAAAATATTGACCTTGCCTGCCCATTACTTCTGCCTGAATATTTTCAAACTGTAAAAATGAACCCGTCTTGGGGGATTTACTGGCCCGCATAAAACAAACCACAGTATTGTCATCGGTTATTCGTTCTAGCAATAATTCAACTTTTCCGCCCGACTTTTTTGTACCAAATAAACGTGCTGGTATAACTTTGGTATCGTTTAATACTAACAAGTCACCTTTGTTTAATTCGTCTATAAAGGTTGTAAACAAAGAGTCTTCATAAGACGTATTTAGCGGGTTTATTTTAAGTAATTTGCTATCAGAGCGGTTTTTTAATGGCAATTGGGCAATTAAGTTTTCGGGTAACGAATAATAAAAATCAGATTTTTTCATGATTAATTTTCAAAATACAATCTAAAGCCAGTTTCTATCGCTTTAGATTTAATAATAATTAAATTGCTGTATTCGCCATTGGCCTGACCATTTAACTGATAACTTCGTTTTGAGCAAACATCGTACCATTGCTTTTTATTGTCCAATTTTTTTACCTTAATCACGCATCCAGAATGTTTGTTAACGGCGTTAATAAACAACCATTTATTGTCGTTTTTAAATACAGCGACTGGGATTCCTTTTACTAAAATCAAACTCAAATTTACACCGTAAAGTTGAGACGTTTTAATGGTGGCGGTTTTAATGTCTTTAATTGGGTTGCTGGCGGACGAAAATAAAACATAAAGTAAAAATAAAACAAATAGCAATATCATGGTTTTTAATATTCGCGTTAAAATAAGCTTTTTATCGCTGTCATAAACTGCCATTAATGTTACCTGTCTATTTCATCAAACCTAAAAAGCAAGCATTGTACCAATATGCATTGGGCTACATAACAAATAATGAATGGCTAAAACATGTTGATGCATTGGATAAAAACAATGATTGCGCCATTTTATTTTTTAATGACTTAGAGCAGTTAGTTTTAGAAAACAATAAAGAACAAATACAACTAGATTTTAGTAGCGGTAAATCGTTACATCGTTTTTTATACGGTGGCGGAAAAAACCAACCCCTCGCCAAAGCTTGCGGGTTAAATAAACGGCAAGACTTACAATTGCTCGATGCTACAGCAGGTTTGGCACAAGACGCATTTGTATTAGCCACATTAAACAACAAAGGCAATACAACATTAATAGAGCAACACCCTGCGGTGTATAGCCTTATCCAAACTGCGCTTTTACAAAACATAAAAAATAAAACCATTGCAGACGTTTGTAAAAGCATGAAAGTAATTAATGCCAATGCCGTTACGTACATGGAAAAAAACAGTAATTTATACGATGTTATCTATTTAGACCCTATGTACCCAGAACGGAAAAAGTCTGCAAAAGTAAAAAAAGGCATGAAATTACTGCAAGATATTATTGGTCATGAGCAAGATGAAAATGCGCTTTTAAGCGTGGCTATTGATGCTGCAAAAAAGCGTGTGGTAGTAAAACGGCCTAAAGGTGCGCCTTACTATGCCGGTTTAAAACCGAGCTTTGATTACACAAGCAAAAACACCCGTTATGATGTTTACCTTGCTAAGAGTAAATAACCTAGTCTCTAAAATTTTGATACTGCAAAGGCATGTCAAATTCTTCATTTTTTAACATGGCCATTACCGACTGTAAATCATCCCTTTTTTTACCCGTCACACGTACTTGCTCGCCTTGTATTTGCGCCTGTACTTTTAATTTTTTATCTTTAATTAATTTTATAATTTTTTTAGCCAGTGTTTGATCAATGCCTTCTTGAACAGATAAGTCTTGTTTGGCACGTTTGCCAGAAATTCTAATTTCTTTGGTTTCAACACACGCCACATCAACATTTCGTTTAGTCATTTTTTGATACAACATCGGGCGCATTTGATTTATTTGAAAATCACTATCGGCTTCTAACGTGACTAATTTATCAGCCAAAGTAATAACGGCATTTGTGCCTTTAAAATCAAAGCGTTGTTTTAATTCTTTATTCGCTTGATCAATCGCGTTGTTAAGTTCGGGTATATCAATTTCTGAAACAATATCAAATGATGGCATTTTAAATTCTCTGGTTACAATTCTTTTTCTAAAAACAAAGCAGTTCCTGTCGTTTTAGACAGTTGATAAGGTTTAAAACCGTGTTTTAAATAGATGTTTTGAGCAACAACATTACCGCCTAATACTTCTAGCGTTATTTTACAGCATCCGGCATTGACTGCTAAAGTTTCTAATTGATTGAGCAATAATTGGCTAAGCCCCAATCCTCTGTAGTCTTTATGTACCATTAAATCATGTATATTTATCAACGGTTTACATTGAAAGGTCGAAAAACCTTCAAACGCATTTAATAACGCGACGGGTTGTTTATGTACATAAATTATTAGGCTTATAGCATCGGGAATCTCTTTTAAACTCTGAATTAAGTTTTCTTGAGAATAATCCGAAAGCGCTTTACCACCACCCATTTCATCCATTGCATAGTGATTTAATAAGTAAATAATAGAATCTGCATCGCGTTTATTTTCATAATCTGCCAAGACCATTTCCATATTGTCTAATTGTGACGTTTTTAAAATAATATTAGACAAGTCATCATTGTCTGTTTTTAATAATTCGTTGGCATCTTCCAGTTCCATTAAAAGCCTTATTTTGTCTTCTTTAGCTATTTTTTGCCAACGTTTTTCTGTTAGCGCACCCACCATCGAGTACAGTAAATTAATACTGGGCTGTATACTGCAATATTTTTTTACTTTCAAAAATGCATTAACTGCGCCCAGCTGCAATAAATCACCCCTGTTATATATACCTGCCTTATTCAACATAGATTGTGATTTTTTGCCTAAATTTTTAAGGGTTTGAATGGAATCTTTGGTTTTATTTTTCATTGATATTAATTAAACTAAATAAACGATATGGGGATTTTAATGACAACAACGCATTTTAACGATAAAACTACAGCATTTTTAAAAAACTTACAAAATAATAATCAACGCAGTTGGTTTAACCTACATAAACAAGACTATGAAGACAGTGTAAGAACCCCTGCTTTTCATTTTATTAATGAATTAGAGCCGACAATAAAATCTATCAGCCCACATTTTAATGCCATTGCAAAAAAAACCAGTGGTTCATTAATGCGAGTTTACAGAGATGTGCGCTTTTCTAAAGATAAAACGCCTTATAAAACCAACATAGGTTTACGTTTTAAACACGCCTTAGCCAAAAATGAACACACCCCCGGTTTTTATTGCCACCTTCGCGTTGACGAATGTTTTGTTGCTGTCGGTGTTTGGCGACCGGATGGCCCAACCACCCATAAAATACGAGACTATATGGTGGACAACCCAAACAGTTGGACGTTATTAAAAGCAAATAAAGCCTTTAAACAAACGTTTAGCTTTGCGGGTGACAGTTTAATTAGGCCTCCGCGTGGCTTCCCTAATGACCATAAACTACTTGAAGATTTAAAAAGGAAAGATTTTATTGCCATGCATCATTTTGATATTGATGTTGCTTTACGAGCTGACTTTCCAGAATTTGTTGCAGATAAATTTATAATTGGTTCAGAACTGGTCGAGTGGCTTTGTGATGCTTGCGCGTACCCCTATTAAGCATAAATTTTAACGATTAATATCTATAAATATGCGTTGTATTTCGACCGTTTGCTTTGGCTAAATACAAAGCTTCGTCTGCAAAACCGATAACATCTTCAAAGTTTTTTGCTTTTTCAAACGTATCAAATAAAGCCACGCCAATGGATACCGTTACCAAATCACTGCATTTTGATGTTTTATGTTCTATAGCAAAACCTTTTAAATTATCGTGTACTTTTTTAGCAATTTCAAATGAGGATGTTTCATCAGTATTGGGAATGATTATGACAAATTCTTCACCGCCGTATCTAGATACTAAATCCTCACTTCTTTGTACAGAACTTTTTAAAGCATCGGCAACTTTTTTAATGCAAGTATCACCAGCTAAATGACCGTAGGTATCGTTGTATTGTTTAAAAAAATCAATATCAATCATTAATAAAGAGAATTTAATATCATTTCTTTTCCAACGCGCCCAGTCTGCAACAATGCGTTCATTAAAAGCACGCCTGTTGTATAAGTCAGTCAAGCTGTCTTTTAGTGCTAAGCTCGTTAAATCAGCATTGGTTTTTTTTAGTGCCTTATAGGCATTTGTCATTTTATTATTATACAAAGCAACATATAAACCCGATACACCACCCACTAGTAGAGGTAAAAGAAAAAAATGTAATTTTGGCTCTAAACTAAAAACTTGAACAACTTGGAGAAAAGACAATAAGCCAAATATTATGCTGCCAAACAAAAATGCGAGAATGAAGCGAAAATCCACAATTTAACTTTCCAAATAGAGTAATTTTAGTTTACTCTCGATTCTGTAAAGAAACTACGTATAAAACCTCTAATTTGTCACAATAATCAATAATTAACACTATAAACTTAAAAAAATTTTAATATGGTCACAATAGCTTATTTAAACATTATAAAAACCGGCTTAAAACGTCTGATCCCTAATTAAACCAACCATAACACCCTGAATAATCACTTGTTTTGCTTGAAAAAACATAGGCTCCATTTCGTGATTTTCTGGTCTTAATTCAACAATACCGTTTTCGCGATTAAACAGCGTTTTCAGTGTTGCTTCCCATCTGTCTATAAGTGCCACTACAATTTCGCCATTTCGGGCGGTTTGGGCGCGTTTAATAACGGCATAATCGCCGTCCATAATGCCTTTTTCAATCATCGACTCGCCTTTTACGCGCAATAAATAACGGTCATCCCCCTGAAACATATCTGCCAAGTCTATCGTTTCTAACTCTTCTATGGCTTCAATGGGTAAGCCTGCTGCAATTGTGCCCATTACGGGCAGTTCTGTATTTCTCTCGCTAGACTCTATGGCGATAAAAGCGGGTTTACCGTCAGACTCACCCAAGTAATTACCTTCTATAAGGTTTTGTACGTGTTTATGCACGGTACTTTTTACTAAACCAAAGTGGTCTGCAATGTCTTGAAGTGTTGGTTGATAATGATTGTTTTTTATATGTTTTTTTATAAATTCTAAAACTTCATACTGTTTTGAGGTAAGCATATTATTCTCTTATTGTTCGCTTAACACCCACAATAACGAACAATAGACGAATTTACAAGCTTTACTTTTACCCTATTTTAATAACCGACACGAGCCTTGCTCGTGTCGGTTATTAAAATAGGCAAGGGGTCGACGAATTTGGCCTTTTTAGGCCGTCATTTTTAGTTTAACCAAAACCAGTAAACAATAAAAATAATTAATGTGATGCCTATTAAATTAACAATCATGATTGATCCATTTTAAAATTTCTTAATCGGTTGGCGTTGGTTACAACCGTTACCGATGACAATGCCATCGCTGCCCCTGCAAACATTGGGTTTAGTAATATACCCGCTATAGGAAACAGTACACCTGCGGCTATGGGTATGCCAATAACGTTGTAGATGAAGGCACCAAATAAATTTTGCTTAATGTTGCGTATGGTGGCTTTAGATAAGGCAATCGCCTCAACCACGCCTTTTAACGAGCCATTCATTAAGGCAATGTCGGACGATTCTATGGCGATGTCTGTACCTGTACCTATGGCAAAACCTACATCGGCTAAGGCCAGTGCGGGGGCATCATTTATGCCATCACCCACCATGGCTACGCGTTTGCCTTGCGCTTGCAGTTTGGCTACTTGCTTGGCTTTGTCTTCGGGCAATACTTCGGCTATTACGTGGTCTATGCCTATTTGTTTGGCGATGGCATTGGCGGTACGTTGTTGGTCGCCCGTTAGCATAATTACTTGTAAACCCTGCTTGTGGAAACTGTCTATCGCTTGTTTAGCGTCTGGCTTTATCGGGTCGGATATGGAGATTAATGCGATGAGCTTTTCATCTACCACTAAATAAATAACCGTTTGCCCAAGGTCGGTATATTCGTTGGCAAAAGTTTGCGAGTCGTACAAGTTTATTTGGTTATTGATGCTCCATTTTTGGTTGCCGACAAATACTTTTTTGTTGTCTATTAAACCGCTTATACCAAAACCAGGTAGGGCGTTAAAGTCACTTATTAGCATGGGTTCAACACCACTGTCTATTGCCGATTTAAGAACGGCTTGGGCTAGCGGATGTTCTGATGCTGCTTCTAAACTTGCCGCATATTGCAGTATGGCTTGCTCGTTCCATGTTGTATCGTAGCTTTTAATTTTAACAACTTGAGGTTTGCCTTCGGTTATTGTGCCTGTTTTGTCTAACACTACGGTGTCTATTTTACTGGCAGATTGCAGTGCCTCGCCATTGCGTATTAGTATGCCTTTTTTAGCCGCATTACCTACCGATACCATTATAGATAAAGGCGTAGCCAAGCCTAACGCACAAGGGCAAGCAATTATTAATACCGTCATTGTCGTCACTAACATATACGTTGCAACAGGCTCTGGCCCAAAGTTGTACCAAACCATTGCAGTAAGCACCGCAATTATTAATACAGTTGGTACAAAAATAGCGGTTATTTTATCTGCCAATCGCCCTATTTGAGGCTTGGCACTTTGACCTTGTCGTACAAGGTCAATAATGCGAGACAATACGGTATCTGAACCGATATGTTTAGCTATATATAATACCGAGCCGTTTTGGTTAATGGTGCCTGCCGTTACCGCGTCGCCTTTTTGTTTTTTTGCAGCCAGTGGTTCACCGGTAATCATCGACTCGTCTACCGTGGTAGTGCCATCTATAATTTCGCCATCTACCGCAAAACGCTCGCCCGGTTTAGCGCGTAGGGTTTCAGACAAACCTATATTTTCTATCGCGACTATTTGTTCTTTGCCATCTCTTATTACCGTTGCTGTATCGGGTTGTAAGCCGATTAACTCTTGTATGGCTTTAGATGTTTGGCGTTTTGCACGGGTTTCTAAAGCGCTACCTAGGTTTAATAAACTAATTATAATGGCGGCCGCTTCAAAATATACGTGCTGAGCTTGTTCTGGCACCAAGCTTGGTACAAGGATAATCGCAAAAGAAAACAACCACGCAGTGCCGGTACCAAAAGCGACCAACGTGTCCATCGTTGCATTGTGTGCTTTAAACGCTTTAACTGCGTTTTTAAAATAATGCCCACCAGAATAGACCAACACCACAAGGGTAATAGCTGCAATTAGCAACCAAAAGCCTTGTGCTTTTATGTCTGGAAAAAGCTTTAACCAACTGCCAAGCATTAACGAAAAACCAACAATGCCTGCAAACACCGTTTGTTTAATACGCTGTTGGTATTTTTGTTTTTCTTTTTTATCGTGATTGCGCGTTTCTTCGGCAATGTCTTTATATTCTGCCGCTTGATAACCTGCTGTTGCAATAATGGCTATAATTTCATCTAGCTTTAAAGTGGTAGTCACCCTTGCGCTGTGTTCGGCAAAACTAACCGCTACACTGTCTACTTTTGGGTTTTTATTTACCGCTTTTTCTACTGCGGCTACGCAACCGGCGCACGTCATACCGCCTATGGATAAGTTATATTCGTTCATATTTTTTGTGCTGTTGCTTACTGTAACTAAATAATAACGTGTTTTGCTTTAAATGCTGTTACACAATTTTATTTTATATTTGCACAATTTACGGTTTGATTATTCTAAATAATCTTCAACTATAAACATCACGATAGGTAGAAACAATTTACTTATTAGAAATATAAAATTTCAGCTCATGTACATTAACTCTTTGGTCAAAAAAACTACCGAAAATTAATCTCGCTCAAACCTTATCAATAGCTTTTCGACCACCATCTGGCTGTTGTTTTTTAAATTGACTTGGCGTAGTGCCCATGACCTTTTTAAATTGATTACTGAAATGCGCCAAACTGCTGTAACCAAGTTTTTGCGATATGGTGGTTAAGTTGTCTTGCTGGTAACTAATTAGCTCTTTGGCTTTTTCTATTTTTTGGTTGATTACGTACTGTTCTATGGTGATGCCTTCTTGTTCTGAAAAGACACGGCTTAAATGGTTGTAGTCGTAATTGATGGCTTTGCTTAAATAGCTGGATATGGTGTTACGTTCAAACTCGTCTTCTATATTGACGTAGTTAATTATTTTTGCTTTTATGCTTTCTACTGTTAGGCTTTTTTTGTCGGCGATAACCTCAAACCCGACTTTTTTTATGGCTTGTTCAAAATGGTCTATATCAGTTTGTTTTAGTGCTGTTTCGGCAAAGTCAATTTCGCCCAATGTGACGGTTTTTACTGGCAAGGCTAAGTTTTTTGCTATGTCGCCCACCACCATAATGCATCGGTCACAAACCATATTTTTTATTTTTATTCGCATCCAGTTTTTACGTCACTCTACAAAAAATGGTTTTTAAATATTCGGTTTCGGGTATGGCTGCATGTATTGGGTGGTCTGCCGCTTGGCCGCCCTTTTCTATAATTTGCAGGTTTAGTTTTAATGCCCTTGCACATTGCAATACGGTTTTTTGTAATGTTTGTATAGGTAAAGATTGCGAACACGAGCTGGATATAAGTATGCCACCCGGTTTTACAATTTGTAACGCGGCATAATTTTGCGCGCGATAGACTTCTACGCCTTTTTTAAAGTCTTTTTTGCGTTTTATTAGTGCTGGCGGGTCTATTAATACCACGTCAAAGCGTTTGCCTTCGTTTACCAGTTTTTCTATTACTTTGGCACTGTCACCTTTTATGGTGGTTACTAGGTTGCTTACATTGTTTAGTTTTGCGTTGTCAATTACGCTGTTTAACGCCGGTTGAGAGCTGTCTACACAGACTACTTCTGTTGCGCCATTTTTGGCCGCTAATATGCCAAAACTGCCTGCATAACTAAATAAGTCTAATACGCTTTTACCTTTTGTATATTTTTGGCTTTGTGCGCGGGTAAAACGTTGGTCGTAAAACCAGCCGGTTTTTTGACCGCTTTTTAGGGCTATTTTATATTGGCAGTCGTTTTCTATTATGGTCTCAAATTCGGGCAGTTCACCAAGGGCTGTCTCTTTATACAATTCTATTTGTTCAAACTTTCTTATCTCGCTATCGTTTTGGTAATAAATACAACTGGGGTTGATTATTTTTTTTAGTGCGGCGGTTAGTTTATCTTTTACTACTTCTATACCTGCGGTGGTTATTTGTACTATTAATACGTCGTTAAACCTGTCTACAATTACACCGGGTAAGTTGTCACCTTCGCTATAAATAAGGCGGTAGCAGTTATTGTTAAATAATTGCTGTCGCAGTGCTAATGCGGTGGTAATTTTTTCTTCTAACCATTGGTCTATATTAAAGGTTTTTTTAAAACTAATAATGCGCGCGGCAATTAATGAATGCGGGTTTATATAAGCGGTTGCTAGTGGCCGACCTGTTGCACTTTTTACCGTTACATGTTGCCCTGCGGTAAAGTTTTTTAGGGGTGTTTGGTTGGTGTCTATTTCGTTACTAAATATCCATAAGTGCCCCATCATTATGCGACGATCTTCATTTTTTTTTAGTTTTATTTCAGCTAGGTTATCTGTCATTATAGTTCTCGATTCTAATACCTATATTTTAGCAAATACTTATGAAGCGAACTTTATATTATTTTCATGACCCGATGTGTTCTTGGTGTTACGGTTTTAAACCTACTTTAAACCAATTATTGGTGCAATTACCTAACGGTATTAATACACAATCGGTTTTAGGCGGTTTGGCGGCCGACAGTATGCAGCCCATGCCCAATGAAATGCAGTTACGTTTACAAAGTAATTGGCACGCTATCATTAAAAAAATGCCAAACACCGTTTTCAATTTTGACTTTTGGCAACACTGCCAGCCGATACGTTCTACCTACCCTGCTTGCCGTGCGGTATTAGTGGCTAAAAAACATAACGATGCTTTGGCCGATAAAATGACCGAGGCAATACAAACGGCTTATTATCAACAAGCTAAAAACCCGGCTTTAATTGATACATTGGTAGACATTGCCACAACAATAAATTTAGATGCCAAAGCATTTAAACAGTCTTTATTAAGTGATGAGATAGAGCAGCAATTGCAACAGCAGTTACAACTTTGCCAAGATATGAATATTTACTCTTTCCCGTCTTTAGTTTTAACCGTCGATAATAAAACTTGGCCTATTGCTATCGACTACAACCATGTAAAAAGCATGCTAGAAGAAATTATTGATTTAAACCATGAAACCATTTATTAAAATGCGTTAAAACATCAGATGTTACTTTTACCTTTTTAGAATCTGTATTTATAGATACCGTTAAAGCGCCCTGTTTAGCCGTCGTATAAAAACGAATTTTTTTATGTTGATACCGTGCAACCACTAAACTTGCGGGGTGTTTAAAGCGGTTTAAATACCCATTAGACGAGATAGCAATTTTGGGTTTAACGGCATCTAAAAACACATTACTAGATGAGCTTTTACTGCCATGATGTGGCACAACAATGACATCACTTTGCAAATAATTTTGATATTTTTGTACTAAAGCCAATTCTACTTTCTTTTCTATGTCCCCAGTTAACAATATGGTTTTGTTAACCGTGATTTTTAAAACACAAGAAAAATCATTGTCTTTTTTACTGTTTACAGCTACAAATAAATACTCAAAATGCACATTATCCCAACGCCAAGGTGCTTGTAAATGACACGATTTAAACTGATTATCAAAAAAGGCTGGCTGACCGGTTTCTACCTTTTTCACCTTAATACTTGTTAATAATTTTTTATAATCACCTATATGGTCAGCATCAGAATGGGACAACACAAGTTTATCTATTTCTTTAATGCCATGGCTATTAAGGTAAGGTATAACAATACTTTGCACCGCAGTAAATTTATTTGAATAGGCGGGACCTGTATCATACAAAAGTGTTTTATTTTTGGTTTGTACTAAAACAGACAACCCCTGACCAACATCAAAAACATGAACTTTTAATAATGGTTTTTTGTCACTTTTAAAAATCAACCCGCCTAAACTAATTAGCAAAAATACCAAAGCCAATGGTTTTTTCCATTTAAACAACACCACAAATATACTAATAAAAAACAATAAAGTAATGGCAGAAACATCAATATTACTGTGCCACTTTAAAGCAAAAATGCTATCTATTACATTTAAAACTTCAAAATACCCATACAATATTTGCTCTAACAACCAAAGCAATAATTTGGCTAAAGGCATATAAATAATGGCCACCATCATTAAAATAAAACTAAACGGAATAATGACAAAACTGGCCACAGGTACAGCAAATAAATTAGCTAATAAGCTGTGTAAATTAACCGTATGAAAGTGCAACATAATAAACGGTGAAAGAAACACCACCAGTGCCAGTTGTATAATAAAAGCCATTTGTACTTTAGAAAATGCTTTGTTTTTAGACCAATTAATTACCGTAATAATTATGGCTACGGCAACAAAAGATAACCAAAAGCCGGCACTAAGTGGCGACAGCGGGCTAATAACTAAAACCATTAACAACGCTAAAAAATAACTGTTCCATAAACTGCTATTACGGTATAAAAACTGGCTTAATAATAAAGCAAAAAACATAAATAGCGCGCGTTGTGTGGGTAAAGAAAACCCAGCCATTGCCGCATAAAACACACAAACAATAAAGGCTGTAGCTAAGCTAAAATGTTGTTGCATAAAACGCGTTTGTAAAAATAAACTTTGTCGCCAAAACCATTTAGCAATGGCGTAAAAAAGCAGTGCAATAATGCCAATATGCAGGCCAGAAATAGCCAATAAATGATTCGTGCCAGTATCAATCATTATTTGCTGCTGTTCGCGACTTATGGCATTTTTAACGCCTAACACTAACGCTTGTACAATGCCTTTATAATCGGATTGTTTTAATAAGTCATCGCTAATTACTATTAGTTGGTTACGTAAACAGGCCAACATGTAAACGCAAGGGGTCGACGAAATACGCTTATTTTGGATAGACTTTTTTACATAACCTGTCGCCGAATACTTATTGATGAACAGCCAGGTTTGATAATCGAAACGGTTTTTATTATGAAAACCATTAGGGCGTTTTAATTTAACCGACAAATTATAAACATCACCTGGCTCAATGGTTGGAACGGCTTGCCTTTTTATATACCAACTGAGTTTTATTTTTGCACGGTAATCTCCGTACCCTTCAATATGTTGAACGGCAAAATCAAATTTTATTTTTCTCGTATCGGTAATTGGTGGTGATATGACTTCGCCCCTAATCACTATAATTTTATTTTCTAATGATTGGGGTAATAAATTGCTTTTTAACTGTTCGCCAACAATGGCAACATTTAAGCTACCAAGTAATAAAGCTAATACAATTGAAGATAAGCGATGTTTAAAATAAAACAGACCAACAGGGATAAATAATAAAATTAATAGCCATTTCCAGTCTATCAAAACAGCTAAGCTTAATTGAAAAAGTACCCCTACTAAAAAAGCCATGCTAAAATGAATCATACGTTTCATTCTCGCAGATTGAGTAAAACAAGTTGCGTTTTATTTACAAATAATTAAATTATGGCCAACAATTTTTTTAAAAACAAAATTCCTTCACAAGAACAGCTTAAAAATAGTAAGTCGTTAGCGTTTTTAAATAATTTTATTCACGACCCTAATTTATGGCACATCAATAAACATTCTATATCGGGCGCGTTTGCTGTTGGTTTGTTTTTTACTTGGGTGCCTGTTCCGTTCCAAATGGTTTTTGCCGCCATTGTGGCTATTATTTTTAGGGTCAACCTACCTGTTTCTGCGGCACTGGTTTGGCTAACTAACCCTGTTACCATGCCTGCAATGTTTTATGCGGCATACCGTTTGGGTTTATGGGTATTAGATGAACCCTATAAAATAGAAAATTTTCATTTTAGTTATGAATGGTTAGAACATATGATTGGCTATATTTGGCAGCCCTTTTTACTGGGTTGTTTAATTTTTGGCGTGCTTTTTTCATTGACGGGTTATTTAGGGGTGCGGCTTGTTTGGCGCTTAAAAATTGTAACTAAATGGAGCAGTCGTAAAAATAAAAAGGCTTGATTTTGTAAAACATTTAAACCATATTTAGCCTATGACTTGTTGCGAAACTTTAACCAATCCACATAAAAAACATCTTTGCCCTGTAGATGGCAACCTTTACCCTTTTGTAACAACAAAAACCATTAAACACCAATTAAAAACGCCGTGGTTATGGGACGATAACAATCAACCGTATTTTTATTGTGATAATAATAATTGCGACGTGGTTTACTTTTCTGCTGATGGTGATTTAATCTTAAATAAAGACATGAAAATAGAAACGCCATTACTTTGTTATTGTTTTGGTATTAGCCAAAAAGACTATGTAAACTCGCCATCGCTTAAACAATTTGTCGTATCGCAAACCAAACAAAAACTGTGCGCTTGCGATACGGCTAACCCGTCGGGTAAATGTTGCTTAAAACATTTTAGCTAGCCAAGGCTTTGCTACAAAAACCGCCGCTCTAAAACCCTACACGGTTTTTTGTCTCTTAATCTAACCACAAACATTTGCCAGACGATTCTTTAATTTGTAAACAGCGTGTTTGGTGCAGTTGCATCTCGTGTTCGGTGGCTTTTAATACCACTAAGTTGGTTCTGTCCTTTTTAATCATTTCACCCGTTGCATTTAACTTCCCTTGGGTTTCTGTAACGCTAAAGTCTAAGGTTACTTGGCCACCTGTCATGTATAAATAAACATCGGCCAAAATTTCAGAGTCTAATAATGCGCCGTGTAATTCTCGGTGGCTATTGTTTACACCCAAGCGTTTACACAAGGCATCTAACGAGTTTCTTTGCCCTGGGTACATGTCGCGCGCTAGCTTTAAAGAATCCGTAATGGTGCAAATATCGGCAATATCGGTTATGTCATGGCCTATTTGTTGCAGTTCGTTATTAATAAAACCCACGTCAAATGGGGCGTTATGAATAATTAACTCGGCACCTTTTATATAGTCTATAAAGTCAATTACCACATCGGCAAAGCGTGGTTTGTCTACTAAAAATTCATTTTTAATACCGTGAACATCAATCGCTCCTTGATCAATTTCTCTGTCGGGGTTTAAATACTGATGATAATGATTACCTGTCAATTGACGATCAATTAATTCGACACAACCTATCTCAATCATCTTGTGGCCTTGCTTAGGATCTATACCGGTGGTTTCTGTATCTAAAACAATTAACCTGCTCATGCTGTTTTTGCCCTCATTTCGTCGACCCCTTGGTTGGCTAAGTCATCTGCTTTATCATTACCTATATCGCCAGAATGGCCTTTTACCCACTTCCACTCTACATTGTGTTGTTGCACGGCTTCATCCAACGCCATCCATAAGTCTTGGTTTTTTACGGCTTTTTTAGCAGCTGTTTTCCAGCCTCTTTTTTTCCAGTTTGCCATCCACTCATTTATGCCATTTTTTACATATTGGCTGTCAGTAAACAGTTCTACTTCGCATTCGCGTTTTAGTGAGTTTAATGCCTCAATTGCCGCCATAAGTTCCATGCGGTTATTGGTGGTATTTAACTCACCTCCGCACATTTCTTTTTGTTTACCTTGGTAGCTTAAAAATGCACCCCAACCACCCACACCCGGGTTGCCTTTGCATGCGCCGTCGGTATAAATTACAATTTTTTCAGTCATGTTTATTAATGTTTTTATGTTGTATACGGGTTTCTGCCAGTATGGGTTTAAGCCGTCTTTTTTGTTGCCATTTTTCAGTATTTAATGTCAAGGGCATCACGCGTTTTTGATATAAGCAAGTGTAAACAACCCCACATTGAAACAGGTAATTGTTTAATTTTAAGAGTTTTCCATTAAAAATCTCGTTGAGTAGTTTTTTATTAAATAACAGCTGCTGTTTAATTTTGCTAAAACCTAGCACCATAAACCAATCGTCCATTTTACTAATAGGCATGTTTCTTTTTATGTCTAATTTAGGTGAAAAAAGCCTGCTCATATTAGCAATGATATTAACAAAAGATGGCTTATTTAAGGCGACCACAAACACAAACCCGTCATCTTTTAAAATACGGTTCACTTCGCGAATTAATGCGTGCGCGTTATTGCTGGTTTCAAAACTGTGCATCACCAAAACAAAATCAATACTTTTACTTTGTATGGGCAATAACTCAGTAGAAGACACAATATTAGTCACGTCAAAAATAGAATCAGAAAGCGTGATTATTTGCTGTTTGCCCAATAAAGTTTGTTTACTAAAAGGTAAAAGCGAGGCTCCTAGTTGCACTAAGTCCGTTTGTAATTTTACTTCATCTATAGATTGTAAAACATGCATTAATGATGATTTTAAATATGCCTGTTCTCGCTTCTGATACCAATGTGAAAAATTCATTTTAAATGTTTTAGGCCAATTATTAGCTGATATAATAACTAAAATTCACCTTCATATTCCACCTATCTAGTTTTATCCTATATGTTTTTAAAAATAGTTTTTGTACCTTTGTTGTTAAGTTTTTTATTAACATCGTGTAATGTTAATAAAACCCCCACCCCCTCTAATGATGTTGGTTTAAATACCAATAAAGCTAATCAACCCACTGTTAAAGCTAAGCCACCCATTTTAATTAAGGCGGCAACCCAAAAAAATGATGTTAACGACACCGCTGTTATTTTAGAACCGGCTAAAGAATACCGAGACGCTTGGTGGCATATTAAAAACAGCACCGGTTTACCACAATTAGAAAGCCATTATTTCCAGTCGCAATTAAATTGGTTTGCCCGCCACCCCGAGTATTTAGACCGTGTTGCTCGGCGCGCAGAACCCTATTTGTACTACATTATTAAAGAACTAAAAAAGCATGATATGCCTTTAGAACTGGCACTTTTACCCATTGTAGAAAGTGGTTATCAATCTTTTGCCTACTCTCATGGTAGTGCTGCAGGTATTTGGCAATTTATACCCTCTACAGGTAGGCTTTATGGGTTAAAACAAAACTGGTGGTATGACGGTAGACGTGACGTAATTCTATCTACACAGGCTGCAATACAATTATTAAAACGCTTAAATAAGGCATACGACGGTGACTGGTTATTGACTTTAGCTGCCTATAATTGGGGGCCTGGCAACCTTAATAGGGCAATTCGAAAAAATAAAAAAAGAAACAAAAAAACAGGCTTTTGGGATTTAAAACTACCCGCGGAAACCAGAAACTATGTGCCTAAATTATTGGCATTAAACGAGCTGGTTAAAAACCCCGAAAAACACGGAATAAAGTGGCTTACGATTCCTTACCAACCGTCTACCAAAGTCGTTACTTCATCAACACAAATAGATTTGGCCTTAGTAGCAGAATTAGCAGAAGTCCCAATAGAAATGGTTTACCGCTATAATTCGGGTTTTAACCGTTGGGCTACCCCGCCCAATGGTCCGCATGAAATTTTATTGCCTATTGAGGCGGCCAATAAGTTTAAACAAGGGCTGGCTAAAACCCCTAAAAACAAACGTGTTACTTGGAAGCGTCATAAAATTAAAAAAGGCGAAACGTTAAGTCGCATTGCGCAAAAATATCAAACGACTATTCCTCAAATACGGTCTTTAAATAATTTATACAAAAAAACCATTCGTGCTGGCACATATATTATCGTTCCAACTGCAGGTAAAAAGTTTAAAAATTACAGTTTAAGTTCCAACCAGCGTTCTAGCGCATTACATTCTAAAAAGCGTAAAGGCAATAAAGTTATTATCACCGTCAAACAAGGTGATACTTTTTGGGATTTGTCGCAACAATACAAAGTCTCTATTAGAACCCTTGCAAAATGGAACGGTATGGCTCCTAAGGACCGTTTAAAAATAGGCCAAAAATTAGTTATTTGGACCAATAAACCGTCCAGTTCTGTTCGACACCTTTTGTTTAATGACCCTAAATTAACTAAACTGACCAGCAATAAAAGAATAAACTACTCAGTTAGGCGCGGTGATTCTTTAGCACGTATTGCCGACAAATTTAAAGTAACCATTAATGACTTAAAGCGTTGGAATAAAAATATTAAAAGCACAAAATATATCCAACCGGGCCAAAAATTACGCTTATATATTGATGTTCGTAAACAATCGGGGTAAACGTAAGCTGAAACACTATTAATTTCGCTTCTTTTTCTCTACTATAGACAACAACAGACTAGCCCAAAACATTCATGACTATTGATATTAAAAAAATTGCCACCCTAACGCCGTTTTCGGCATTAACTCCTGACAATATGCGCGAATTATCGGCAAAATCTCAAACTATTGAGTTAACAGCTGGAAAAACCTTATTTAAACAAGGTCAAAACGATAAATTTAATTATTACCTAGTTAATGGCACGATTGAATTATTTAAAAATAATCAGTCTATTCAAATCTTTTCTGAAAAGGATAAAGACGCAAAACACCCTATCGCCAATATTAAACCCCGTATCGGCACATTAAAAACTAAAACCAGATGTACTTTTTACCAAGTGAACAGTGATTTATTAGACGTGATGCTTACTTGGGATCAAACGGGCAGTTACCACGTAGAAGACTTAGAAGAAGATGATGGCGATTGGATGACCAAGGTTTTACAAACCAAAGCGTTTATGCGTATACCGCCAGCCAATATACAAAAAATATTTATGAAAATGGAAACCGTTTCATTTTCTATTGGTGACAAAATAATAGAACAAGGCCAAGAAGGTGATTATTTTTACATAATGACCGAAGGCCGAGCGATGGTTACAAGAGCTACACCAACCAAACCTAATGGTATTAAACTGGCAGATTTGGGTGCAGGTGACAGCTTTGGCGAAGAAGCATTAATATCAGACTCTAAAAGAAACGCCACCGTTACAATGCTTGCCAAAGGCAATTTAATGCGGTTATCAAAAGAAGACTTTATTTCTTTATTGGCCGAACCTTTAATTAAAAAAGTTAGTTTTAATGATTCGAGCCCCTACTTTTCAGCAAAAAATGCGGCCTGTATTGATGTACGCTTACCGAGTGAATTTAGAAAAAGCCATATAAAAGGTTCGCACAATATACCTTTGGTTTTTTTACGTATGAAGTTAAAAACCTTCTCTAAAGCAACCAAATATTTAGTCTATTGCGATACTGGCAGACGAAGTGCTGTTGCCGCCCATTTAATGAGTGAAAATGGTTTCTCTGCTAAGGTTTTAGACGAAGGTTTGCGTGACGTTCCAGAAGCTATTTTAGCAACAGAATGACCTTTTGGGGCATGTACTATTTGTGCGCGAATCAATAACTCTTTATGAATCAACATTTATCATCATTACATCCCTACCCATTTGAAAAACTGGCTAAGTTAAAAAACGGTATTGCTCCTCCCAGTAATACAGAAGCCATCATGCTATCTATTGGCGAGCCTAAACACCCTGCGCCACAATTTGTTTTAGATACTTTATGTGACAATATAAAAACCATAGAACAATACCCTTTAACTAAAGGTTTAGTAACACTAAGGCAAGCTATAAAAACGTGGTTAAGCAACCGATTTAACCTAGCAACAGACAGCCTGGATGTAGAAAAACACATATTGCCAGTAAATGGTACGCGCGAAGCACTATTTGCTTTTGCCCAATGTGTATTAAACAGTAGCGATAAAAACAAACCCTTGGTATTAATGCCTAACCCTTTTTATCAAATTTACGAAGGTGCGGTAATACTGGCAGGTTTAACACCGCATTATGTAAACACAACAAAAAAATCTAACTATTTAGCCGACTTAGAATCCGTCGACGATGCGATTTGGCAACAAACACAACTTATTTATGTATGTTCACCAGGTAACCCAACCGGTGCAGTTATGCCTAAAGAGCAGTTGGCCTTGTTAATAAAAAAATCTGATCAGTTCGACTTTATTATTGCAGCTGATGAGTGTTATTCTGAAATATACCCCAATGAAAAAAAACCACCTATTGGTTTGCTAGAAGTATGTTCTCAACTGGGTAGAAATGATTATAAAAACTGTATGGTATTTCACAGTTTATCTAAACGATCCAACCTACCGGGCTTACGTTCTGGTTTTGTAGCAGGTGACAGCAGCATTATTGCCAAGTTTTTACAGTACCGCACCTATCATGGCAGTGCGATGTCTACCCCATCGCAATTAGCCAGCATTAGCGCGTGGAACGATGAACAACATGTATTGGATAACAGAAGCGCTTATAACGAAAAATTTAAAGCAGTTATTGACATATTACAACCCGTCATCAACGTGCAACACCCCGAGGCAGGTTTTTATATTTGGCTTAAATTACCTATGTCAGATACGGCTTTCGCTATCGAGATATATCGTCGGTATAATATCAATGTATTACCTGGCAGTTTATTATCACGAAATACTGCACAAGGTAACCCCGGTAAAAACCATGTCCGCATGGCACTTGTCGCCCCCCTAAATCAATGCATTAAAGCGGCCAATCAAATTAAAGAATTTTTAGAATTACAGTAGAGAATAGTCATGTCATTACAAACCATTATTGAAGAAGCTTTTGAAAAAAGAGCGGAAATTACCCCAGCAAACGCCACCGAAGAAGTACGCACTGCCGTTAATGATGCCATTGCACAATTAGACAGCGGAACATTACGTGTAGCTGAAAAAATAGCCATAGGTAATTGGAAAGTAAACGAATGGGCTAAAAAAGCCGTTTTATTATCGTTTAGAATTAACGAAAATAAACCCATGGCCGCCGGTGGTTACACCCAGTTTTACGACAAAGTCGATTCTAAATTTGCCAATTACACCGAGCAAGACTTTATAGACGGTGGCGTGCGTGTAGTACCTAACGCCATTGCGCGTAAAGGCAGTTACATAGCCTCTGGCACGGTATTAATGCCATCTTACGTCAATATTGGCGCTTATGTAGACAGTGGCACCATGGTAGACACATGGGCGACGGTTGGTTCATGTGCTCAAATTGGTAAAAACGTGCATTTATCTGGTGGCGTGGGCATTGGTGGTGTATTAGAACCACTACAAGCGTCCCCAACTATTATTGAAGATAACTGTTTTATCGGCGCACGATCAGAAGTGGTAGAAGGCGTAATAGTAGAAGAAGGCGCTGTAATATCTATGGGCGTATACATTGGTCAATCTACCCGTATATACGACCGTGAAACGGGCGAAGTTATGTACGGCCGTGTCCCTGCAGGTTCTGTAGTGGTTTCTGGTAATTTACCTTCTAAAGACGGTAAATACAGCCTTTACTGTGCCGTTATTGTTAAAAAGGTAGATGCTAAAACATTAGGTAAAGTGGGCATTAATGAGTTACTAAGAGGCATTTAATAATAAAGCACCCCATACAAGGGGTGTCCACGCATAATGCTCCTGCAATTCTGTGTACCTACATCCCTGTAGGCAACGAAATAGGCACTTTTATGACAATTATTTACGGCATTAAAAACTGCGACACCATGAAGAAAACGTTTAAATGGTTAAAAGAAAATGAAATTGACTTTGTTTTTCATGACTATCGCAAAGACGGTTTAACCGAAGCTATGTTAATTAGCTGGGAACAAAGCCTTGGCTTTGAAGCACTTATTAATAAACGCGGTACAACATGGCGAAAGCTAAGTGATGATGAAAAACAAAACATCAATTCTAAAAATGCCATTCAATTAATGCTTAATAACGAAGCCATGATTAAGCGCCCTCTTCTTATACACAACAAACAAATCACTTTAGGTTTCAAAGCAGAAACCTATCAAAACTTATTTTTATAACACCAAGCGCCTGTAGCTCAGCTGGATAGAGTACCGCCCTCCGAAGGCGGTGGTCGGAGGTTCGACTCCTCTCAGGCGCGCCAATTTCACTAAATTAAAAACCCTAAAAAAATCATTTTCAAAATAATCTATATTAGTACTTGCTAATATTAGAAATCTCTCATATTATAGCCGCATGTTTAGGAAACAACAAAAAGATTGTTCCTAATTTTAGAATAAGAAAAAAATATTCTAACCACCAATTTTAAAAACTTTTAGGTACATTATTATGAAAACATTATCAACTATCGCTTTAATCGCTTCTATGACTGTTGCAACATCTGCTTCTGCTTTTTGGGGAAACAACAGCAACTCTAGCAACAGTGGTTTTGACGGCATGAACAACATTGCTAACAACGGTTCTGCAACTACATACGGTAACGGTGCTTCTGCTTCTAAAGGTAACGGCGCTGCTAAATCTGCTGCTGACGCTTCTGGTGAAGGTTCTTTTAGCATGAGTTTTTCTTTTAAAGGTAAAGCTGCTGGTAAAGGCGACTTTGACGGTAAAGGCGACATGGTTTCTGACCAGAAAGTTGCTGGTAACAGCTACGGCGATCACAAATTTTCTAACAGCACAGACAGCAAAAGCACTGTAGCTTCTGCACAAGCTCAGGCTCCTGTTGTTGCTCCTGCTGCAAAGTAAGTTATAACCAAAACAGTTTTACAACGTTTATCCATAACTGGTTTACATTGTAAAACTACACCAAGTTTACTGAGTCGTCATTGTAAGCTCAGTACACCTAAAGCCCTGATATTTAATTATATCGGGGCTTTTTTTTGCTTTATATAATCGTTCGTTACTTTGCACTGCCAGTCCAGTATCGTATTTCGTACATGTTTAATTTTTTGACATGGATAAACGCAGATTAACGCGGATAAATGAAACCTGATTTAGCGATGTTTTCGCATCATTATTTATTAATACTCAAAAAGTTCTTAAGTATTTATCTAATACACGTGGCATCACCTATTGCTGACATGAACGGTGAAGGTTCTTTTAGCATGAGTTTTTCTTTTAAAGGTAAAGCTGCTGGTAAAGGCGACTTTGACGGTAAAGGCGACATGGTTTCTGACCAGAAAGTTGCTGGAAATGCTTATGGCGAAAACAAATTTGCTAACAAGACAGACAGCAAAACTTCTGCTACTGCTAAGTAATTTGTAAAAACAGTTTTGATGACTTACTTAGCTTTGCACCGGGGTAAAGTAGAGTAAGTTATCAAATCTATTTAAAACGCTCTACGTTTTAGAGCGTTTTTTTAAAGCCCTAATAATTAATTTTATTGGGGCTTTTTGCGTACAGGGTGTACGTATAACCGGTGCACATGGATGTGCAAAGAGGTTAAGCGTACAGGATTGTCACCTTCCTCATGCATCCTGCATTCAGGTGTACCTACATCCATGTAGGCAACGTATAACCGGTTGTAGTGGTCTAATAAACCTGTAGGAAAACATAGCCTATAATTATTAAAAAATA
>CAZPSE010000027.1:5045-25474 GCA_964589575.1 uncultured Gammaproteobacteria bacterium | reverse complement strand
GCCACCCAACAACGGGTGAGTTAATGCGTTTTAGTACGCAGGCTGGCTTTTAAAATAGCAATTAAAAACTGCCTTAATAATTACAGTAAAAACAAACTTGTTTGCTTTTTTATACAGTGATTAGCGCCTTCATCAAAAAGTGATTTATATTCGCCAGCTAAATAATCAATATGGTTTAATTTGGCTCGATAAGCTTGTTTTTCATAATATTTTTGTTCAAAACAGTAAGCGTTTTCAATATTGCAAAAAAACTCGATGCATTGTAACTCCGAGTTTTAGCAAGATATAATCAACCGAACTTATTTTGCACTGGCTAAAAGTAGCGTTCTTATGTCTGGTTAATAGTGTATTTTAAAATGTCTATTATTTGCTCTGGCGTACTTGCACGCGCTTGCGCTGCCGAATTGACCTCTTTTAATGGGTGGATAATCGCATCGTCGTGCAATGTTATATAAGGCGTACCTAAGGCGGCACAGTAACCTGCATCAAAAGCGGCATTCCATTGTTTAAATTTATCACCAAAACGGATTATGGCCAAGTCACATTGCTCAATCATGGTTTTTATACGTATAGCATTCACCTTGGCAGACTGATGGTCACGCCAAAAGTTATCGTTTTGCTCGCCTAAAACATCACCTGCGGCATCGCTTGCCTTATGGTTGGTAACGGCACTGCTAAATTCAATGTCTAAGTTGGCTTGTTTACAGCCGTCTATAATTTGTTGTCGCCAGTCGGTGTGTATTTCACCCGATAGGTAAATATTCCACTGCATAATACGCTCCTAATGTTAATGTTTTGTAGCAAGGGGTCGATGAAATGAAGGCTTTTTAGAGTATTTCTAAACGGGCATATTGGCTAACCAGCCATTTACTGCCTACAGAAAAATTAACTTTAATGCGCGTATGGTCGCCTGTGCCTTCGTAATCTAAAATAATACCTTCGCCAAATTTGGGGTGTTTAACACGTTGCCCTATAGAATATATAGACGCTTTATCCTCGCTTACACCAGCTGTCTTCAATGTCCCAAGCTTTGCTTGGGACATTGAAGAGTAGGTGGCAGCTTTGGGGCGCACTACATAAAAGTTCTCGGGCGGTATCTCTGCTAAAAAGCGGGAGCTTTGGGCAAACTTGGTTTGCCCGTATAAGCTGCGGCTTTCCGTTAGGGTTATGGTTAAGCTTTCCATTGCGCGGGTAATGCCTACGTAACAAAGGCGGCGTTCTTCTTCTAATTTGCTGGCTTCTTGTAAACTGTTTTGGTGGGGGAATAGGCCTTCTTCCATGCCAGCTATTATCACGTGTTTAAACTCCAAACCTTTGGCCATGTGTATGGTCATTAACTGCACATAGTCATTGGCATCGCCATCTTGTCGGCTGCCCGATTCTAAAGTGATGTGGGTTAAAAATACCATTAATGGTGATAATTCTTCTTCGGTATTTTCGGCTTGACCTTGCCATGTGGCGGTAGATAATTCTTCTAAGTTTTCTACGCGTGACAAACCTTTTTCACTTTTGTCTTTTTCATAAAGTGCCATTAACCCGGTTTTGTCTAACAATTGTTCTACCAGCTCATTTAGTGGGTTGGACTTTTCTTGTTCGTTTAAATCGTCTATTAATGTTCTAAAGGTTAATAGTGCGGTAGACGCACGGGCAGGGACTATTTTATCGGTAATGGCAATTTCACTGGCGCGCCATAAGGTGCATTGATGTTCTTTGGCTAATTCGCGCAGGGTCGAAATCGCTTTAGCACCCAAACCGCGTGGTGGGTTGTTAACTGCGCGCTCAAACGATACATCGTCGTCTCGGCTGGCGATTAAACGCATGTAGGCGAGGGCATCTTTGACTTCGGTTCGTTCAAAAAAGCGTAGCCCACCAAAAATACGGTAAGGCACTTTGTTTTGCACTAAGGCTTCTTCTATCACGCGAGACTGTGCGTTAGAACGGTACAAAACCGCGCAATCTATTAGTTTATGCCCTTGCTCGTTTAACTCTTTAAAAACGCTAACAATGTACGACGCTTCTTCCTTTTCGTTATAGGCTTGGTACAGCGTTATCGGGTTGCCGTCTTCGTCTTGCGTCCACAGGTTTTTACCTAGGCGGTTGCTGTTATTTTTAATAAGTGCATTGGCGGCTTTTAAAATAATGCCTTTAGAACGGTAATTTTGCTCCATTCTAATGGTTTCAACATCGGGGTATTTTTGGCTAAAATTTAAGATGTTTTCTATTTTTGCGCCACGCCAGCCATAAACACTTTGGTCGTCGTCGCCCACTACAAAAATATTGCTGGTATCGCCGGCAAGTAGGCGCACCCATGCGTATTGGATGGTATTGGTATCTTGAAACTCGTCTATTAATATATGATGAAAACGCTCACGGTAATGTTTTAATAACTCTGGGTTGTTATTAAGTGTTTCTAACGAGCGCAATAATAATTCGGCAAAATCGACCACGCCACTGCGTTTACATACCACCTCGTAAGCGGTGTAAAAGCGTATTAATTGGCGGGTAATCATGTCGCCATAATCTTCTATATTTTCTGGTCGGCGGCCTTCTTCTTTTTGGTGGTTAATAAAGGCTGCCACCATTTTTGGCGGCCATTTTTTAACGTCGGTTACGCCTAGGGTTTTTAATACCCGTTTTATTAAACTTAACTGGTCAGACGAATCAAGTATTTGAAACGCTTGCGGTAGCTGTGCATCGCGCCAATGCATACGTAAAAACCGATTAGCAATACCGTGGAATGTGCCCACCCACATGGCGCTAACGGGCATGGTTATCATGGTTTCTATGCGGTTGCGCATTTCTTGTGCCGCTTTATTGGTAAAAGTGACCGCTAAAATACTGTAAGGCGATACGTGTTCGTTTTGGTTTAAATGGGCAATACGGTGCGTTAAAACACGGGTTTTACCGCTACCTGCACCAGCAATTATTAAGGTGTATTTACTGGTGCTAATAACAGCCTGTTTTTGCTCGGTATTTAAACCGTCTAAAAGGCAAGGGGTCGACGAATTAGGTAAAATTTTAAGGCCCTTTGTGCATTATGACACAGAGAATAAAGAGTCAGAATAGTATAATGGAAAGCTACCGTTCAAAAAAATAAAAATAAATCTTTTAAAACTTATCTAATAGTATTGGTGTAATGAAAGTCCTTAAAACCGAGCAAGTACAAAGCAGTTTAGATGTTGCCCATAAATTAATGGCTGTACGGTTTTTTTTAAAAGTCGCTATCGCGATGATGTTTGTATTTAGCAGTATTAATTATTTCTTTTTTCACTTAACCAATATTGCCATAGCAGAATTATTGGTAGGTTGTTTTGCAATAGTCCAATTAATTATTTTAAGAAACCAAGCATTACTAAAAATAGTTTCTTATATCACTGTTTTGTTTTGTGGGCTAAGCATTATTAGTTTAACGTTGTTTTTTAAGTTAGAAGTTAGTACTTTATTATGGGTGGGCATTTTCCCTGTTTTTTCTTTTTATTTATTAGGAAAAAAACAAGGCCTTATTAGTCACATACTATTTTCGGTCACCATGGTTGCTCTTGTTTTTTTTGGGTTTCATACTATTCCCGACATTATTACTCCTCGCACTTATGTCAACTTAATTTCATACTTAACCGTGTCGGGAATGCTTATTTATTTTTACGAATATACCAAATCTGAAACCGTCGCTTTACTAAATCGATCATCTTATATTGATCAGCTTACACAACTTGGCAATAGAAAAATGTTTGATGAAGTGTTAAGTAAAGAAATTGCACAAGCAAAAAGGCATAAAAGCCCATTGTCTATAATAATGGTTGATATTGATTTTTTTAAAAAAATTAATGACAACTATGGTCACTTAATTGGAGACTCTGTACTGGTTGAATTTGCACAGTTATTAAAAAACAATATTCGTTTAAGTGACTCGATTTCTCGGTGGGGTGGTGAAGAGTTTATTATTTTATTGCCGAACCACACAAAAGTAGAGGCCGACGTATTAGCAAATAAATTAAATAAAACCGTTGAAGCCTTTAATTTTAATAAAATTAAAGGCTTCACCGCAAGCTTTGGTGTGACGGAGCTGCTTAACGGTGATACGATAGAAACTTTTTTATCGAGAACAGATGCAGCACTGTATCAAGCCAAAAATAATGGTCGAAACCAGGTTGTATTAATTTAGGGCACCTTTAGTAATGACAAAACTGTACTACTCCAATACCTCGCCGTACTCTCGCAAAGTGCGCATAGTGATGATAGAAAAAGACCTACAAAACAAAATTGAAGGCATTTTGGTTAATCCTTTTACAAACAATGCCAATCTCGAAACCATTAATCCGTTAGGTAAAATACCCGCTTTAGTTTTAGATAATGGCGACACGCTTTTTGACAGCCCATTAGTGGCACAGTATTTAGATAATTTAACCGATGAAAATAAACTATGCCCAACGGACAATACAAAATGGGCAGTATTAAAGTGGGAAGCATTGGCAGACGGCGTGTTAGATGCCGCCTACAACTTAGTAATAGAAACCCGCCGAGATGCTAACGAACAATCACCTAAATGGATTGATATTTGGACAAATGACATACAACGCGCACTGGCTGAAATGGAAAAAAACATAGAATTTATTGGCGAAACGGTTCAGCTTTCTCACATTGCTGTAGCCACCGCTATTGGTTATTTAGCGTTTAGACAGCCGGCATTATTTCCAACTGAACAAAGTAAATTAGCGCGTTGGTATAGTCAGTTTAAACAAAGAAAAGCAATGGTTTTGACCGAACCTCAAGAATAATAAAAAGTGAAAATTTATGCATAAATATTACAGGCAAGGGGGCCACACAAAGTGGTACTAAGTTAAGGCACTTAGAGTATTAATTTTATACTTACCCAAAAAAACACCTGCTCACCTAACGGTATAAATTGGATTAAAACGGGCGTGATGTCTTGTTCCTTCGCCTAGAGGAGAGGGCTGGGTGAGATAGCACAATCAAGCCGAGTAAACCTCATTTAATTAAAATTTCTCAAAAAATTCTCAGCCTTAAATGAATTACCTATTTTATTTTCATAGTGTCTCATTGGGCTACTACCAAATAATATGGTTGTATATTGATACGAATCTACGCCAAATACAGTTTTAGCTTGGTGAGCTTTTACCATTAAAGATACGGCTTTGTCATTTTTACCGTATTCAACTAAAGCGTTATCTAACCCATACATTAGATAAGCCCAAGCTGTTTAGCTTTTTTTCAAGCCATTCCTTTTCTACAGTCATTTTGCCTACTATTCTAGTAAGCTGGTCATTTTGTTCCATTACGGTGGCGAGCTCTTGTTTGTATTCTTTAACGGCCTTTTATGATTCCATCGCTATTTCCGAATTGTCCAAAAACACCTTTTTCCAGTTTTGTAGGTTTTGAGGCATTACACTGTAACGGCTACTTATTTGCGCTAGTGTTTCTTCATTTTGTAACACGTCTAAAACCAATTTAGTTTTAAAAGCGACACCATAAACGGTTCTTTTTTTACTCATTTCAATACTCCAATAATTAGGGCAGATTTTACGTATTCAAAATAAGAAATTTCATTTTATTTCTCTAATTCCTTGGGGTACTATAGTTAATAAAATTATCAATTTTAGCACTACTTTTGATAGTGGCAACAATGACTATATCGCTTACCTCAGCAGAAAATGGGGATTAAATTAAGCAATCCTGAAACTTGGGTGATTTTTGAAAACGATGAAACATCCGTAGCCTTACGTAGATTCTTAAAAGAGCCAAACCACCCAAATCGGTTAATACTAAACTTGGTGGTCAGCCTATTGTTTTAATAAAGCATGATGGCAATTTAGGCGCTAGTTATATGTATTATTGGGGTTTGAATACTGATGTATTGAGCATAACAAATCATTCTACTTGATCGCAAAAAGCGCTGATTCTCTTCGCTACACTCTGCTTTTTTTTGTAGCTTTCCGTCTTTATTTGGTTTATTCTCTTGGCTCAATTTAATAAACAAACCATTTATAATGATTCGTTTAAGTGGACTCGGACGTTAGTCTGAAAAAGTAAATTCAGCCAACAAAAAGGAGAGAATGCATATGATTCAATCAAGAAATTATTTAATAATTGGTACTGCATTACTGTTACTGTCAGGATGTGCAGCTACTATACCTAAACCAGAGAAAATTCAAACCTCTGGAATAAATTCTTTGATCACAACAGCGGATCATCAAGTAGCATATTTAAAGACACTTGGTGACCTTCAACGTATGTGTGGTGCACGCCCAACAGATTCTGTTGCTACTGATAACTCTGGGGTTACATTAGGCTTTTCTCAACTTTCTCAAACTGAAAGCATAGGCACCTCATCAGGGAGAGGAGAGCTTGCTCTTGGTGGTCGTAGTCCTGCTGTTCTTATTACAAGAGAGTTGTTATACAGAGCCTGCGAACTAACAAATAATCTCAACATGAATGAAAAAACATCTATCGATGTTTACAAGATGTTTTTAGAATCTTTACAGATCATTACCCTACAACATTATAATCCAGGGACTCAACCTATCTCAGCATCGCTATCGCTACCGACACCGACACCGACATTGCTAGCTACACCTGCGAAGAAAGATGATGCTTCAACTGATGATACCTCAACTGATGATGCTTCAACTGATGATACCTCAACTGATGATGCACTTGATGATGCACCTGATGATTATTAATATTGTGAAAAGGGTAGCAATCAACGGTTTGCAAATGATAGAAGCCAGAAGCTCCGCCGTTACACTATAAATTCTCGACAACCACCTTACTTACTTTAACACCTAACTTTCAATATATAATGATGAAATTTATAATACCAATAGTTTTGACAATAGGCCTAACTTTTTCACTCAATCTTTTTGCTGATAAAACAAATTACTCCGATTCTGGGAATATAGAAAAAGAACATAAATTGTGGTTAACTGGAGTACCAAACCACATAAAAGTGAGTCAACTTAGCCTTCCTGGTACTCACGATAGCATAACGTATAAAAGCTCCTACCCCTTTGTTCAAACACAAGCACTAAGCCTTACCGAACAATTGAAATCAGGCATTCGTGTTCTGGATATTCGTGTACAGGTGGCCGATGGCAAGTTTGCAGTTCATCATGGCAGTTTTTATTTACACAGAATGTTTGGCAGTGTATTAGATGAGGTCAGATCTTTCCTTAATAAGCATAAAGGTGAAGTTGTTTTTATGAGGATATCTAAAACAGGTGGCAGTGTGGGTAACCATGCAAAGATATTACAAAATTACATTTCAAAACACCCAACATATTTTTGGAAAAATTCAAGTAGTAGGATTAAAAACCCAACCGTTGGTGAAATTCGTGGAAAAATTGTAATTTTACGCAAAGACGGTTGGATCCCTTCTGTGTACGGTATTATGTACCCCGAACATTTTCAAGATAGATACTCAATTGGATATAAAACTAGTAAAGATGAGGTTAAATCTGTTAGTGACAAAATAAAATATGCGAAGAAACTCTTATCTTCTACAAATAAAAACCCAAAGGATTTGGCGATTAACTACCTCTCTGCAACAGGGATAAAAAAAGGATTATCACCACAAGATATTGCAAAAAAAGTTAATCCAGCAATTAGTAAATACATAAATACCAGTCACAAAAAACAAATTGGAATGATAATGATGGATTTTCCAGGTGGAAAATTGATTGACAGGATTATAAGATATAACAAATTTTATGATATGGGCTATCATCACGAACGCTTTATGGCGGATATAAATGGTGATGGCAACGCAGATTATTGTCGTGAAGTGGGTGATGATAAGCATAAATACTATAGTTGTAGCCTTTCAAATGGTAGCCATTTAACGCGTGAATTTCGCATAAAAGAAACAGGCTATAAGAATAGTCGTCAATTTGTAGATATTGACGGTAATGGAACCGATGATTTTTGTCGTGAAGTGGGTAATCGCCCCCATAGTTCTTGGATAAAATGCACTTTATTTAGCAAAGGAAAGGGAAAGCCAGATTCACTTGGCATAGTCGTTCCAAAAATTAAACAAACTGTTAACTTTAATAGAAAGCTAGCCAAGAAGGGTAACTGGTTAAGAACGTTTATAGATATAAACCATGATGGCAAAGCAGATTTATGCCGTGGTATTAAAGGTGGTTTTAAATGTTACCTATTTAATAATTCTTCAGCTAATAACTCTAGAAAAGGTGGAGCTTACTTTGGCTTACCAAGTAGTAAAGAGGTAGTTTTCAAACTGGCTAATAAAGGTGATTATGGCATAAGTGATTTTCGAGAACTTGCCGTACTCGACAAAGGGCAGATGCCATGGTTTTGTCGTAAGCTAGATAATAATACAATTAACTGTAAGCAGCTTAAAGTTAACAAACATGGAAAAGGATCCTTTGAAAAGACACATAAAGAACTTGCATATGATGCAGGGTATAATGGTTTTAAACAAATTGTTGACATAAATAATGATGGTAAATATGAGTATTGTCGAGAAGTTGGTGAGCGCCAAGGACATAAAAATAAAAATAGAATAGAGTGTGTTAGGGGCAAACATATAGTTTTATCTGTGCCAAGAAAATATTTAGGCTATCATTATTTTAGACAATTTGCAGACTTTAATGGAGATCATAAAATGGAATATATACGATCGACTGGTGACGAACCTAATACATTTTTAACGATCAGCAAATATAAACGTGGTGGGCATAAATTGGTTATACCAACCGGCATCAATCATTTTCCTGGTGAAAGAAAATAAGTGGGGCTATATGTCCCAACAAAAACATTAACTCTTAAAAAATAAAGCTACTTTCGTTCCTCACTACGCTTTATTTTGCCGATGATGTTAAGCGTTATGTGTAATTACACCCACGTCTAGCATTTATTTATCCACGGGCGTGGAGTTTATTAAATAAAATAATAGTCCTCGTTCAGCACCTACTGAGCATAAACCATATAGGGTAATGATAGAGAAATTTGGACATATCAGAGGCTCCAAAAGAAGACATAGAAACCCTGTTTGAAACTACCTCAGTAGATTTTACCGCCTACCCCAATTGGGCCAATAGGTTTTACAGGAGAGTTACGACTAAACAACCTAAAAGGTGATGGAATATGCCACCGAGCCAATGGCGCAATATGCCTATGTAGAGCAAGCAAAAACAAACCCTTTTGTGATGGTGCGCATAGCGGTATAGCGTTTAAAAGTTGAGCTAAATAAGGGGTAAGGGGTCGACGAAAAAGCCCTTTTTAGCCTGTTAAAATAGCCGTTACAAAAAGTAACGGCGTAGCTTAAGGAAGACCTGATCAACTAACATCTAGTCTGCGAGCTTAGCAACATGTAGATGCAAGGCGTGTTCCGCAGTTAATGGTTATTCCATTAATAAGGGACACAACGAAGCAGATGCGTGTTGCTAAGCTCGCCCTACGGGGCTTAGCCCGTTTTCATCTAGCGTCGTTATGCTTTTTTGTGGTATCGAGATGGCACTGAAAAAGCAAGCATAGGTATTATACTAATAGCGCTAAGCCTTGCTAGTTCACAGCTTTATCGTGAACTAGCAAGGCTTACTAAGCGGGCTATTGGAACAATATCAGATAATGTTATCAGCTGCCGCTTGTAAGCCTCGCTAGTTTTGAAAAAGCACCAAAACGAGCAATGCTTAACGCTAATAGTTTGAAACTCCAGTTAATCAGGATGTCCTCAAATACAAGTAAGCACAATTTAGTGCATATTTATCTTTGTTTTAATTTCCAACTCCATTAAAATTCACCCTTCCCCAGTTATGGCGTATAAAAAATGATTGATCACTATGACAATATTGACCCAAAAAAAGTTAATGATGCTATTCGTATGTTACGACTTTACATTACAGACTTTGACATAGAGCCAATCATTTCTATTTTAGAAGCATTAGACCCAAAAAATAATAACGATAAATTAATGGAACAATTACGCATAAAACTTATGGCACTTGGGCCTGCACAAGGTGCGGTGTTAACCTATGCGCCTTATATCGCCCTAGTATTAGCAGATGACCCTTTTGATGATTTTGTCACAGGTGCCTAACACTGTTTTTAATAAGTCGTTAAGTTTAAAACGCCCACCAAAGTAGTTTAAAAATTTTTGCACCTTATTGGTGCGCAGTTGTACGTTTACCAGTATTACTCTACTTCCCCTCTATTTTTCACCCCTAACTTGTTGTTTTTTAATAACTTAAAAAGTTGGCATAATAAATGCTTATAGATAACCGTATTTATTATTATTATTTTTAGGATTTAACAACATGACGTTTACAAAAAAATTATTAGCTAGCAGTGTTCTTGTAGCACTTTCTTCTTCTGCTTTTGCTGGTTTAGAAGGCAACTACGGTGTAACTTCTGATTACATTTGGCGTGGTGCATCTTTAAGCAATCATGGCCCTGCTGTATTTGGTGGTGTAGATTGGTCTAACGATTCTGGTGTTTCTGCTGGTATTTGGAACTCTAGCGAAGGTGCTGCTGGTGCAACAAACGAAACTGATTTTTATGCAGGTTATGACTTTAAAGCGGGCGCTGTAGATTTAGGCGTAGGTTTTATTGCTTATAAATATTTATCTAAGCCATCTGCAGACTTTAACGAAATTTACTTAACAGCTGGTTTTGGTGCAATTGGCGCTGGTGTTTATATTGATAGCTCAAACAAAAACAACTATATGACTTTTAGTACAGAAGTTTCTGGTTTTGGTTTAGAGCTAGGTATTGCTGACCTTGACGGTGATACCAGTGACTACAATCACTTTAACGTTTCTTACAGCTTAAACGACAACGTTTCTATGATGTTCTACACCGCATCTGGTGATGGTGCTGCTACTGACCCTAGTGGTTTAAACATTTCATACTCTACAAGTTTTGATATGTAATAAACAATTTATCTAAAACTTAGATAAATCACCCTAACCCCAAACAAGCAATACTTGTTTGGGGTTTTAATTTTTAATGAGGAATAATTATGAAATTAGTAACCGCAATCATTAAACCATTTAAGCTTGATGAAGTTAGACAAGCACTATCGGATATAGGCGTAAATGGTATAACGGTAACAGAAGTTAAAGGTTTCGGCCGTCAAAAGGGGCACACCGAGTTATACCGTGGTGCAGAGTACGTTGTAGACTTTTTACCAAAAGTAAAAATAGAAGCGGCAGTTGCGGCAGATGTTACCGATCAAGTGATCGATGCCATTTGTAAAGCTGCAGGTTCTGGCAAAATTGGTGATGGCAAAATTTTTGTTAGCACTTTAGAAGACGTAATTAGAATAAGAACGGGCGAAAAAGGCCCAGAAGCGCTTTAAGCGCCAATTTAAACAAGACAACCAAGGAAAATATCGTGGAAAATAATTTAATAGAATTATCTTATGCACTTGATACCTTTTATTTCTTAATATCAGGCGCATTTGTAATGTGGATGGCAGCCGGCTTCTCTATGTTAGAAGCAGGTTTAGTCCGTGCAAAAAACACAACAGAAATTTTAACCAAAAACGTATCGCTATTTGCAATTGCTTGCATTATGTACATGATTGTTGGTTACAACATAATGTACCCCGCTGGCGGATCTGGATACATTCCAGATTTAGCCTTTATGTTAGGCGGTGATAACTCTCCTGCAGATGTTTTAGCATCTAACGGCAGCATTTATTACTCAAACATGTCCGACTTCTTCTTCCAAGTTGTATTTGTTGCTACTGCTATGTCTGTAGTTTCTGGTGCAGTTGCAGAAAGAATGAAATTATGGTCTTTCTTAATGTTTGCCGTGGTCTTTACATCGGTAATCTATCCTTTAGAAGGTTACTGGAAATGGGGCGGCGGTTTCTTAGACGCTGCAAACTTCCAAGATTTTGCAGGCTCTGGTATTGTTCACATGGCGGGTGCCTCTGCGGCTTTAGCCGGTGTTATTTTACTAGGCTCTCGTAAAGGCAAATACAATGCAGACGGTTCTGTTAACCCTATCCCTGGTGCTAACTTACCTATGGCAACCATTGGTATGTTTATTTTATGGATGGGTTGGTTTGGTTTTAACGGTGGTTCTCAGCTTCAGCTTTCTACCATCGAAAACGCTAACGCCGTTTCTTTAATATTTGTTAATACTAATATGTCGGCCGCTGGTGGTTTAATTGCAGCCTTAATACTGTCAAGAGTATTATTTGGTAAGGCAGACTTAACCATGGCCTTAAACGGTGCATTAGCAGGTTTAGTAGCCATTACGGCAGAACCACTAACACCAACACCAGGTGTTGCAACCTTAATTGGTATGGCGGGTGGTTTATTAGTTGTAGGTTCAATCATCTTTATGGACAAAATCAAAATTGATGATCCTGTAGGTGCTATCTCTGTTCACGGTGTTGTTGGTATGTGGGGCTTAATGGCTGTACCACTAACCAACACTGGTGCAACATTTGGCGCACAATTTTACGGCCTTGTTGTTATCTTCTCTTGGGTATTTATATCTAGCTTTATCGTTTGGTACCTTATTAAAATGGTAGTGGGTATTAGAGTATCTGCAGAAGAAGAGTACGAAGGTACGGATATTTCTGAGTGTGGTATGGAAGCCTACCCAGAGTTTACTAATAGATAATTAGTAAATAAATTCAAACAACCTAGTGTAATGGCTAGGTTGTTTGTCTTAATCTGAATATTGATTGATAAAGTCACTATTGAGATTAAGATAAGAAAACTCCTAAGTATTGTCGAAATCAATTTTAGCGCCCTTTTATAGGGCGTTTTTTTTGCCTGATTATTTTGTATTTTATATCGCTTATTTCTTTATTTTACTTTTTCTAGGATAATGGTCATTATGAAAACTATTATTCTAATTTTTTTGTCTGTTATTTTTACGCTACCCGTTTTAGCCGATGAAATAGCCAATATTTTTGACAACGCCACTAACGTTAATGCATCAAATAACTGCTCTAATAGCACGTCATCGCCTTTAAGCTATTTAAACTGCATTAGACAGCTTGCGGGTTTAATACCGTTTAACCACAACAAAACGCTACAAAAAGCGGCAGCGAATCACGCCCAATATTTAAATGCCAATAATAAAAAAGGCCACGATGAGTTGGCAGGGTATTACGCATACACAGGCCATACGCCAAACCAGCGAGGTGCTTATGTTGGTTTTAAAACAGCCATTGCAGAAAACGTATCTACACATTCACAAGGCGACTATGTAGATTCTATTGACGGTTTAATGAGTGCCATTTACCACAGGTTTGCTTTTTTAAGTGTCAATTTAGACTTAATTGGTATCGCCGATAATAATGACCTTGCTGTAAACCCGCATGCTTTTGTGTATAAAATGGCCAATAGCCATATTAACGCACTGTGTAATAAACAATCGTTTAATGGTTATGGCAAATATTGGCTGGCGTGTATTAATACGCAGGGCGAGCCAAATAATGCGTTTAAAGTAGAAGGCGGTCAATTTAAACTCGCTACAGAACACAATGCGAAACAAAATGCGCAACTGATTATTTGGCCAAGTGAAAACAGCACCCATATTCCACCCGTTTTTTATGAAGAAAGCCCCGACCCTTTACCCAATTATTCGGTTTCTGGCTACCCTATTTCGGTTGAATTTAACTCTATTTATTACCCTAAAGCACCCAAAATAATTCGTTTTACGGTAACGCGTGTTAAAGACAAAAAAGACATAGAAGCGATAACTGTAATGCACAGTCGTAACGACCCAAATGAAAAGTTTACAAAACATCAACATGCTTTTTTCCCACTACAACGGTTAGACTGGGCAACCGAGTACGAGGTTTATATAGCTTATGCAGACAACGGCATAAAAAGAAAAACATGGCGTTTTACCACCAAAGACTTGGCAATAAAAACCTACACTATTAGGCGTAGCCTGCAAATAAATACCATTACCCCAAACGAGCCTTTTGCATTATATTTTCCACCCTCAAACGGGCAAGAGTCGGCAGGGGTATTTAATAGCACTTACGATACCAGGCTAACCTTAAATATTGATATTATAGACAGCAACACTTTAAAAGTGCGGGTAAGTGGCAAAGGTAAAACAAAAATAACGTTTAATAATAAAACCGTAGAGTTCTCACTTTGATACCTAATTAACAGCTTTTTAATTAATTATTGGTTAGAATTTTAAAAATTACAAAATATCTGCATATTTATGAATAAAAATATTTTACTTATTTCATTATTCGCTGTCGTTTTTTTAGCATCTTGCGAAGAAACAAGCGAAACCCAAACCAGTCCGAGTGATACTGACTCGTCTGGTGCAAACAATAGTAACGTTATTGCTAATGGTACGAATTGCGCAACCAGTACAGCTAATGTGATTGCTTATTTAAACTGTTTTAGAGGGTTAGCTGGCATGTCTAGCTTATCGTCTGACAGTGTTTTAAATACCGCCTCGCTTAACCATGCAAAATACTTAAACGCCAACAATAAAAGTGGCCATGGGCAAATAACAGGGTTACCTAGTTTTACAGGTGCCTCACCCAATGCAAGAGCGGCATTTGTAGGTTATAAAAGCAATGTTTCTGAAAATGTTTCTACCCATACTAATGCGGGCTATCAAAACTCTTTAGAAGGTTTGATGAGCGCAATTTATCATCGTTTCGGGTTTTTAAATACAGAAATTGACCGTATTGGCACAGGAAAAAACCAAACAGATAGTAGCAAGATTAAAGCTTTTGTTTATAAAATGGGCAACAATGCAGTAAACGAGCTGTGCAAAGGCAACGCCTATAGTGGCCCTAATGCTATTCGTTTTACTTGTTTAGATGCTTTAGGTGCATTCGATAATAATCATGGTGTTGACAATGTTTTATACCTGTCTGCCTTATCAAATATTGCTAATAGCAACCCTGCAATAATTAAATGGCCTGCACAAAACAGCATTGATGTGATACCTGCATTTAACCAAGAAAGCCCCGACCCATTGCCCGCATACAGCGTGTCTGGTTACCCTGTTTCTATAGCGTTTAATCCGCATAAATTTTCATCCGCCCCTAGCGTTAGCGCCTTTAGTTTAACCAAAATATCTACTGGCAATGCAGTATCTGTAATTACGGTTATGAATAAAGACAATGACCCAAACTCAACATTTAACGCCTATCAACATGCTTTATTTCCAACAGAAAGATTAGACTGGGCAAGCGAATATCGAGCAGATGTTAATTATAACGACGGGGCAGAAAAAACCCTAAGCTGGACATTTACAACGCGAAACTTAGGCATGACTGTGCATACGGTATCTGGCAGTACGCCGACATTAAATGGTGTGGTTTCGGGCGAAACGTTTGCGGTGTATTTACCACCACGCGACGCTAATGATTCTTTATTAGCTTATAGCAGTACGTTTACAACCGGTATGGTTTTAGATGTACAGTTTATAGATTCAAACACCTTACAAGTTACCGCAACAGGTAATGGTACCGTTACTTTAAATTATCACGGCTCGGCAATATCGTTTACGATTTGATTTTTGGAAATTGGTAGCCAGAAATTTTTAGTAGCGTTATAAAACTTAGTAATGCCAAAGCGATCATCGCCAAAAGGTAGGTGATTCTATCTACAGCTGCGCCATTAGTCCAAATACTTATGTCTACCTTAAAATAATAAAGGCTTAACGCTAAAGCACCATTGGCTAAAAAGATGCTTTTACCCAAGCTTAACCAATAACGTTTGCTAGGCTGATAAATGCCCTTTTTTCTTAACGCCATAAATAACATGGCTACTTGTATCCATGCGCTAGAGGTTGTGGCTAATGCCAAGCCCATATGCGGTGCGATAAAATCATAATAAACCATCGGCAATACAAACAAACCGTTTAAAAACATATTGCTTATCAGCGCAATTATGCCAATGCGCACCGGTGTTTTAGTGTCTTGTCGCGCATAAAAACCGGGTGCCAGCACCTTAATTAATATAAAGGCAGGCAAACCTAGCGCATAAGCCATTAAACTAAACGAGGCCATATACGTGTCATTGGCGGTATAAGCGTTATACTGAAACAAGGTAGATATAATGGGCGTAGCCAAAAATATAAGCCCTAAAGCTGCAGGAATAGCCACTAACATGGCAATATTAAGCGCCCAATCTAAAGTTGCGCTAAATGCTTTGGTTGAGTTGTTAATGTGTTTAGCAGATAGGCTTGGCAAAATAATGGTTGCTAAAGCCACGCCAAAAATACCCAAAGGCAACTCTACTAATCGGTCTGAAAAGTACAGCCACGAAATACTACCAGCAATTAAAAAAGAAGCGATTAAGGTATCTAACAATAAATTAATTTGAGCAACAGACGAACCAATAATGCTTGGAATCATTAGATTAATGATTTTTCTAACACCACTGTGCTTCCAGCCCCATTTGGGTTTAGGCAACAACCCTTGGCTTTTTAAAAAGGGTAATTGAAATAGTAATTGAACGAGGCCTGCAAAAAACACGCCCCAAGCCAAAATTTTAATATTAGGGTCGGTAAAACCGTAACTTGATAATAATGCCGCCGTTATTAAGCAAACATTAAGTAACACAGGGGTAAAAGCGGGTACTGCAAAATAACCATAAGCATTTAGCATGCCACCGGCATAAGCCGTTAACGATATAAAAAACAAATACGGAAACGTTATACGCAGCATCTCTCCGGCTAAAATTAATTGTTCAGAATCTTTTTCAAACCCTGCTGCAAATATGCCCACCAATACGGGCGCAAAAACCACCCCTATGGTCGTTATCATTAATAATATGGCGGCAAAAGTGCCCGATACATTGGCGGCAAGATCCAGCATCTCTTGACGCGACTTTTTTTCTTTATATTCTGTAAATACGGGGACAAAGGCTAACGAAAACGAACCTTCGGCAAATAAACGTCTAAAAAAGTTGGGTATTTTAAACGCGACAAAAAAAGCATCTGCTTGGGCGCTGGCACCAAATAAATTAGCAAAAAGTATGTCACGAACAAAACCACTAATACGTGAAAGCATGGTCATGCTACTAACAATGATGCCAGATTTTAATAAGCTACTATTATTTGCCAAGTTTAAGAGAAGAAATGCCTAAAAAGGTTGACAGATTAACAGGAAACACACATAATTGCCTGCTTTTTAAGAACCGAATAAAGGAGCCTTGGGTGGCAAACAGCGCACAAGCTAAAAAGAGAGCTCGCCAAGCCGAGAAAAGCCGTCAGCATAACGCAAGCATGCGTTCTTATATGCGTACAACCATTAAAAACGTTGTTTATGCAATAGACGCAGGCGACAAAGACGCAGCAACCGCCGCGTACCCTGCAATGGCCTGCACCGTTGCCGCAATGTGTAATAAAGGCATTATTCATAAAAATAAAGCGGCAAGATATAAAAGCCGTTTAAACGCACAAATAAAAGCCATGTAATTAAAAATAGGTAAATTTTTTTACTTATTTACATCGCTAAAAGCACCTAAATCGTCGACCCCTTGCCCTAGTTTAACTAGGTAAATAGCAAGGGGTCGACGATTTAGGTGCTTTTTTATGCTCTATAATTTTTAAAAAAAGTAATTTATGCTCGCTAAGTTTAGAATGTTAAGCCTTGTTGAAGGCGCATCGTTATTAATTTTATTATTTATCGCCATGCCGATGAAATATTATTTTAATTTGCCCGAAGCGGTAAAAATTGTTGGCCCCATTCACGGGGTTTTATTTTTAGTTTATATGTTCGCGTCGCTGGTAGTAAGCCATAAGCTCAAGTGGACTACGGTAAAGTGGCTAATGATTTTTTTAGCTGGTGTTTTGCCGTTTGGTTTTTTGTTAATAGACAAGCAGTTAAAAACTACTGATTAGCTCATAAACGCGTTATTTTTTATCCAAAATAACCAAGTTATCTCTATTAATTAACTCTGGCTCATCTACAAATTTTAAAACAGATTCTATTTTTTTGGACGGTAGCCCTATTATTTTTTGGCTTTGCTCTGCACTATAATTAATCAGCCCTTTAGCAATTTCACCTCCGTCGGGCGTTAAACAACTAACTAACTCACCACGTTTAAAACTTCCTTCTACCTTGGTTACGCCAACGCTTAATAAACTTTTGTTTTTATTCACTATAAAATCAACCGCGCCTTGGTCTAAATGTATTTTTCCTTTAGATTTTAATTGATTTGCTAACCATTGTTTTTTTGCCTGCAACGGTTTAGATGATGCCGTAAGCATAGTACCCAGTGCCTCACCTTGCGCTAAGCGCGTAATGACATTTTTTTGCGAACCCGAACATATTATTGTATGCGTGCCAGAACGTGCTGCACGTTGCGCTGCCAATATTTTAGTGGTCATGCCACCACTGCCTAAAAGTGAGCCTTTACTGCTGGCATACTTTAATAAATTGGGGTTATTGGCATCACTTTGCGGTATGAGTTTTGCATTAGCGTTTTCACGCGGGTTGGCATCAAACACGCCCTCTTGATCGGTTAGTATCACCAACACATCGGCTTGTATTAAATTACTTACCAGTGCGCCTAACGTGTCGTTGTCACCAAATTTAATTTCGTCTGTAACCACGGTATCGTTTTCATTAATTACCGGTACTACATTTAAGCTAAGCAATGTTTTTAATGTGCTTTGCGCGTTTAAATAACGTTCTCGGTTGGCTAAATCGTCGTGCGTTAATAAAATTTGGGCAGTGTGAATTTTATGTTTTTGAAAAAAACTGTTTTCGTAGGTTCTAATCAGTTCCATTTGCCCAATGGCGGCAGCGGCTTGCAACTTACAAATTTGGTGAGGGCGGTTTTTCCAACCGATACGGGTAATGCCTGCGGCAACCGAACCGGATGAAACTAAAACGACCTCTTTACCTTGTTGTTTTAGTTGGGCAATTTGATCCGCCCAATGCTGTATAGCTTGCAGGTCTAAGCCTGTACCGTTGTTGGTTATTAAGGCACTGCCTATTTTGATAACCCAGCGTTGAGTGTGTTTTAAAGCGTCACGTTTCATCTTAATTAAAGACTATTGAAAATAGGATTGGTTTGATTATATAGCTAATCTAAATCTTTACCCATTTTTTCAATAAAGTCCATTAATTCAAAAATAAGGCCTTTTGTGCCTTGTCCATTAATGGCGGATATTTGATGTATTGAGCCTGTGTGTTCTAAAGCATCGGCAATTTCTTTAGTACGCGCTTCTAGTACTTCGTCACTAACTAAATCGGTTTTATTAATGACTAACCACCGAGGTTTAGCGGCCAATTCACTACTGTAGTTATCTAACTCTTTAAGCAATTTAATGGCTTCTTGGGCAGGGGAAACATCATCAAAAGGGGCAATGTCAATAATGTGAATTAATATTTTAGTACGGTTCAAATGGCGCAAAAATTGATGACCTAAACCAAGCCCTTCAGATGCGCCTACAATTAAACCAGGAATATCTGCCACTACAAAACTGCGGTAAGCATCTACCGATACCACACCTAAATTAGGGTGAAGCGTGGTAAAAGGGTAGTTAGCCACTTTAGGTTTAGCGTGAGAAATAGAACGAATTAACGACGATTTACCTGCATTTGGATAACCGAGTAAACCAACATCTGCAAGCACTTGCAATTCCATCGTTAAAGTACGAACATCACCCAGCGACCCCGGTGTTATTTGACGAGGCGCACGGTTAACAGAACTTTTAAAGCGCGTATTGCCTAAACCATGAAAACCACCTTGGGCCACCAATAGCTCTTGGCCTTCTTCGGTTACATCGCCAATGGTTTCTTGGGTATCGTAGTCTTTTACTAATGTACCAACCGGCACAGGGATATAAAAATGCTCACCTTTTGCGCCGGTACAGTTGCGGCTGCTGCCATTTTCGCCACGTTCTGCTTTATAGGCTCGTGTTGCTCTAAAGTCCGATAGCGTATTGGCACTAACAGAACCAACAAAAAAAACCGATCCGCCATCACCACCGTCGCCACCATCTGGCCCACCTTTAGGTACGTATTTTTCACGCCTAAAACTCATGCAACCGTTTCCGCCGTCTCCGGCAAATACTTTAATTTTGGCTTCGTCTACAAATTTCATTTTATATGATGTATCTAATGTTGATTAAAATTGGGGGTTAGCTTGGCTAAGTATATAAAGTGTATCTTTACTAAAATCTTGTTCATTTGGCCATTCGATAGCCCCATAGGCAACCTTAACTTTTTGAAAATAATTAACGTCCTTAAGCTCGGTAAAAACACCTTTTTCTAAAAATGGGGAGACATCAAAAAGTCGATTTTCTCCATTATCAAAAGTTATCGCTAATTGATAATTGTTTTTTGGTGTTACATTAGTTACTGTTGGGTTCATGTTATACCTTTATCTTAATGGCTCAATTTTAAAAACAGGCTCGCCATTACTTGCTAACACCCAGTCTGCCATCAGTTCTTCTTTATGTATTTCTATCCATGCTTCAACCAA
>CAZPSE010000027.1:0-4945 GCA_964589575.1 uncultured Gammaproteobacteria bacterium | reverse complement strand
GCCTGTTGGTATTTCAATCACGGCAGAATCGTCTTGATAATGTACATGAATATGAGGAGTATGATGTTGTTGATTGTCAAAGTAATACAGCCTTATGATAATGCCATAAAACATTGATATAGTAGGCATTGGACTCTCTAAAATTACGGTAATTAAAATTATTATAAGTTTAGTTAGTCACAGTATCAATATAGATTTATTTACAGAAACAAAAAAGCCCCACGTTAAAGTGAGGCTTTTTTTCATTAAGCTAAAAAGCTTAATTAATAAGCTGTTAGTTTATGCAGGTAAAACGCTTACAAACTTGCGGTTTTTAGGACCTTTGGTAGAAAACGTTACACGACCATCTGCAGTTGCAAATAATGTGTGGTCTTTACCAGTACCTACGTTTTCGCCAGCGTGTGTTGCGGTACCACGTTGACGGATAATGATATTGCCAGCAATAACTTGCTCGCCACCAAACTTTTTAACGCCAAGGCGTTTAGAGACCGAGTCACGGCCGTTGCGAGTACTACCCGCTGCTTTTTTATGAGCCATTAGAAATTCCTCTAAAAACGTTTTTTATTAATTGTATGTGGCTTAGCTTGCAATCTTTTCGATCAAAACTTCTGTGTAGTTTTGACGATGACCCATTTGCTTACGGTGATGCTTTCTACGACGGAACTTGATAATTTTAATTTTTTTACCGCGTCCATGAGAAAGAATCTTACCCGTTACTTTTCCGCCGTCTAACATAGGAGTACCAATTTTAATATCGTCGCCATTAGCAACCATCAATACTTCATTAAACTCTACTGCTTCACCTTCAGCTGCACCCAATGTTTCTACTCTTAGGTATTCGCCTTCAGAAACTTTATATTGTTTGCCGCCAGTTTTAATTACCGCGTACATATTTACTCCGAAATGTGTCTATTTCTTGGAAAGCCGGCAATTATATGGGTTAACGTCTAACAGGTCAATTGAAAGTGGTATTTATTTTATATAAAACGGTAATTAAGGTTGACACTTTGACTGTGGGTTTTTAGTATGCATTTACTTTCTAATAGTAACGTTAAAAATGCAAATAGAACAAGCGCAAAAACTCATCACTAATGACATGGCAGAAGTGAACGCCATTATTGAAAAACGACTCGCATCTGACGTAGTTTTAGTTAATCAATTAAGCCAGTACATTATCCACTCTGGCGGTAAACGTTTGCGCCCACAATTGGTTATTTTGGCTGCTAATGCTTGCGGTTACAAAGGCGATATTCATTATTTAGTGGCGGCAATTATTGAGTTTATCCATACCGCAACTTTATTGCACGATGATGTGGTTGATGACTCTGACTTACGCCGAGGAAAAAGCACCGCCAGTTCTATATGGGGTAATGAAGCGGCCGTTTTAGTAGGTGATTTTTTATACTCGCGCTCATTCGAGATGATGGTAGATGTGGGTTTAATGGCAGTGATGAAAATTTTAGCCAAAACCACCAATATCATCGCCGAAGGCGAAGTAATGCAGTTACTTAATATTAACGATGCAGACACCAGTGAAGCGACTTATATGGAAGTGATACACTGCAAAACGGCTAAATTGTTTGAGTCTGCCACGTTACTGGGTGCAGTATTAGCAGAACTTCCCAATGACGACCAACAAGCCATTGCAGATTACGGCATGCATTTAGGCACGGCTTTTCAAATTATAGATGATGTGTTGGACTACAGCGCAGATGCTGAAGAAATGGGCAAAAATGTAGGCGATGATTTAGCAGAAGGCAAACCTACTTTACCCTTAATTTACGCACAAAAACACGGCACGCCAGAGCAAATAAAATTAATAAGGTACGCTATAGAAGAAGGCGGGTTAGAACAGTTGGACGAAATTATGATTGCCATTAACGAAACAGGCGCGTTAGATTATTCTCGTCAAATTGCACAACAAGAGGCAGAAAAAGCCAAACAAAAATTAGACTGTTTACCGGCCACTAAGTATAAAGAGGCATTAATCTGCCTTGCTGATTACTCGGTTTCACGTTCTAGTTAAAGCTACTTTTAATAAATTTCACAACGTAATTTTTTAATCATATCCGTAGTTTGCTTTTCATAACCGCCACCAAATAAATTGCAGTGGTTTATTATATGGTAAAGGTTATAAAGGTGTTTTCTTACTCGGTAACCCTCATCTAACGGCCAAATATCATTGTAAGCATGGTAAAAGCCCTCATCTAACCGACCAAATAACTCTGTCATTGCTATGTCTGCCTCTCTATCACCAAAATAACAAGCAGGGTCATAAATTACTGGGTTGCCGTGTTCATCAAAGCCCATGTTGCCACCCCATAAATCACCGTGCAATAAAGACGGCTGTGGCTGATACGTTGTAAAGAACGTATTTAATGACTGTACAAGTTGGTAGCCTAAATCTAAAAAACTAGTATAGCCATTTTTTTTAGCTAAACGCAATTGGGGCAGTAGGCGATTTTGTCCATAAAAATCTGCCCAGTTTTCCATTTGCATATTGCTTTGAGGGGTAGAGCCAATAAAATTATCCACGCTAAAGCCAAAAACAGGTTGCGTTTTTTTATGAATTTTAGACAGCTGCTTGGCAAAACGTGCAAAATCACCACCGCAGCTAGAGAGCTGAATGTACTCAATAATCAAGTAACTTTTTTGAGAAAAAGTACCGCAAGCTATGGTTTTGGGGATGCGTGTACCACCATTAACCTTTAGCGCATTGAGCCCCATCATTTCTGCTTTAAACATTAAATGCATGTCTAAATGGTTAATTTTTACAAAATAAATTTTGTTTTGGTTAGATATTTGCCACGTTTGATTAATGTCGCCACCCAAAATGCGAGACTTGTTTTTTATGCTAAACGGCACACCTGTTTTTAAAGAAATGACGTTGGCAATATAATCCCACAAAATTACGTTTAATCACTTATTTAGTTAACGCCAAAACAGCATTAACAATATTAGGGTGGTCAAATTCTCGTCCACCAATGGCCTGATAAACAATATAACCATCTTTGTTTATTATGTAGGTAGTGGGCAAACCTCTTACCTTCCAAACATCCATTGTTTCTGCCTTTAAATCTAATACTATTTCAAAATTGGGTGACGGCTCCACGGTGCCTAAAAAAGAAAATACCGTTTCTTCATCTTCGCCAATATCTATAGCGATAACATTAACATCATGGTTTTTAGTTGCTTGGTAAAGTCGCTCTAGCGAGCCCATTTCACGCCTGCATGGTGGGCACCACGTTGCCCAAAAGTTAACAACGGTTACTTGGTTTTTTTTAATAACAACCGGTTCACCGTCCAAATTATTAAGCATTAGCTGGGGTGCTTTAATGGGCGTGCTAAGTTTATGTAGCTGATGGGTTAATGGCGGCAAACCGTCGGCAATACTTGCAGATGGTAAAATAAAACTACAAGCAATAAATAGTAAAAATTTATTTAGCACATTGAACACCTTTTAATTGAGAAGTAAATATTTTTCCAGACATGCTCCATTGCGCGACAATGTCAAATTGCTGGTCGGCTTTTAACCCAACAGATAACATGCCTTGATTCCAATCGCCCCCAGGTTGATAAACCTGCTCTGCAGGAAACTGTGCCCATTTAAAAGCGATAAGCGATGCTTTATTTATAGCTGGCGTTGTTAAGCGTGTTAGCCATTCATCTACCAAAACTAATTTTTGTTGTTTACCATTAACCGTAACTTGCCAGTTTTTTAATTGGTAATGAATGGCGTTTTTAGTATTATCATTTCTTATTACCGTCATAAACACACATGAGCGAACAAAGTCATCTACCTGTTTTAAAGTAAAACCACGGTTACCGTAAAAGGCTTGCCCTTGCTCTGTTTGAATTTGCGTTAAAGAAAAATGCACACCATTATTGTTAACCGCCCAAGTTTTAGAACCGGTATGGGCAACAACAGTATTTATTTGGTCTTCTGTCGCCCAAACATTTTGAAAAAGTGAACTTAAAAAAACAAAGCTAAGCGCTTTAATTACGGTATTAATTATTTCATTCCTCTTTTAATAATATTAATAATTTTTTCTTCTATCACTTCAAAAGTACCTAATGCAGGGCTTTGTTTAGCAATAAATGTGGGGCGAACAAACAGCGCGGTTGTTTTGCCATCTTTTTCTATTAAGGTAATGTGCATAGGGCAAAATGCTAACATGCTTGGGTCTTCGTTACTTATTTTATTGGCAAACCAACCGTTACAAAAAACCAAACTTCTAAAACCCGTTAATTTGTTTTGATTGTAATTATCCCAACGCTCTGCAAAACCGCTAATGTTTTGCCCAATATTTAACTCTTTTACAACAAAAAAGCTCGAGTTATCAAAACTGGCACTCATATTTTTATAAACTTGTGTAATAGGTTTGTCTACTGTCATTTCAAAAATGCTATCATTTTTGGCAAAAGCATTAACCGACCAAATTAATTGAAATATAAATGCGCTTAACATTATGATTTTTTTCATGATTTATCCTTTTCTTTTGAGTATATAGTAAATTTAAGTGACATTGGATTTTCATAATTACATAAAGTTCCACTTTAGCAAGCATACTTTTATAAGCACATACAAAATAAACAACAGACTAATTATTTTAAATAAAGACTCTTTAAAATAAAAATATTTGCGTTATGATAAGAGCATATCTATTCACTTTGAGATAGATAGAATTACATCAACACCTAGGACACACTATGAATAAGTTTTTAAGCTCGGTAGCGATTATGGCTACTTTAGGTTTTGCGGCAACAACCGCTAGTGCATTCTCTATGCCTTTTAACAATGGTTATAACAATAATAACGGTTTTAACAGCAACAATATGCCATGGAATGGTAACAACAACATGCCTTGGAACGGTGGCGGCAATAACAGCGGTTTTAACAGTAACAAAATGCAGTGGAATGGAAACAAAAATATAACGAATAAAA
>CAZPSE010000026.1:0-26230 GCA_964589575.1 uncultured Gammaproteobacteria bacterium | reverse complement strand
CAGGCTTTAATACCCAAAGGCGGTATCTCTTTTAGAGGTACCGCCTTTTTTTATGCACGTAGGTTTTGTTTGTTAAGGAAGACCTGATCAACTGGACTTTCAAACTATTAGCGTTAAGCATTGCTCGTTTTGGTGCTTTTTCAAAACTAGCGAGGCTTACAAGCGGCAAGCGATAACGTTATCTGCTAATGCTCCAATAGCCCGCTTGATACTAATTTGTATGGAACAAATTGGGGAGCGATAGCGACATGCGTCGCATCGAGGGCCAAGATGCCCGTAGCAATTACCTTGCTAAAGCTGTGAACAAGCAATGCTTAGCGCTATTAGTATCATTCCAATGCTTATGCGTGATAGCTGTCAGGCGTGTAGCAACGGTTAGACCGATAGGTAGATACTCATCGGCCTGTATTGCTTTATTGAGAGTCTATAGCGTTGGGGTAATTGGCCTAAATAGTGCTGTTTTCGTCGACCCCTTGGTGTTAAAAGTAGTAAATTTCGTGATCAAGTAAAACTGTATGAACCTTATTTGAACCGCTTATGTATCCACATGTATTGTTCTGGGTTTTGATAAACAACGTTTTCTATGGCTTGATTTACCAGCGTTGTGCTTTCAATTAAATCTAAGTTTGAAATTTCGAGAGGTGCTGATAAATCTATGATGTATTTTTCTACTTTTATATCATAATAAGAGTTTATGACAATAATTTGAGCTTTACTCAGTTTTGCTAGTTTGTAAGTTCCTGCTGTTGTTTTAACTTTCTTAGAAAAAAAGGGCACGGTTGGCGCATTTTTTTCACACTTCGATTGATCAGGCCCATAAAGCAATGATTCTGATTTTTTTAGTTGGGTAATTAATTGTTTAAATTGTCTGCTAACTAATGTTTTTTTTATAAATCTGTTTCTTCTGTTATCTAAAAAGTCAGCAAATACTTGATTTTTTGGAGTTGAGAAAGCAATATTTACAGGTGTATGACAAGATAACATTGTGCCTATAAGTTCTAAATTATTATAATGTGGCATGATAATAATCGTGCCTTGGTTGTTCTTTTTTGCATCGCTAATAAACTTCATTCCCTTTACAATGCTTGACGACTTTAATTTTTTATTTGACCAAAACCATGCATTTGCCATTTCTATTAGAGAGTAGCCTAATGATTTATAGTTTTTTATCAATAATTTACGTCTTTCTTCTTTTGTGAACTTTGGGTAAGCTATGGCAATGTTATTGTCTATTATTTGTCTTCGAGATGGTAAAACCAAATATAAAAATAGAGAGTATAAGATGGCAATTTTTTTTTGTATAAACCGTGGTAAAAAAGAAATAACCCATAAAAAAGAAATAAAGAAATAAGTAAAAATGTATTGAAGTAAACGTTTCATTAGCGAATGATACCCAATACGATTTATTAAAGTATGGATATTAAATAAAAATTTATGAAAAAAATTCTGATTGTTAGAAACGATAAAATAGGTGATTTTGTTTTAAGCTTACCAGCTATTAAGGCATTAAAACAATCTTGTCCAGAGCTTAATATTTCTGTATTGGTACCAGAATATACGCAACCCATTGCGTCTATGTTTTCTTTTATTGATCAAGTTTTAATAGATGACCAAAATGAATCGGTTAGTGTGTTAACGAACTTAATAGAAAGTGAACACTTTGATGCCGTAATTGTTTTGTATTCCACTTTTCGTGTGGCACGGGCGTGTAAATCTGCTGGTATTAAAATTAGAGTTGCACCTGCTACAAAATGGTATCAGTTTTTTTATAATTATAGAGTAAAACAACAACGTTCTCAGTCTATAAAGCCAGAGTTTGAATACAATAAAGATTTGGTTCGATATTATATTAGGCGTTTTGAAGAAACCAGGGTTGCTAAGTCAAAACAGCCGTATTTAAAAGTAGAAGAATCGAAAACTAGAGTGATTCGTTCGCAGTTTTTAGAAAAAAATAATTGTGATAAGGATTCAATTATTTTTATTATTCATCCTGGTAGTGGTGGTTCGGCTAAAAACCTATCTAAAGAACAATACATTACATTAGCGAAAAATTTACATATTAATAAAGTGGTTATTGTGTTTACGGCAGGCCCCAATGAGGAAGCTTTAATAAACGAAATTTCTTCAAATATGGCTATGACCGAACATGTTAAATATGTGTCTCGTGGTGCTTTAGACAGTTTTGTAGAATTTATTTCTATAGCAGATTGTTTTATTGGTGGTTCGACAGGACCTTTGCATATTGCCGGTGCACTGAATGTAAAAACAGTGGGTTTTTATCCAAATAGACGTTCTGCAACATCTCTTAGGTGGCAAACCTTAAATGATGAAAGTGAGCTGCTTAGCTATTCCCCACCGGGTAATGCCGACCCTGAAGATATGGATTCTATCGATGTTGTTCGTGTTGCCAAAAAAATGAAAAAACATTGGCCCAAGCTTTTTAGTTAATCATGCTTATTATGCGTAACCCATTAATTAACAGAGGTTTCTTAATTATCAGGGATTAATTGCCGAAGCTCTTTACGGTCAAACCACCAATTGTCTAATATGATTATGTCTAGTACTTTTGCCAACCTTGGTAAAAATACGCTAGGCTCTAGCAAATCTAATTTTTGCATCCAAATATCCAGCGCTCCTTGCGACTCTATATTGCTGTGACGTTCGGCCACTTTAGTTAGCATGTTTTTAGATAAAAACATTAAGTCTTCACGTTTATCATCATCGCTTCGCATGTCTACAATGTAGTGTGCAGTTACGGCAGCTAATGCTGCACCGTCAGACTCTTTTGGGGTTTCGTCTATAACGTAATTAAGCATGGTTAAGGTGGTTTGTGCTGCAATAGGGAAGGTAATAGCTAACCATATACCTTGTGCTAATGCATTTATGGACGCATGCTCGTCGGTTAAATACAGGGTTTCACAGGCTTCAACGGCTTCTTGCCATTGATGATGTTTTATAAAAATATCAAATGCTTCGCGTGCGGTTGTCCATGCTTGTGACTTTTGCCCTAAACCTATTTGTGCCGCTGCAATATCTAAATTAATAATGGCCTTTTCTGGCTCTGTACTGCTTTTTGGCAAGGCTTTTAATTTATTTAATGCCGCGTCTAAATGTTGTTGATAGGCTTCAAATGATTCTTGGTCACTGCTGTCAAAACTGAGTGCAGATTCTTGATTTTTGTCTGTCATGGCATGTCTTTTAAAAATAAATTAAATTAGTTTTGTATAATGGGGGGATTATTCAATATTTCTAGTTTTTATGATTCACTTCGAAAACATATCGCTTTATCAGGGTTCAAAACAACTCATCACGCCATCGTCGGTTAGTATTTATCGCACTCAAAAAGTAGGTGTGGTTGGTCGCAATGGCTGTGGTAAATCCAGCTTATTTCAATTATTACTTAAAGAAATAGATTTAGATTTAGGCGAATTGCGTATTGAAGGTAAACCTTTAATTTCGCACATAGAACAGTTTTTAGGTAATGATTCTTTAACGGCCGTAGAGTGTGTTTTAGCTGGAGACAAAGCATTTTGTAATATTCAGAAAAAATTAGATGATGCTGAACAGCAAAATAAACATGAGTTGTTAGCAGATTTACATGAGCAAATGTTGCACATAGATGGCTACTCGGCAAAGTCACGCGCAGGTAGTATTTTACACGGCTTAGGTTTTAGTAGTGCAGACTGCAAAAAGGAAATTGCTACCTTTTCTGGTGGTTGGCAAATGCGCATACGCTTAGCTAAAGCATTAATGTGCAGGTCTGATATTTTAATGTTAGACGAACCCACCAATCACTTAGATTTTGAAACGCTAGTTTGGTTAGAAAAATATTTACAAGATTATGATGGCACGCTGCTATTAATTTCTCACGATAGGGAGTTTTTAGATAGGGTGTGCACTCATGTTATTCATTTTGATAATACAAAACTGATTGCATACAGCGGTAATTTTTCTGAGTTTGAACGTTTACGCAGTGAAGCAAGAGGCCATTTGAGCGCACAAATAGAAAAGCAAGACAAACAGCGAAAGCATTTACAGTCGTTTGTTGATAGGTTTAGAGCCAAAGCCACCAAGGCAAAACAAGCACAAAGCCGTTTAAAACAATTAGAAAAAATGGAAAACCTTTCGGTAACTTTAGACGAGTCTGCCATTAGTTTTGAGTTTGAAAAGTGCAGCAGTAAACCTGCAAACTATATTCGAATGGATAATGTAGATTTGGGTTATGGCAGTACCACTATTATTGCGGGTATTAATTTTGATTTAAAACCCGGTGACCGTGTGGGTTTAATTGGAGCAAATGGTCAGGGTAAATCGACCCTAATTAAATGTTTAGCAGATGAGCTTGAACCCTTTAAGGGCGATGTAACCAAAGTGAAAGACTTTAATGTGTCTTATTTTGCTCAACATCAGGTGGATGAGTTGCACCCAGAAAACACCCCTGTGCAACATTTATTAGAACAAAACGAAAAGATGACTGACGCTCAAGCGCGTACTTTTTTAGGCCGTTTTGGTTTTTCAAACGACCAAGCCGTAGCAAAAATTGCACCGTTTTCTGGTGGTGAAAAGGCACGTTTAGTATTAGCATTAATGGTATCGCAACAACCCAATGTGATTTTATTAGATGAACCGACCAACCATTTAGACATGGAAACACGGTTGGCGTTAAACATTGCCCTGCAAGACTTTGATGGTGCATTGGTATTGGTGTCGCACGATCGGTATTTATTAGATTCATTATGTTCCGACTTATGGCTTATAGATAAAGGCCACTGCAGGTTATATAAAGGCACTACTGCGGATTATCAAAAACAAGTTTTGCAGGGCTTTAATGATGAATCAGGCTGTTTGAACGTAAAAAGCAAAGCGGATAAAAAAACCGAAAAAAAACGTTTGGCAGAGATAAGAAAACAATTAGCACCTTTTAAAAAACAATTGCAAAATAGTGAAAAGCAATTAGACAAAACTCAAGCGTTATTAAAAAAAGTGGAAACCTACTTAGCAGAACCTGATAGTTACTTAGAAGTAAATGCTACGCAGTTAAAACAAAATTTACAAAATCAAATTGAATTAAAACAAGCGGTAGAGCAGTTAGAAGAAAACTGGATGGTACAGCTTGAGGAATATGAAAACCAAGAAGTATTACTAAATTTAAATGAAACTTAAAGAGTCGGTAAAACAGGCTGTTTTCGTCGACCCCTTGCAAAGAGAATTGTTACTTTTTATTTGGTGTTTGCATTATAAATATGAAAAGCGTGTTTAGATTTAAATCTAGGTGAGAGAATTATAAATATTAAGTTTGGCTGGCTTTCTTCTCTTTCTTCATGTTGTATTCAACTGCCATTACGGCGGCTTCTACGCGTGAGTGAACCTGTAATTTACGTAAAATAGCTTTTACATGCAGTTTTACGGTTCCATCTGAAATGCCTAAGTTTCGAGCAATAACTTTATTACTTTGCCCTTCTGCTAATAGGCTTAGTATTTGACTTTCGCGAGGTGTGAGGTCAGAAAATGGGTTTTCGTTTTCATCCATTAAAGATAAGTCATCACCTTGCACCACTTTTGCCAATACGTGGGTTAGTGGTGGCGCAACTACTGTTTTACCGGCAACAATATCTTTTAATGCCACCAACAAATCATCGGGTTCCATATCTTTTAATAAATAGCCACGTGCGCCATTTCGTAATGCTTCTATTAAGTCGCGCTCTTCAATACTGGTGGTTAATATACTAATGGGTACTTTTACGTTTAACTTTTTAAGGCGTGATAAAACTTCTAAGCCGGTTAAGTTAGGCATCCTCATATCGAGCAATACAATGTCTGGGTTTAGCTCTTGTACCAGTTTTATGCCTTCTTCACCGTCACCAACAGAGGCGACGACATTGATGTTTCTACTGGTTAGTAGCCCTATTAATCCTTCTCTGAAAAGCGTGTGATCATCGATAACTAAAACGTTAAGATTCTTCAATTTGTCTCCAAGTTTGATGATTGATAGGAAAAGCTAAGCATAACATGTGTGCCTTCTTCAAGTTCACTTTCTACCTTCAAGCTTCCGTTAATATGCTCTGCACGTTCTTGCATAATAGAAAGGCCTATGTGTTCACCTAATGCTCCTTCTGCAGGGTTTTCTAACTTAAAGCCTATTCCGTCATCTTCTATTAATACACTAAAATTGCCGACACCATCGCCCAGTAATAAAATTCTTACTGTTTTAGCGTCGGCATGTTTACGTATATTTGCTAAAGATTCTTGAATGATACGCAGGATGTGTATTTCATATTCTGCGGGTAATTTTATACTTGGCCAGTCTTTTTGTAAAAAAATCTGTTTGCCTGTTTCATGCCTAAATCGTTCTACAGCTTGCTCAATTTCGGGTATAAAACCGGTGCTATAAACGGGCATTTTAAAGTGAGCAATTAGTTCTCGTAGTTCGGTATTGGCCTCGTCGATACTGTGCTCTAATTTTTCCATTTCGTACCAAGTCGCTTTTTCATCTTCTTGATGTATAGAATCATCTAATACCCTTGTTTGATAACGAATACTTGCAATAGTCTGTGCTAAAGAGTCGTGTAATTCGTTAGCAATGTTCGAGCGTTCTTCAATTCTTCGTACTAAATCACCTTCTTTGCGTAGTCTGTTTTGATTAATAGCCATGGATAAGTGCTGGCCAATACTTATTAATAATTCGTTATCGGCTTGGTCATAATAGGACTTGTCGCTATGAATAATTAAATGGTAACTGCCTAAAAATTTATCTCTATAGTTTAAAGGTATGCAAATTAAGCCATATTGAGTATGGGTTTTATCGTCTTCTAAATAGTGGTTTATGCTTTCAATCCATACGAGTTTGGTTTGAAATTGTGTGTTTTTGAAGCACTGATCTAAAATTTTATGGTGCTGGCTGAGTTCAAATTCGCCAGAATGAGCAATGACTTTGTAATCGTGCCCATGCGTTCTAATTTGCATAGACGATGAAACTGAACCGACTAAACTTTCTAACGTATATAAATAATCTTTTAGTAAATGGTTTATGTTTTGAGATTGACTAACCGAAGCTGCTACATCATATAAAACCTGTAAAGACCGTGTTTTATTGGTGATATGTTGTACGTGGTCATTTATTTGTTTTTCAGTTTGGGTGGACTGAGCCTTTAGCATGGTCGCTAAGGCATTGATGTTACTTGAAAGTGGAATGAATGAAGAATTTTTTCTAGCAATAATTTTAGTATCTAAATCACCAGCTAACATGGCTTGAGTTAACTGTTCTAACTGTGAAAAAGGTTCAATAAAATCTCTATAAATAAAAAACAATACAATTGAAAGAAAGACCATTAGAACGATGTTTAACGTTAATAAATAACTGTCTACAAAATAAGCCGATGGGTAAAAAAACGAAAATAGTTGAAATAGAAGGCAACATAGTAAAAGTAACAGTATAAAAACAATAGCTTGGGGGGCCTTCCACCTAGACAATATTTTTAAAGGGAATACTTTTTGTTTGCCTATTATCATAAAGGACTACTTATTTGCCAATAGCATGCTGTGGGTCATTAGGGTTTTGGAAAATAAAGCGCATTTCGCCTTCAAAGTCTACGTAATCAACAGTCATACCATCAAGTAATGGCTTATTGTCAAAAGATACAATAATGTCGACACCTTTTACATTAATACTGGTATCCATAGGTGCGCTTTGTTCATCAAAACCCATTAGATATTGAAATGCACCGTCTTTGTTTTTGGTAACGGCAAAACGTAATGGGTGTGGGGCAACATTTGTGTCGGTAATAGATTGTTTTATTTGTTTTGCGGCTGCATCTGTTAGTTTTATCATAATTAGTGGTGTATATATTTAAGTTTAAGTTGATAGGTTAATTTTTTTAACAAAAGTTAAAAAGTAATTAATCCAATGGTTGTCTTGGTGGTCTCTTAAGTGCGCATAATTTGCTAAACAGTTTTTTATAATAATACCGTCTTGATTGTTTTCAATGCCTGTGCCTCTTTTCATTTGATAAGCAAACTGTGTACTTTTAGATAAACCAACTAATGATGAATAATGAAACTCATGCGCTTTTATGGTTTTAGCTTGATTATTCATACCCCACGGATGGTTACTATTAGCTTGTAGATGGATATAACCACGCCCTTGTGGTTTAGAATGCATGTGGGTATTTGCAGGGATAACACCACACATTTTGGAAGACAATCCTTGCCAATGTATTTGCTTAGTTAAATACATTAAACCACCGCATTCAGCATAACAAGGTAGGCCATCAGTAATGTGTTTTTTTATGTCGGAGCGTAAAGGTTCATTATCCTCAAGCTGTTTTAGGTGCGTTTCTGGGAAGCCACCACCAATAAACAGTGCATTTATTTTTGGTAGTTTTGTATCGACTTCGGCATCAATAAACTGTATTTTTACGCCAGAATCTTTAAATACTTGTAAATCTTGCGCATAATAAAAACCAAAAGTAGCACTTTGTAAAATACCAATGGTTAAACCTTTAAAGTTATTATGGCTAGGGTAAGATAGTTTATAACTGCTTTTTGTAATTTTTGCTTTATCAGCGATAACTTCTATTTGTTTTAGGTCTATTCCATTGTTTACGGCTTCTTTTAATTGATTAATTAAAATTTTAGCGTTTTTGTTTTCTTGTGCGGTAATTAACCCTAAGTGCCGTTCTTGCATATTGCTTAAGTTAGAGTTAGGCAAAGCACCTAAAACTTTAATGTCTGTGTATTGCTCTACAACAGCAACCAGTTTAGACTCGTGCCTTGTGCCGCCTGTCCGATTTAATATTACACCAGCGATATTAATGTCCTTATCAAACTGTTGATAACCTATTAAAAGGGGGGCTACGCCACGAATAGTTCCTTGTGTATTAAGCACCAGTATAACAGGGGCATCTAAAAGCTTTGCCATAGCCGCATTACTATCTTTACCATGCAAGTCCATACCATCAAATAAACCCTTATTACCTTCAATTAAACCTATAGAAGCGTCGTCCATATAGTGATTGAAAAGTAACCGGTTTTCTAAACGGGGATTGGTATAAAAATCTAATGTAATACACGGTTTATTAGATGCCAGTTGGAGCCACGAAGGGTCTATATAGTCTGGACCTTTTTTAAAGGTTTGTATTTTATGCCCTTTATCATTTAAGGCCGCCGCTAAACCAATAGACAAAGTTGTTTTGCCCGATGATTTGTGAGTAGCTGAAATGTAGAAGTGAGGCATAGATATTTAATGATAAATTAGTTAAGGAATTATACTCAAGAATAGTCTGTCGCTTTTAAAAAATTAATTCCAAGTGTTGTAAATAGTGATTTTTAAACTTGTAAAATCGTTAAGTTAATTAAATGACTTTAATACGGGTAAAGACCAAGCCAATTTTAGGTTGTACCGAAGGCAAAAAAAAACCCCGCTAAGCGAGGTTTTTTACATACTTAAATAGTGGTTTTAATTATTTGGGCTAACATCTTTATCAGCTAAGCTTGAGGGTAATAAAGGTAAGGCTGCACTACCAACAATAACCATAGCTATTGCCGTTGCAACACCACCTAAACCAAGCATAATCTCGTTATATGTTGGTGTGTAAGTAGTGACAACACCATCAAAAAAGCTACTGCTTACTTCCATACCTGGGAATAACGGCATTGGGTAAGCTTGACCGCCAATAATAATGACATAAAGCTGACAAATTGCACCAATCAAAATCATAGATGCTGCAATATAAGCCATTTTTCTAGATTTTTTACATAAAGGACCGTATAAAAAAATGATTGGTAATATACCGCCAATGACTACTTGTCCTATCCAAAACAGTTGCGTATAAATTCCGCCATCTAATAATAAGAAGCGCATCACACTATGATGTTCTGTTGCATATAAGTTAGTAAACGTAACGACTAAGGTGAAATATAAAACGGCAGCAGCAAATACACCTAACAAATTACGTAGTGCATTGAATACTTTGTCGCCTAGTTCGCGCTTTGTAAAGTGGTAAGTAGCACCTAAAAATAATAAGTAAAAAGCTAAACCAAAAGAGAAAGACATAATAACAAACATAGGTCCCATTATTGCAGCGTCGTACATAGAACGTGCTACAAGAAAACCAAAAATAGAACCCGTACCAGTGGTTAAAACTATCCGCCAAACAAAAGCAAATAAACCCACAGTATGGCTGTACTTGTTCATTTTACGTTCCATCATCATCCACAAGTACACACCAACAATAGCGAAGAAACCGTTATATAAAATAATGTTCCAAGCAAAAATAGATTTAAAGTTGTACATAGTCATGGCAATAATCAAACGATCAGGTCGGCCTAAATCTAATACTAAAACCATTAAGCCACCAGCCAATAGCGCGATAGCCATAAACGCTGATAAACGCCCCATCGGTTTATATAATTTACGACCAAAAACTGTACCGATAGAAGCAATGTTTAAAGCACCGGATGCGGCAACAATTAAAAATATGGCCATTACATGAGGAAAACCCCAGACTATTTGGTTGGTCATGCCCGTAATATGATGTCCTTCATGCTCCATTTTTAATACAGATAGTAATGAAAGGCCAACTATTGCGCCTAAAACGGCAACAATGGCAATAAAAGATTTTGAGTAACCATCAATTAATTTATATTCAATATTCATAGTTTTCTCTATATTCCTTGGTAAGAAACGCTAGGGTTTAATCCAAGGTCAGCACGTATTTTGGTGCTGCCATGTTCTTTAATTTGTTGAGAAATTTTGCTATTAGGATCGTTTAAATCACCAAAAGTAATGGATTGATGTTCGCAGGCTTCCTGACAAGCAGTCTTTGCATTTGCACCATCTTTATCAACACGGTGTACACACATTGTGCAAGACTCAACGGTACCTTTACCACGAGGTGCAACCGACAATTGATCGGTTAAGGTTTCGTGTATAAAACTACGTGCTTTGTATGGGCAAGCCATCATGCAATAACGACAACCAATACAAGTATGTTTATCAACTAAAGCAATGCCGTCTTCACGTTTAAAGGATGCGCCAGTAGGGCATACATCAACACAGGGTGCAGTTTCACAATGTTGACACATCATGGGTAGTTCTTTTTTGAAACCGGATTGCTTGTCGTGAATTTTAACTTTACGAATCCACTGTGCATCTGTCTCTGGGCGACCTAAAGACTTTACGCCATGCTCTTCATGACACGCTTCTACACAGCCATTGCAACCATCACATTTATCGGTATTAATTAGCATACCCCAACGGTTTTTATTGCTTACGGCTTCGTCATTAGGTTTTGCAGTAACACTGTTTAATATTAAACCAGGTGCAATTGTCATACCTGTAACAGCACCTGCTGCGACCATAAATTGGCGACGTGTAACCTGATTTTGTTTATTTTCGCTCATCAGTTTTGCCTATTTAGTTTTTTTAATAGGGTCAGGCTTAGTTGCATGACATTGGAAACAATCTACACTTACAGCTGTGTATACGTGGCAACTACTACAAAAGTGCTTTTCAGAACTAATGCTTGGGTAGTCGCCATTTTTATCTTTAGTAACGTGGCAATCAATACAACCTTTTAAACTGTGTTTAGGGGTACGAATACCTTTATGCATAGTTTCATCGCGTTGATGGTTCATAAAGTCATAATGGCTGGTGCGCATTAATGCAGGATCTTCTACGCATTGTGTTCCTGGTTTCGCTTTAGGAATTTCTGGTAATAAACTGCCCGCATTTGCCATTAATGACAATGAGAACATCATTACCATTAAAACGACTGATTTTATAGTAGAACGTTTAGTGCTCATATAATTGTCTCTTTTAATGGTTGCCCATTGCCATGTCGATGTAACCTGTAGGACATACATCAGAACAAATATGACAACCGATACATTTATTGTAATCAGTATCAACATAACGACCTGTAGTGGCTTCGTCTTTTTTAACACGAAATACAGCATCTTGAGGGCAGTATATAACGCAGTTATCACACTCAAAACACATGCCGCAACTCATGCAACGTTCGGCTTCGTCTTTAGCTTGGTCTGCATTTAAGCCCACGATGCGTTCTTGGAAGTGACCTAATACCGCATCAGATGATGGAACATCTTCACTTCTTAATACTCTATCTACATACCCAAAATGTCCTAAGAACATTTGGGTGGTATCAATAACTTCATTTTCAGAACGATCTTCATAGTTATGAACAACCGCATTGTTAAAGTCAGATCCACGTTGATCATCTTCAGAGTCATAATTATCAGGGCTAAGACCTGACTCATTTAGTTTGTCCATAAGGTCAAAGTGATGTACATCTACTTTAGGACGTTTAACCATATCTTTGTTATTTAAAAATTCAATAACGGTTTCAGCAGCTACAGATGCTTGACCAATCGCAGTAGTTAATAGGTGAGGACGAATAACATCACCAACGGCAAAGTGGCCTTCTTTGTTTGATACTTGATAAAACTTATCAACATCCATTAAATTACGACCGTTATCAAATTCGGATAATCCGTCTAAGTTACCTATTTGGCCAATAGCTGAAACAATTAAGTCTGCTTCAATTTCATATTCACTGCCTTCAACAGCAGACGGGATACCGCTAGCATCTACAGTACATTTAGCCATTTTAAGTGCAATTGCACGGCCATTTTCGTCTGTAATAATGTCGATAGGCATAACTTGAGTTTGAATATCAACGCCTTCAATTTTTGCATCATTAACTTCGTGTTCTGCAGCTGTCATTTGATCTTCAGCAAATAAAGAAGTTAACGTAACTTGGTCACAAGCTATTTTGTCAGATGCTGCAATAGCATCATGCTTAATAACGCCGTTTGCAGAGTCTTCAGGGTTTTCATTGTAGTTAGCTAAAGTTCCAATTCGACGAGCAACCGATACAACGTCGATAGAGGTATCACCACCACCCACACATACAATACGCTTAGATGTGTATTGCATTTCACCTTTATTGAACTGCTCTAAAAAGTTAAGAGCAGTAACGCAGTTAGGCGTGTCATTCCATTTGTCTAAAAATAAACCGCGGCCAGTTTGGCAACCTAATGCCCAAATTACAGCATCAAATTCTTTTTCAATGTCTGCAACGGCTAAGTCTTTACCAACAGTTACGCTATATTTAACTTCAATATCGCCTAAGTCTAAAATCCTTTTAATTTCGTTAGCTAGTTGATCTCTAGGTATACGATAGCCAGGAATTCCATATTCCATCATGCCACCAAGTTTAGCTTGTTTTTCAAATATAGTACTTGCAACACCCATTTTTCTAAGCTGGAATGCAGCTGCCATACCGGCAGGGCCACCACCAATAATGGCTACTTTTTTTCCTGTTAACGCAGGTGGCGCATCAAATTTATAACCTTCTTTAAATGCAGTATCACCAATGTATTGCTCAACAGCGTTAATGCCTACAAACTCTTCTAAGTCGTTACGGTTACAACCGTCTTGACAAGGAGCAGGGCAAACACGGCCCATTACCGATGGAAATGGGTTGGCTTCTGTAGAACGACGGAAAGCATATTCTTCTACTGACATTTCTGCAGGTGGTTTTTCAATACCACGAATAATGTCTAAATAACCACGGATATCTTCACCTGAAGGACAAGATCCTTGACAAGGTGGCGTGCGGTGAACGTAAGTAGGACACTTGTGTGTATTATCTTCTTGGAAAATCATCGAACTCAATGAATGTCCCCAGTCAGTTTTGCCTTCTTCGTAGCGCACATAAGTGTGTTGTTTTTTCATATCGTCTTGAGATGTTGCCATTATTAAACCCCGTGTATAAGGTGAATATTAATCTTAAAATATTTAATGCCTAAAACAGGTTTTAGGCACAGTTGTTTGTTTTACTTTAGTCTGTTTTTTGATCGGTTAAAATAATTGCGTCACTAACTAACTGGTGAACACTGACTATCATGTCCATTTCCATTCCATAATAAGGCAATATTTTACTAAACTGGCTTTTACAAATCGCACAAATTGCCGCCATATGGGTAACTTGGTGATCATCTTTAACCGATTGCAGGGCTTCCATTCTTGGTAAAGCACCTTTTACTCGTATTTCCATAAGGTCGTCAGTTAATAGACCACCACCACCACCACAACAAAAGGTGGCTTCTTTAATGGTATCTTCTGGCATATCGACATAGTTATTGCATGCCGCTTTAATGATAGCCCTTGGGTAGTCAAACTGCCCACCAGCTTTAGGACCCATGCGAGAACCTCTAGATACGTTGCATGAATCGTGAAAGGTTAGCGTTTTGTCATCGTTTATTGATTTATCAAATTTTAATTTATCTTTTTGAATTAAATCATAAGTAAATTCACAAATATGCTGAGGTACAGGATAGCTTGCATCTAAAAAATCAAATGGACCCGCTAATGTGTTTAGAAAACTGTAACCTATGCGCCATGCATGTCCGCACTCTCCATATACAATACGTTTTACGCCCAAGTCACGGGCCGCTTTACGAATACGCAAGGCTACTTTTTGCATCACTTCGTATGAGCCAATAAACATACCAAAGTTACCCGCTTCACTTGCGTACGAACTAATAGTCCAAGATACGCCAGATTCGTGAAATACTTTAGCGTAACCAATTAATCCGTCAATATGTGGTTCTGCAAAAAAGTCGGCAGATGGTGTAACTAATAATATGTCTGCACCTTTAACGTCTAAAGGCAGTTTTACTGCAACACCAATTTCATCTTCTATGTCTTCTTCTAAATCTAGAAGGGTCATTTTTAATGCTTTTTCAGGTAAACCAAGGTTGTTACCAATGGTATAAACTTTACCTAATATTTCGTTGCAGTATTTTTGACCCACGCCAATGTGATCCATAATTTCACGTGCAGCCATAGAAATTTCTGCAGTATCAATACCGTAAGGGCAAAATACTGAACAACGGCGACATTGTGAACATTGGTGATAATAGTTATACCAGTCATCTAATACTTCGTCAGTTAAGTCTGTAGCACCCACTAATTTAGGAAAGTATTTACCAGCAAAGGTAAAGTAACGACGGTAAACTTTTCGTAACAAGTCTTGACGTGCTACAGGCATGTTTTTAGGGTCGTGGGTACCAAGGTAATAATGACATTTATCTGTGCATGCACCACACTTAACACACGAATCCAAATAAACGGCTAAAGATTTGTAACGTGAAACTAGGTCGCCTAATTTATCAATAGCGACTTCTTTCCAGTTTTCTATTTTTTCTTCAGGAAATCCATGAATAGATTGATGAGCAGGTTTAGCAACGAATGGACCTTTGCCTTTCATCGTATCTGCTACAGGAACAGGGGATTCTCTAAATTCTCTGTATTTTGGGGTTTCAAAATCTGCCACGTTAGGTTCCTTTATTAATCTCTGTTGTCATCATATTTACGTGCCCAATCAGCGATGTGACGCTTTTCTCTTGGGTTGTCAACTTGGTTTCTAGAGGGGCTAAAAAATACACCCGGTGCATGAAGTAACTTACTATAAGGAAATATAATCATTAAGAAAGCGACTAAGAACAAATGGACTAACAAAATCCAACTTTCAGTTGGTAAAGGTTGTATGTTAAAACTCATTAAACCTAAAACGTATGCTTTTAGTCCAACAATATCGACATTAAATACAAAGGTCATTAATGCACCAGTAATACCAATTGCCAATATAAGAACCAGCATTAAATAATCAGAAGGCGCGGATATATAACGTATGCGTGCTACAGCAAAACGACGGAATAATAACCCTGCTAAACCTGCAATCATTGCTAAAGATGCGTATTTACCAATGTCTTGTAAGTAATAAACAATGATGTTTACATCAGTTTGAAAGTATCTAACGTGTCTAATTAAGACAAGTAATAGGCCTAGGTGGAATAATATACCTAGTACCCATATCCATTTGTTTGCTTTGAAAAGCGATTGAAAAATAGTCACTTCTAACAACATACGGATAACAACACCTGTCTGCGTAGTCGGAGCAGGCGTTGTAGGAATTTTTAGAGGGGCAGGAGTTCTCCAATATTGTCTAATTTTTACAAATAGACCTGCGAATAGTATAGCGGTAGCCGCGTAAAATAGAATTGCAAAAAAATATGTCATGGGGGTCTGCTATAGATGTTGCTAAAATAAAAAAGTAGCATTTTACCAAGGTAAAACGCTACTTAAAATAAGCTAAAGCTTATACACAACCAGTTGGTTTAGGTAAGCCTGCATATTTACATGCTTGCTTAGCAGGTCCATATGGAAATAACTCATAAAGATACTTAGAGTTACCTTTGTCTTTACCTAATTTTTTGCCAATAGCTTTAGTTAATACACGTACTGCAGGAGCAATTTGATACTCTTGATAGTACTCACGTAAGAAGTTCATAACTTCCCAATGTGATTGAGTTAACTCAGCATCATCAAGTTCAGCCATCTTAACTGCGATTTTCTCGTCCCAGGTACTTAAATCAATTAAGTAACCTTCTTCATCAACTTCGTACGACTTACCTTCAAGTTCTACAATAGCCATAAAATACTCCAGATTGGATTAATTTAAAAAATGTTATAACCAAGCTTGCGTTTGGTCTAATTCGGTTGTTAGCTTAACAAAGCCAGCATAATCGATGACAGTTACGCCATCTAAAACTTTATCTTCTGTAATACCACGTGCTTTTAGGTCATTACCTAAAACATATACAGGTGCAGAACAGCCAGCAACCATAGATGATGCCGTAGTATTTTGCATTGCACCGTAAACGCCATCTTCAATCATTAAAATTGAAGCACCGTCTTGGGCAAAATCAATAGCTAACTTTAAAGAATCACGGTCAAATGGTGATTTGTTTACAATATGTAATAAATTCATTGTTCGTCTCCTTTAGAAATTTAACATTACGTCTTGTTCAGCAAACACTTTTGCTAACTCGGCGCGTGATAATAAGATAATGGAATCTTTTTCTGCCCAATCGTCATCTTCATCTTCCCAAACTAATGGCATAAGATCGTCAACGGTTAGTCCTCTCTCTTCTAAAGACTCTTTTTCTACGTACATGTTCTTAACGTCGTAGTCGCCTAAAGCTTTGAAAGTAGGGGAGAAAGTTTTCATACCAATGTCAGAAGAATCTTGATCTTTCATAATTTGGAAAACGCCGTCACCAATAAAGGCCAATGAAACGTGTTGTTCAAAAGCGGCACCAATTAATACTACTTCTAAAGACTCTAAGGCGTAAACGGTTCCAAAAGGAGCTTTACGATTCACATACATGAATTTTTTAGCCATAATAATCTCCTAATCTCCGAAAGTCAGATGGCGATCAGCTTCGATGCCAGCTTCGATTAATTGACCTAAGCCAGAAATTCTGTATCCATCAGCTAAGTTATACATATCTTTACCTTGGCGTTTAGCTTCATCAGCGTCCAAAATTCCGCGGCGTTGAGCCGCAGCGATACATACTACTAAGTCTAATTTATATTTCGCAGCTAATTCACTCCACAAAACAACTACGTTGCGGTCGTCTTGTGGGGGAATAGTCATGTTTGTCGCATTATTAACACCATCGTGATAGAAGAAGACACGAAATATTTCGTGTCCCGCTTCTAACGCCGCTTTAGTGAAATTATATGCCGAATCTGATGCTTGATGGGTATAAGGCCCTTCATTTATCATGATTGAAAAATTCATTCGATATTACTCTTATTAAATACTTCGATTAAAAACGGATGTGGCCTGAAGCGTTTAAGCTTGCACGAGAACCACGCCAGTTATCAATATGATACTTAGTGAATGGTAGTCCAGTTAGTTCGAAGAAACGAGGCCAACCGATACGCTCAATCCAATCGTTGATTCTTTCCCAATCTTTAGCATCATTTTTGTAACATTTAAGAATGTTTTTAACGATAGCGGTAGCTTCAGGCCAACGAGGTGGGTTGTTCGGGATTCCAGCAGCTACTAACTTTTGGAACGTAGGCTTACCACGTGCATTAGAGTGATTGCCACCAACCCATACTGCTAATTTAGAATGCTCAGCATCATTAATTTGCATAGGAGGGCAAGGAGGGAAACATGCACCACAGCAGATACATTTTTTCTCATCAACTTCTAATGACGGTTTACCGTTTACCATTGCAGGGCGAATAGCCGCTACAGGACAACGAGCAACAACAGATGGACGCTCACAAGCGTTACCAACTAAGTCGTGATTAATTTTAGGTGGTTTAGTATGCTGAACGTTAATGGCGATATCGCCTTGTCCACCACAGTTAATTTGACAACAAGATGTGGTCATGTGAACACGGTTAGGCATGTTCCAGTTGGTAAACTCATCAATTAACTCATCCATCATCGCTTTTACAACACCAGAAGCGTCTGTACCAGGGATGTCACAATGTAACCAACCCTGAGTGTGAGATAACGTTGTTACTGAGTTTTTAGTTCCACCAACAATAAAACCAGCATCTTGACAGGCTTTAATTAATGGCTGAACTTTAGCTTCGTCGGTCACCATATATTCTATATTACTGCGTAGAGTAAAGTGAATATGGCCATCTGCAAAATCGTCTGCAATATCACAAACAGTATCTAATGTTTCAACGTCTAAAATACGCTGTGTAGCACAACGGACAGTATAGATAGCATCGCCATCGTTAGAAATGTGTTTAAGTACGCCTGGCTGAGGATCTTCGTGATACGCCCAGTTGCCGTATTGCTTACGCATCATAGGATGCATGAATTGGAACCCGTCCGGACAACCGCTTTCAATCGGTGAACGAGGTGTTTTATTTTCTGACATGTATAAACCCCTTATATAGGATTAATAGTTAAACTAAAAATTATTTGCATAAAAAAGAGATGCCTAAGCATCTCTTTTTTAGGGGAAACTAAGAGTTAAGCTTCAGCTTTACGCTCAAACCACTTCTCTGCTTCTTCGTCCCAATCATCCATGCGGATGTAAGAACCTTCACGAGGGTAAGAAATCATGTTTGGATCAACATCAATATCAATACCTTCTAAGAAAGCAGATAGGCCGATACGCTCAATCATTTCACCGCAACGCTCATGCTCAAGACCATTTTCAGCCCAGAAATCAATAATTTCTTCAGCCATTTCAACAATCTTTTCGTAATCTTCGTCTGTCTCTAATTTAGTGAATGGAACAATTACTGTGCCCATTAAACCACCAATTTTAAGCGTACGTTTACCACCAATACAGATGGTTGCGCCTTTATCATCACCAGGAGATAACGCTTTAGGCATAACGTTTAAACAATGCATGCAACGTACACATGTTTTATTGTCTACCGCTAAAGTATCATCATCATTTAATGATAAAGAGTTTGTTACACAACGAGAAACAACGTTATCAATAATGTATTGACGGCCTTTTTTGGCTACATACTTTTGAACTTCTTCTTGATCAACTTTCATGCTGTCACGCCAAGTACCAAGTACTGCGTAATCTGAACGTTCAATCGCGTTCATACAGTCGTTACCGCAACCAGAAACTTTAAACTTAAACTTATAAGGTAAAGAAGGGCGATGAACGTCATCTGTAAAGTTATTTTGTAATTCGCGGTGAATCTTTTGCTCGTCTAAGCAAGACTGTTCACAACGAGATGCACCAACACAAGACATACCAGTACGTACGTCAGGGCCTGCACCACCTAAATCCCAGCCCCATTCGTTAATGGTGTCGAAGAAAGGTTGGGTTTTTGCGTTATCAACACCGATAAACATAATGTTACCAGTCTGACCGTGGAAGGTGATTAAACCAGAACCGTATTTAGCCCAGTCTTTATTTAAACGACGTAATGTTTTAGCGTCGTAATGGTTACCAGCAGGAGGCTGAACACGAATAGTGTGAAACTCTCTAGATGCAGGGAATGCTTCTGCAACTTCAGAAAAACGAGGAATAATACCAGCGCCGTATCCAAATACAGAAATAGTTCCACCTTTCCAATAACCCTTACGAGTTTCGTATGAATGCTCTAACTGACCTAATAAGTCATTAGCAACATCATTAATTCTTGTGTCTGAGTGGTTGTCTCTTAAACGTTTAAAACCACTGATGAAACTAGGCCATGGACCTGTTTCTAGCTCGTCGAGCATAGGGGTAGCGTGTTGATTTGCCATTCGGCGCTCCTAATGTTTTTGTAGATGCTGAACTAATAAGTATAGTACAGAAACTAGCTAAAAATAATCTATTTCGAAATAATTCACTTTTATAAGTGAGGGGGATTTTAGGCCTTGTTTTGCCATAATGCAACATTACTCAATAGGTGTTGCATCATTTAAGGTTCTATCTCAAAAGGGGTAGATTGAGAATTAATGCTATCTTTATAAAATAGTCGCGTCATTATATAGGCTTTATATTTAATCGTTAATAAAAAGTGTTATGAGTAAGGATATTGGGGGTTTAGATTTGTTTTCATTCAATAGTAGAATGCACAAAAAGCTGCTAGAGTACCCCTTAGATCCATATTCGCTAATGGTTAATATTAGTAACCCTAATAAATTGTCGTCTTTAGAAAAGCGTGAAATCCTGTCTAATATTAAAAAAACCAATATGAGCTTTTTTAATATAGTAAATTTTAGTGACTTCAATAAATCATCTTTATTAAGCCTAACTAATCAATTAGGCCTAGAAGATAGTGACGGTAATTTATGTTCCGATACGCAACACATAAGCAGTATAAAAAACGAGAATAAAGGTGTAAAAGCAGGGTACATTCCCTACTCTAATAAAGCGCTAACTTGGCATACAGACGGCTATTACAATAGCCTTGATAAACAAATAAAGGGCATGGTTTTATATTGTGTACAACCTGCAAAAGACGGTGGTGAATCACTATTTTATGATCATGAACGTTTATTTTTTGAGTTGTATAAGGAAAACCCTTTATTCATTAAGGTTTTATTTGATATGAATGTGCTTACCATACCCGAAAATAAAACAACCAAAGGACATTATAGAGCATCTCAGTCAGGCCCTGTTTTTCTCCTAAATGCAAATAAAGACGGCTACAGTATGCGCTACTCTGCCAGAAGCAGAAATATTGAGTGGGGAAAAACATTAAACACTAGCAAGGGGTCGACGCTAGAGGCTGCGTTATTAAAAATAAAAAGTTTATTATCAGAAAAAAACCCTTACGTTTATAAGTTAAAATTAAAGTCTGGGCAAGGCGTTGTTTGCAACAATGTGTTGCACAATCGAAAAGCCTTTGAAGATAATGTCAATCCTCGCCTATTTTATCGGGCGCGTTTTTACAATCAAATAGGATAAATATGTTAACAATAAGTGAAGTACTACTGCGAGAGCATGAAATGGCAAGTTTTAAAGAATTGATTGCCTATGTTAAGCAAAGAGCTAAAGAAGGTGAAATGTTTATAGAGGTCGATTTAAAACCACCTTTCCCAGATACGCCAGATAACTACCAAGATGCATTGGAAATTGCATTTACCTCGAGAGTATAAACGTGTATTGGGAAGAAGATCAAAAAACCAAAAGTTATGAAGTGCCAGGCAATGTTTTAGAGGTTTTTTTTAAAATAGATTGCAAAACATTACCTGTGGATCACAATTTTTATTTATCTCAAGCAATTCTTGCAGAATTACCATGGATAAAAGAAGAGCCTTTAGCAAGTATTCAGCATGTGCATATTGCAGAAGAAGCCAATGGTTGGTTTAGGGCGCAAGATGTAGACGGTGCGATGTTGCATTTGTCTAAAAGGGCGAAAATAACAGTACGAATACCCAAAGATAAATTGGACGATTTAAATGCTGTTTTGGGGAAGAAGTTAGACGTGAATGGACATGCTTTGACTTTGACATCAATTATTAAAAACAAAAAGCTTAGAGCCAGTACCACCATTAATAGTCATTTTATTGTAACTGAAAGCGAAGATGACGAAGCATTTATCAGCATGTGTGCTAAAGAAATTAACGCTCTGGGAGTAAATGTAAAAAAAATGTTAAGTGGTAAAGTGCGAAAATTAAAATATAAAGATAAATGTTTGATAACAAGGTCGTTGATGTTGGCCGATTTGTCAAAGGAAGACTCTATCTTGTTACAACAAAAAGGCATAGGTAAACACCAGTTTATGGGTTGCGGTGTTTTTATACCTCACAAAGGTATAGAAGCGGTTAATGCTGGAGAAGAAAATGAATAACTATCTCTAAAAGGTAGATGAATTGTTCATAAAAAGTAGTGTAAAATGTGCCACAATTTTATAAAAATCATATTTTAGGAGTTAAACATGGCGATTGAATTTGGTGGTAAGACATTAGAAACCTCTCCGATGGGTTATTTAATCAATATTGAAGACTGGAGCAAAGAATTAGCGCAGTATCTGGCTGATGAAGATACTTTAGAGTTGACCGACAAGCATTGGGACTTAATTAACTACCTAAGAGAAGAATTTATAAACAATGCAGGTAACCAGCCAAATACCCGTGGCATGGTAAAAACCATGGGCAAACTGTGGGGCAATAAAAAAATGAAGGCAAAAGATTTATATGATCTTTTCCCTGGTGACCCCAGTAAACAAGGCGGAAAAATTGCCGGTTTGCCAGAAAGTCGTCGAAAAGGCGGTTACTAAGTTTTAACTACAATTAACGCTACTATCTCTGAGGTAATAGTGTTGAAAACGAACAATCGCTGTATAATCATTACAACAACATAATTAACCTTATATATTAGGAATAAAAAATGGCTGATAAAAACGCTATGATTGCGGAATTAATCGCAATGCAAAAGAAATTTCAAGACTATGAATCTGCAAATGGTGTAAAGCCCGAAGAGTACTTTGTTCCCAAAGAAGGTGAAGAACTATTTGGTTACCGTGAAAAGTATAACGAACTAGCCATGGCGTTAGTTGATGTTGCCCATGCTGAAAAAGGTTCTGTACGTTAGAATTTAACATACAGATATTAAAAAAAGCCGCTTTTAAGCGGCTTTTTTTATGCCTATAATAAAACTACGCACAATAACTATTATAGGCATAAGCAATATGAGCGATAATTTTAAATTAATTACTCCCAAGCAAGCGTGGTCTTATAAAGAAAAAAACTCAAACTCGATATTAATAGATGTACGTACCGATATGGAATTTTTAATGATTGGTCATCCTAAAGGTGCTATTCATATCCCTTGGATGGACGCGCCGGATTGGGAAATAAATAAACAATTTGTAGCAGCAGTACGCAAGCTGCTTTTAGGGCGCAATACAGAGCAAAGCGATAACCCAAAAACAGGCACTTGCATACTATTACTTTGTCGAAGCAGTAATAGGTCAAAAGCTGCCGCTCGGGAGCTAGCCAAACATGGTATTAATAATTTGTACGTGGTGGATGGTGGTTTTGAAGGCCCGCTAAATGATAACCATCACAGAAGTACAGTATCTGGGTGGCGAAATGAAGGCTTGCCATGGGAGCAATGCTAAAAGCTTATTGGTTTTTTTGAGGGAATGCTTTAGCTATGCTGTCAGGTACATAACCCTTCGTAACTTGGTTTTGAGCATCAGACTCCATTACTATCAAAATTAGTACAGTAATCATCAAAGGTAGTAGACCAATACCTGCAATAAAAGCAATAACGGCTTCTTTCATTACATTAAACTCATTAAGCATAATGTAACCAAAAGCGGCAACTAACATGACAGTAAAAATAACAGCTAATAAAATTTTAGAGCGTTTTAGGGTTAGTTGCCAATGACACATTACAAACCAAGTATCATTATTTAATGATTGTTTGGCTTTATAAAACGTATAAACAATAATGCATAATGAAATAAGTGGGACAATAAAAATAACACTTAAGTTGTCAAAAGCGACGCTTAAAACCCCAACAAAAACAAGAATATGATTGCCAATTAAGTTGAATATAAAAAGATCATGAGGTGCTTTAGCCTGTTTAATTTCACTCTCTGTCACGTCAATATTCACATTAATTTGGCCTTGTTGGGTTAGTAATCTAAATTAGCGTTTTATTATATAATAATTTATAAGGCTGTTTGCTGCTTAGTAATAGTAACGGAGTGGTTGATGTTTATAAGTGAGCCGTTTTTATCTAGCTAATAGGCAAGGGGTCGACGATTTAGGCTGTTTTGAGGTTGTTAAACATCTGCCCACATACGAATTAAATTGGCGTAGCTCATATCAACCATCTTGGCAGGCTTGCTGTTTGCATCTTGATTAATTAAATGCTCCCTTGCGATATTTAAATTAAATAATAATTCTCGTTGGGCAGGGTCGGCAATCATGCTTTGTATCCATGTTACCGCTACAAACCGCTGACCTTTTGTGACAGTGTTAACATGGTGAAGGCTAGACGATGGATAAACAATCGCGCTACCGGCTTTAAGTTTATATTGCTTTTCACCAAAGCTAGAGCAGATAACCAATTCACCACCTTCATAATCTTTAGGGTTGTTTAAAAAAATAGTGGCAGAAATATCTGCACGATATTGGCCACCCGTTGGCCCCATAATGGGGTCATCTACATGTTCGCCATAGTTCATGTTTTTATTGTAGCGTGCATAAAAAGCACCGGCAACATGTTTAGTAAAACAACTGTTGGCAAAAGCCGGGTTATTTACTAAGCGGCCTAAAACCAATTGGTCTAACTGTTGGGTAATGGGGGTGTTGGTTTCTAGCTCGTTATTGTTTTTAACGTTGGCAGCAGCCAGCCCTGCCGACAGTTTTCCATCTACAAAATTAGCTTGTTCTATTAGTCTATTAACGTCTATAAGTTGTTCTACGTTAAGAACATTAGGGATTTCAATTAACATAATCAGTAGGGCAAATCGTTTATAATAGCGCAATTATATTTAGAGTTTAAATAAATGTCTAAAACTATCACAATTGTTATAGATGAAAAAAGTGTACCCGTAGAAGTACAAGAAGTATTGGTAACCGAAGCTGAAGATATGTTTAGCAAAATGGATGCCGATATGGACAAAGGTTGGCAAATGGGCCGTTATTGGGTAGAAAGCCCTACACCTTTTCAGCGTTCACAAATAATAGCCGATAAAATTTTAGGTGCGATAGAATCGCAAAATAAAAGGCTATTAGGTTTAATGATTGCTTACATAGCCAACCGTTTTCCTAAGGTAACCAAAATAGACATTATGACCAACGGCGAAATGCAAGAAATAGAATTGTACGAGGACTAGACGTATGAGAATACACACACGTTGGAACAAAAAAGACAAACAAGTTAGCATTGGTGCATCGGCAGAAGCGCTGGGTATGGTAGTGTGGCAAATAGCGGCAAAAGGCACCTTAACGTTAGAAAACGACGGCTTTGATACCACGTCAGAAATGGGGCGCTTAGACGTAATAATGGAATACGCCTGCTTTACCGTACATATTGTAGACAGAATGTTGTACGACAAAATAGACGATGCAAGAAGACAAAAATTTGTAGTCACAATGGCAAAACATTTTGCCCACAGTTATTACGATAATAGATTAGATTACGAAAAAGAAGGCGACGTAGTTGATGACTTTAAAAAGCATTTTATAGACACTTTAAATGAGCGAAATATTGAATATGGCTCGTGTGATTATTCTAAAAAAGAAGGCATTAGCTTTACCATGAAACGCTTATTTGGAGAGCGCGTTCGTGCAATGATGGCAGACAAAGACAATAAATGGATACCCGACTACGTGATAGACCAAGAAGTGCCTAATTTACATAAAGCACTAAAAAGGGCAATGCCAGGGTTGTTAAAAGCTAAGTAAATCTATTTAGCGGGTAGTTTCTTTAATAAGAAATTTTGGTCAATAATAAATAAATTATCGGGTGCGCTCATAAATATTTCAAAAGGTTTATCTACAAATAAATTAAACTTTTTTATTTGCGTTGGTGAAACCCTTACATTGTATTTACCCACAGGTACACCGGTAAATAAATAGAAGCCGTCAAAACTAGAGCGTGTTGTTTGAATTACTTGTTGTTTTTCATCAAGCAACTCTATATCAACATTAGACATAGGCTGAATATCGTCATTTTCAGACAAATAAACAGTACCGTCTATTTCACCCGTTAATATAACAGGAAAGCTTATTTTATGAGTATGCCCTGGTCTAAAAACAAAATTTGCTCCTTCATTTTTAGACTGCAATAATGGGTCTTGAATGGTCTCTATAGCAATTTCTATATCGGTTGCTGTCCAAGGTGTAATATTTGTAGTGGTCTAATAAACCTGTAGGAAAACATAGCCTATAATTATTAAAAAATA
>CAZPSE010000025.1:0-27623 GCA_964589575.1 uncultured Gammaproteobacteria bacterium | reverse complement strand
ACTTGCAAAACGATAGACAATTAATTAGTCAATAATGCCCCCGTCTTCATCACACATGCAACTGTATAACGCTTTGCCGTAATCACTTATGCGGGTAATGTCGTTAGCTAGTAATTTTTGTAACCACTGGGTAGATTGTGAGCCTGCTATGTCTAAAATCACCATGTGCGATACGTCAAACATGCCGCAGTCTTGACGTACTTGTATGTGTTCTTTAAGTTGAGAGCCGTAGTTTATTGGCATATCCCAACCTGCAAAGTCGACCATTTTGCCGTTGGCACTTAGGTGTGCTTGGTATAGCGGAGTTTGTTGTGACATAGTAACCTTTTAATTAAGCGCAATAATATTTACCTATTAACCAATAGATATTGCGCCCCTCTGTCCGGTTACCTGAGAGATTAATTGTTTAGCGTTTAAACAATATTCCCCTTCGGTGAATGCCTTTAGCATTCTCTCCAGAGTTGTTGAAAACAGTTGTTTTCACTCTTAATGCGGTCCGTTTACCTGAGCGTTTCCGAGCGAGTTGCGCCTTCGGTGGCTATTTAAAGCCTCTCCCACATTTAGGTTTTCATACTATAAATAGCTAATCAAGACGTACCTAATACTATTTACGGTGACATATGTTAACAAATTATCGTTTTACATTCATTTATTTTGGAGCATTTCAATATGCCATACCTTCATGTTTGCTTTTTTTTGCGCTTCTAATTTTTTTTAATATAGCAATTATGTCCCAAAACAAATAAGGGTTTTATGTTAGTTTATGCACCACCATTTTTCATAAATTGACAATAAAGCACCATGCTTAAAGCTGACAACAATCAAGCCTTCACACTTATAGAGTTACTCATCTCTATGGCTATTTTTGCAGTAATGGCGACAGCGGCTTATAGCGGCTTAGGCCAAATTTTGTTAGTTAAAGACAGTTACAAAAACCACGGTACGTTTTTAGATCAAATACAAAAAACCTATTTACAAATACATAAAGACTATTTGTATTTAAGCAACGCCAGTAATCGTGACCAATACGGGCAAACCATAAGCAGTTTTAAACACAATGATGAAGCCAGCCATTTATTTAGTATTAGCAGTGCCAATAAACCTAACCCGTTACAGCTAAAACAGCACCCGTTTATAAAAATAGACTATTACCTAGAAGATGAGCAATTAATACGTGCATTTAACAGCCACTTTAATAGCGCGCCTAATAGCAAAATTAAACGCCGTATTTTATTAAACAATGTACAACAAGTGCAGGTTAGGTTTATGGACAAAAGCAAACAATGGCAAGCACAGTGGCCACCTTTAAATTTAAACATTGCCAATACTCAAACGGTGTCTAGCTTGCCCATCGCTACAGAAGTTTCTTTATATACCCAAAACCACGGTAAATTTGTGTGGTTATTTACCCAATGAAAAAACAGTCGGGCATTGCCTTAATTACTATTTTATTAATTGTTACCATTGTCACGGTTATCACCGCAGAAATGGCATTTGATCACGGCTTAAACATTGCACGCACGGCAAACCGTTTAAACCATTTACATATAGACCAATACGTATTAGGCGCAGAACAGCTAACGGCCACCATTTTAAAAAAAGACGGCACACTTAAAGAAAAAACCGACTCGCCCAGTGATATTTGGGCGCAAAAAAACGCCATGGCTTTTCCTTTACCTAATGGGGCTTTTATTGGTGAAATTATTGATCAAGACGGTAAAATTAACATTAATGATATTATTGTACAAAACACCATCAATACCGACACTCAAACCCAACTTAGCCGTTTATTTAAGCTGTTAGAACTAGACAGTAGTAAAATTAACGCCATTATAGATTGGATAGATACCGACCAAAATGCCACCTTTCCTGGTGGTGCAGAAGACGGTTATTATTTAGCGTTAGAAACCCCCTACCGAACTGCCAATGCCAAATTTAATAGTATTAATGAGCTTATTTTGCTTAATGGTTTTGACCAAACAACTGTAGATTTATTAAAACCGCATATAACCGCCTTGCCAGAAAAGACCACCATTAATGTAAACACTGCCAGTAACCTTGTTTTACAAACTTTAGCGCCCCATATTAATGAAAAAATCGCCACCGATTTTATAGATGACATTATTGAGAACCCCTTTCAAAGCGTGGATGCCTTTAAAAACCACAGTAACAATAAAGATAAACCGAACATGTCTGACAACTTAAATACTAAAAGCCAATACTTTTTATCGAAGATTCAGGTTAAAATTGCAGAAACAATCATACAGTCTAGCACTTTGATGAAACGCGACCAAAACAACAACATTACTATTATCAACCGTACTTTGGATAATTAATGGCCGACACCTTTCTTATTTTATACGGTGAACAGCAATGCTCTTGGTGTTTAGTTAACAACCAAACCATTAGTTCTGAAATTTTTACAGGTACGTTACTGCAAGCCGCCGCTTTTCACAAAAATCAAAAAACCATTGTTTTATTAGACGGTTTGCAATGCAGTTATTTTTTAGTCGATTTACCTAAAACCAATAAACGTAAAGCCATTGCCTCTATCGCTTATCAATTAGAAGAAGAGCTGAGTGATGATATTGATTGTTTAAAATTTAATTACCAAAAAAACCCACCTGCACAAAGCACGGGTGTGGTGGTAATTAATAAAGAGGTGATTGCTAAAATTTCATCTAATTTAGCCAATGCAGGCATCAATGCCAGCGCGATATGCCCCACCTTTGCATTAATGCCCAAAAACAGCATTAACCTGTATAAAGGCGTAGCTACTTGCAATATTGATGAATTGCAACAATTTAGTTGCCATGAAAACTTAGTGGCCATGATGTTACAGACAAGCAACACCAAACAAGACGATTTGGCCACGACCGACGCACATATTTTTAACCTGCTTGCTAAACAATTAGATAACATTCCGTTTGATTTATTAGACAGACAAAAAGATTACGCCTCGACAAAAAAACACCTATTAAACTGGTCGTTAACGGCTGTATTGGCTGTTTTAATTTTGGCCAGTTATTTATTTAGCATTCATTTAGAGACACAAAAAATAGTAAAACAGGCAGATAACCACCGACAGCTCAGTTTGCAAATACTAAAAAAAGCCTTCCCCGAAACGAAAAAAAATGTGCGTAACCCAAGAGTATTAATGAGAAGTAAAATGAAACGTTTAAGCAAACAAGGCAATACCAGCCAATTTGCTTTAACCACGCTTTTATTTGATGTCGGCAATACCCTGTCGGACTTTAAAAACATTACTATCAACAGCATTAACGCCAATAAAAGCGGTATAGAAATTGATATTGAAACCGCACAGTTATCCGAAATAGATGACATTAAAAAAGTACTGTCAGAGCGTGATGGTTTTACCGTTAGCGTGTCTGCCATTAGCCAAAATGCCAATGGCGCAAAAGGCAGACTAAGGATTAAACAATAATGAATTGGTTTGAACAGTTAAGTACCCGAGAAAAAAACATTGTGCTGGCTGCCAGTTTAGTTTTGTCTTTTTTGCTGATTTTTTTAATGGTGATAGAGCCTATACAAAAAGGCAACATCGCCGCAAAAGACCGCTTAGCCGCTGAAAAAGTATTACTAGAGTACATGAGCAAGTCTGCCAAATTATTGGTTAAACAAGGTTCTTTAGCACCAACCCAACAGTTTAATAACAGTACTACCCCTTATATATTGGTTGATCAAAATATAAAACGTTTGGGTTTACACTTGCCAGACCGTATGACACCGCAAGGGCAAAAAAGCATCAGCTTTAGGTATAAAATGGTGTCGTTTGACCAATTAATTAAACTGGTACAACAGCTGCAAAATAGTGGCCTGCAACTAGTGCAAATGACCACTACAAAAATAAGCATCGGTATGGTTTCTGCCCGTATTAAAATGGAAAAGCCCTAATGCCTAATCCTTATATAAAAAATATAAAAATGCCAAAATCCTTTTCACATTGCGATATAAGGATTAGGCATAATGATTAAAGCCATTATTTTATTGCTACTGTTAATTATTAGCACGGCATTTTCTGTTGCCTACCATGCCCCTATTAGTTGGGTGCTTAAACAAGCAGACTTACCTAAAGCCTTGACCATAAAAAACACCCAGGGCAAACTTTGGCACGGACAAGCAGAAACCATTAAGTGGAACAACTGGCAAATAGATAACGCCAATTGGGATATTGAGCTGTTGCCGTTATTAACCAAAAACCTACAAGGCGAAGTGAGTGGCCAATTATTTGAAGGCGATTTTAAAGCCTTAATAGATGCCAATAAACAGTTGTTTAGTGCAACAAATGGTACTTACTCTAACGATGTTACAGCCATTTTAAAGCACTTTAATTTGGCCTTAGTGTCTTTAACTGGCACGGTAGACTTTACACTTAAACGCTTAACAGGCAATGTAAAAACCAAACAAATAGAGCAATTAATACTGAAAACCGTATGGCAACAAGCCGGCGTTACTAACCCGCTAACTTTAAAATTAGGGCAAATAACGGCAAAAAGTAAAATGGTAGATAAAAAAATTGTTACCGAAATTGTTGGCCTATCTGGCGATATTGATATTAGCGGTACGGTAACCATTAGCCCCAATCAAAATTTTAGCACCAAGCTAAAACTGCAACCTAACATTGTATTGCCTAACGAGATTAAATTAGCACTAAGGTTAATAGGTAAAGAGTTACCCAATGGTGATTTTTTAATTAATAAAAAAGGCAACTTAAAGTATTTGTTTTAAAACGTTTGCTAATAAATGTGCCCTAAAGGCATTACTCATTTGATATGCTTTTAATAACCGCTATTAACTTTTCCATTTCTTTTTGTGTACCAATAGTAATACGGCAATAGCTTGCGATTCTTTTGGTTTTAAAATAACGCACTAATATTCCTTTTGCTTTTAATGCTAAATACAAGGCTTCTGCATTTTTATTTTTGGGCGATGCCAAAACAAAATTGGCTTTAGAGGGAATAATATTAAAACCTAACGTAGATAATTGCGCAACAGTCCATTCTCTGGAGGCAATGATTTTATCTCTATGTTGTTCAAACGTTTGTTGGTCTTTTAACGCTTCGATGGCCGATACTTGCGCGAGTTTGTCTAAAGGATAGGAGTTAAACGAGTTTTTAGCGCGCTCCAAGCCATTAATAAGTTGTTCATTACCCATGGCGAAACCAACGCGCATACCCGCTAAAGAACGTGACTTTGAAAACGTTTGCACCACCAATAAGTTGTCAAATTTATCTAGTAAACGCACCGCAGATTCACCACCAAAGTCTATATAAGCTTCGTCTACAATGACTACTTTATTTTTATAGTTATTTAAAAACGCTTCAATTTTTGCCAGTTTTAAATATTGCCCTGTTGGTGCATTAGGGTTGGGGAAAATAACACCGCTCGAATCATTAATTAAATAGTCATTTAACTCAATTTCGAAGGCTTTATTTACAGCAAGGGGTCGACGATTTAGGCCATAAAAGTCACTGTATACGGGGTAAAAGCTGTAGCTTAAATCTGGAAACAGTAGTGGTGATTGCGCCTCGAAGAAGCTATAAAACGCCAGCGCCAATACTTCGTCCGAACCGTTGCCAACAAAAATATTTTTAGGCTTTAACTTATAGTAGTCTGCAATGGTTTGTTTTAAATGGCTTGCGTTTGGGTCTGGGTATAGGCGTAACGCTTCAGTTGCGTTAGCTTTAATAACCGCCAAGACTTTATCCGATGGTGGATAAGGGTTCTCGTTGGTATTTAATTTTATATAGGCTTTATCTTGCGGTTGTTCGCCAGGAACATAGGGGTCTAGGTTATGCACCGCCTTTGTCCAAAACCTGCTCATTTAATAAGGTTAGTCCAAATACAACGAACTGACCGATTCCTCATTATGTATTCGGCGTATGGTTTCTGCCAGCATGTCTGCCACCGTCACTTGACGGATTTTTTTACAGGCTCTTGCCTCGTCAGATAATGGAATGGTGTCAGTCACAACCAATTCGTCTAGCTGTGAGTTATTGATATTGTTTATAGCCGGGCCTGATAACACCGCATGTGACGCGTAAGATACCACTTTGGAAGCACCTTTCGCTTTTAATGCGTCTGCCGCGTGGCACAGTGTACCTGCGGTATCAACCAAGTCGTCTATTAATATGCAGGTTTTACCGGCAACATCACCAATAATGTTCATGACTTCCGACACGCCCGGTTGCGGGCGACGCTTGTCTATAATGGCTAAATCAATATCGCCCAAACGTTTGGCTATGGCTCTGGCACGTACTACGCCACCTACGTCTGGCGATACTACCATCATGTTTTCGTGGTTTTGTTTAAATATATCGCCCTGTAATAACGGCGATGCATAAATGTTGTCGACAGGAATATCGAAAAAGCCCTGAATTTGATCTGCGTGTAAATCAATCGTCAACACGCGGTCTACACCCACACCGGTTAGCATATTAGCAACCACTTTAGCGGTAATAGGCACACGTTGAGAGCGCACACGGCGGTCTTGCCTTGAATAACCAAAGTAGGGAATAACCGCAGTAACACGGTTGGCAGACGAACGACGAAGTGCGTCTACCATAATGATGAGTTCCATCAAGTTACGGTTAGTTGGCGCACAAGTCGGTTGCAAGATGAACACGTCTTGCCCGCGGACATTGTCCAGTAGCTCGACAGTGATTTCACCATCACTAAAGCGACCTACTTTGGCATTACCCAAAGTAATCGATAAGCTTTCTGCAATATCGTTTGCGAGACGAGGATTGGCATTCCCCGTGAACAACATAAGATTATTATCAGCCATGGTAAACTTTAACCTTAATAAAAATTGGCTGGGCCAGCAGGATTCGAACCTGCGCATGCTGAGATCAAAACCCAGTGCCTTACCGCTTGGCGATGGCCCAATAAAAAAACATTGACTGTTCTTTTAAAGGACGGGATTATACACAACTCGAATTGTTATCAGAAGTTTTATTTTCCTTAATCCTTACTTATAAATATGAAAAAGGCGTAATCACTTGGTGTGCATAGTGAAAACAAAAATATCGTGGTCACCTTATTGCTAATCAGATATATTTTGCTTTTACTAGGTGCATTAGATTAACGGGCTAAAGCATGGTTTAAAATTTAATCTCGGTCAATGCATAAACGTTGGCATTATACTAATAGCGCTAAGCCTTGCTTGTTCATAGCTTTATCGTGAACTAGCAAGGCTTATCAAGCGGGCTATTAGAGCATTATCAGATAACGTTATCGCCTGCCGCTTGTAAGCCTCGCTAGTTTTGACTAAATCGTCAGGAACGATTTGGGGAGCGATAGCGACGTGCGAAGCACCGAGGGCAGGAAGCCCGAAGCAACTGCACCAAAACGAGCAATGCTTAACGCTAATAATTTGAAAACTCCAGTTAATCAGCCTTCCTTAAGTGGTGCGCCATTTTTATTTTTTTTAAGTAAGGATTCAGAAGTTTAGCTTATCAATCAATTTATTTAACTTCGATTCATTTTCACTGCGACTAACCTTACTTGAGTAACCCACTGGCAAATTATTTTTTATTTGTTTCGCGCACACATTATCTTTAATGGCGATAAAAAACACCGAGCCTGAACCGGTCATCCTATAATCACATGCTAAAAAATGGCCCTTTTCGTCGACCCCTTGCTCTGTTAAGTAGTTATATTGTTTGCTTATATTGCTTATTATTTCGGGGTAAGCGTTTGCCACTACGTCTTCAAACACGTTTTTAAGTAGTCGGTATTTAATGTTGTTTGCACTGTGTTTTTTACAGTCTCTTTTAAGTAAAGCAGAAGAAAAAATAGCAGCCGTATTAATAGACTGTTTGGGTTTGATTAAATAATAGTTTTTTTCTGGTGGCAAATCCTCTGCCTTTAACAGGCTAAATTTATCGCCAATACCTTCTGCCCAACAACTTTGACCAAAAATAAATACTGGCACATCTGCCCCCAGTTGCGTACCCAGTTGTTGCAGTTGCTTTTGGCTTAACTGGCATTGCCATAAATAATTTAATGCGACTATTGTTGTCGCTGCATTAGAACTGCCCCCTCCTAAACCTGCGCCAGAGGGAATGTTTTTTTGCAATGTTATATGCACGCCTTGTTTAACTTTGGCCGTTTTTTGCAATAACAAAGCCGCTTTAATCACTATGTTTTTTTGGTCGTTTAACGATGGCTCATCACATTCTAAAGTAATGTCACCTTCTTCATTAAGTTCAAACGTTAAATAATCGCACCAATCTAAAAACTGAAAAATGGTTTGTAAATCATGAAAACCATCCGTTCTTTTATTTGTTATTTGCAAAAATAAATTAATTTTTGCGGGTGCTGGCCAAGTAAGCTTCATTACCTAAAAACAGGTATCGTTAACAATTCATCATCAAAAACTAACGCTTCTTTTGCTGAATCTATATTCCAACTATTAACCACCAACACTAACGATGTTTCATCATTGCTAATATTTATCGTGGACGGTAACTCTATGGCACCATGTTTTGTACTACTAACCTGCGCATACTCACTTATGTTTAACTGCCAACCTTTTAATGATGATGTTATTAAACGTCCAAACTCATCAAAACTATTGTTGTTAGCGCGTTCTGTTTTACCCAAAACCCATAACGTTAACGGCTTTATTGGCACATCTAAACGGGTTAGCTTTTTAATTAACGCTTGTGGGTCATTATCAAAAAACACCCGTCCATCTGCCAGTTGCACACGGGTGTTGTTAGCCATTATTTTTAATTTTAAAACGGACTGACCCAATGGAGCAAGTAAAGTAATGTTTTGCACATCTTGCTCTTTTGTCCAAATAATTGATACCACATTAGATTGGCTATTTTGCTTTAACTTAAGCCTTCCTTCAATACGCCAAGTATTTATTTTAATTAATTTTGCTGCTTTTTGTTGCCAATAAATAGTTTCACCATAAGAGACAGGCTTTTTTGGTGCTGCACATGAAACTAAAAAACCAGCAAGTATAAAAAAAGCGACTTTAAGCATCATTAAAATTTTACATTGAAGCGTTTAATGGTTTCTATCAACTCTAAATCGGTCGGAAAATGTTCAATCGCTTTTTTCCATACGGCTTTTGCCTTTTCCTTTTTGCCTAATACCCAGTAAATTTCGCCCATGTGCGCAGAAATTTCTGGATCAAACACTAATGCGTTTGCTTTGCTTAACCATTTTTCTGCCTTTTCTATTTCCCCTTGTTTAAAGTGCAACCAGCCTATCGTATCTATTATTGCTGGGTCGTTAGGGTTAATTTTAAACGCCTTGTAAACTAATTTTTCTGCCTCTTCAAAACGTTGGGTTTTACTCACCAAGTAATAACCCAACGCATTTAATGCTTGAGCATTGTTGGGGTGTTTTTTTAATATCTTTTTTAAGTCCGTTTCAAACTCGTGATGTTTGCTCAAGCGATCTGCAGATAATGCTTTAGAATAAAGCAACTCAATACTTTCTGGGTGATATTTTGACGCTTTAGATAATACCTGGTATGACTGTTCAAATTGCCCTGTAGAGCGCAATAGTTGCCCTTCTAACAATTGCAACTCTAGCTTTTTATTGGCATTTTTTTTATAATTTTGTTTTAACGCTGCTATGTACTCTAAAGCTTTTTTAGGCTTATTTAATAGTACCAAAGCTTCAACAATTCTAAACTGGGATCCACTTTTATGCGCTCCACTATTCACTTGCGAATAATAGTCTATCGCTAATTGATGTTGATTATCATTGCTGGCCATTCGCCCCAAATAATAATTACTGGACTGTAAATATTCTCCTAACTTTATTGTCCTTGTAAAATATTTTTTTGCAAGGCTATATTGATCAGTTTCTACAGCTAGCAAGGCAATTTTAAACAGGATAGTAGCATCATTTTTAGACAAATCATAAACGGCTTCTAGGTGTTCCCCCGCTGTCGCATATTTTTTATCATCAATTAAAAACCTTAGTAACGCCAGCCTTAATTTAGTTGCTTTAGGGTGTTTTTTAATAGCTTGTTGTAAAAAAACAATTGCAGAGCCATCGTTTTGCTCATATAAAAGCGCACTTTTTATTATATAAGCATCAATAATGCTTGGGTCTAATTGCAATGTTTTATTAATGGCGTTTAGTGACGGTATACGTTTGACTTTTTCGTAATACAATTTAGCAAGTACAAAATATAAATCTGCATTATTTTTGTATTGTTTAATAAAACGTTTAACTAAGGGAACAGCAATTTTTGTATTTTTTTCTAATAAAATAGTAGCAGAGATAATGCGTAAAGCCTTACTTTTATCTTCTGATAATTGATAAATTGTTTGTCCAATATCTACCGACTTTTTTAGATTATTTTTTCGCAAATTAACTGAAAACAACATTTTTAAAGCATCAATGTTATTTGGTGATATATCCAACCAGATATTAGCCGCATTTTCTTCTATTTCATCATCATCAAAAGATGCGGCTATAATTGCCGCTCTTTCAGCAATTTCTGGACTATTTAAAGACTGTGCCACGTCTAAATAACCTGCTAACGCATAATCCATTAACCCTCTACGACCGGCTATTTCTGCACTGAGCAGTTTAAACATATAGCTATCATCTTTGTATATTGGTTTATTTATAACAATATTATTGTTTATATTTAAATGGCTATCGTCCTGCTTTTTTGTCTCTATCGTGCTTTTATCAGGTTGAATTTTTTCTGAAACCGTATTACAAGACGTTAGTAATATAACAAAAATTATTAAGCTAATTTTTAGCATAGTTCAATGTTCTCTTAACATCTTAATTTTAAATAACAAGCATCATAGCCGATTAGCTTAATGTTGCAAGGCAAATACAACTTATAGCTCATTAATATAGGCTGTTGCACTTACTATATTAATCCAGATAGTATAACAAAGCTTTTATTCTTGTCTCTATTGCATAGAAAAAAAGTCATTAAAACTGCTATACTTCTCGCCCTTAAAAAGTGCAATTTGTATCCTATTTTCATTCATGACTTTATCTGTAATCGGCCTCAATCATAATACAGCCCCTGTAGAAGTTAGGGAGAAAATCGCCTTTTCTAATCATCACCTTAAAAGTGCTTATAACGACTTAGCTAAACTTAAAAACATTGATGAAACAGTTATTGTTTCTACCTGCAATCGCACAGAAATATATTATTACCATACAGACAATCAGGACGATCAAATCGTTCAATGGTTGCATCAATTTCACCAAATCAACGACGGTGACTTAAAACCACATTTGTTTTTTTATAACGATAATGATGCAACTGAACATCTATTTAAGGTTTGCAGTGGTTTAGATTCTTTAGTTTTGGGTGAACCTCAAATTTTAGGGCAAATGAAAACCGCTTTTAGTGATGCAGCAAAATTTAAAAGCATTCAAAAATACTTATCTAAATTATTTCAACACGCTTTTACCGTTGCAAAACAAGTAAGAACCGATACAGAAATTGGTGCCAACCCTGTATCGGTTGCCTTCGCTGCGGTTACTTTATCAAAACAAATATTTGGTGAACTAAACAAACAAACAGCTTTAATGATTGGCGCAGGTGAAACAATAGAACTGGCGGTAAGGCATTTAAAAAAGAACAATATTGGTTCTATTATTATTGCCAACAGAACCATTGAAAAAGCCGAAGATATTTGTAAAATAGCCGGCGGCGAAGCAATCGGTATTAATCAAATACCCGATTATTTGCATAAAGCAGATATTATTATTTCTTCCACAGCAAGCCAGTTACCTATATTAGGTAAGGGGGCTGTTGAAAGCGCGCTCATTAAAAGAAAATTTAAACCCATTTTTATGGTTGATATTGCCGTACCAAGAGATATTGAACAAGAAGTTGAAACCCTTGATGATGTATTTTTATATACCGTAGATGACCTTAAAGAAGTCATTGAAGAAAACCAACGTTCCAGACAGCAAGCAGCGTTACAGGCTGAAAGTATTATAGTGGAACACGTAAAATATTTTGAAAAATGGCTAAAGTCTTTAGATGCCGTCGACACCATAATGGAATTACGGCAACATATCACTCAGGTATCTGAAGACCTAATTAAAACGTGCCTTAAACAAGCCGATAAGGGTAAAAGTACAGAAGATATACTTCGCCAATATAGCCTAAGTTTATGCAACAAATTACTTCACCAACCCACAATGCATTTGCGCCAAGCGGCTAAAGACAATGACTTAAACACCATAGAAACCACTAAAAAATTATTTAATTTAAGCCAGCAAAACGCCAATAACAAAAGTAATAATTAGAGAAGCATAATGAAAGCATCAATATTAGAAAAACTAGAGCAATTAGTAGACCGACAAGAAGAAGTTGGCATGTTATTGTCGGATCCTGGTGTTATTTCTAATCAAAATAAATTTTTAGAACTTTCTAAAGAGTATGCCCAAAACAGTGAAATTGTTGAAGCGTATAAAAATTTAAAAGCCGCCAATCAAGATTTAAATTCAGCCAACGAAATGCTAAGTGACCCTGATCCAGAAATGAAACAAATGGCACAGGATGAAATTAAAGACTGTAAAAACAATATTTTAATTTTTGAATTACAACTTCAACAACTTTTACTGCCCACCGATCCACGAGATAGCCACAACGTATTTTTAGAAATACGAGCAGGAACAGGTGGCGATGAAGCGGCCATTTTTGCCGGTGATTTATTCAGAATGTACAGCCGTTATGCAGAAAACAAAAAATGGAACGTTGAAATTATCAGCATTAGTGATGGAGAGCACGGGGGTTTTAGAGAAATAATATCTCGCATTAGTGGGCAAGGTGTCTTCTCGCGTTTAAAATTTGAGTCGGGTGCACACCGTGTACAACGCGTACCAGAAACAGAATCCCAAGGCCGTGTTCACACTTCAGCCGCAACGGTTGCCATATTGGCAGAAGCTCCAGAAAGCGAAGAAATTACCATTAATAATGCCGATTTAAGAATTGATACTTTTAGGGCATCTGGTGCTGGTGGTCAGCATGTAAACAAAACAGACTCCGCAATTCGCTTAACACACGTACCAACCGGTTTAGTTGTAGAGTGCCAAGACCAGCGTTCTCAGCATAAAAACAAAGCCCGCGCGATGGCATTACTGCAAGCAAAATTAAATGACATTGAAACGTCTAAAGCGGCAGAAGAACAGAGTGAAACAAGAAAGCTGCAAGTTGGCTCTGGTGATCGTTCGGAGCGAATTAGAACGTACAATTACCCACAGGGGCGAGTAACTGATCACCGCATCAACTTAACACTCTATAAGCTAGATGAGTTTATTAATGGCAATGCCGATGTCATTATTGAACCCTTATTAAACGAATACCAAGCTAATTTAATGACCGAATTAGATAAAGACTAGCCATTAAACTAAATGACGTGCATTTACGATATATTTAAAAAAAATAACGAATTACCTAAAATAGAAGTTGAAGCGATTCTTCAATTCATATTAAAAGTTGATAGAGCCTATTTATATACTTGGCCAGAAAAGCAGCTTAAAACCACAGAACTTGCATTATTAAAAACATCAATCGATAAAAGAAAATCCGGTTATCCAATAGCGTATATAACCGGTGAACGTGAATTTTATTCGCGTATGTTTACCGTCTCCAAATCAACACTAATACCAAGGCATGAAACTGAACGGCTTATAGATGTCGTTTTACAATTAAATTTAAACAAACCCTTTAAAAAAATATTGGATTTAGGAACAGGAACAGGGATAATCCCAATTACTTTAGCCAAAGAGCTTCTGTTAAAAAAAATTACGGCTTGTGATATAAGCGAAGACGCTTTAAAAACGTGTCTAATTAATGCAAAAAAACACCACATCGACATTAAAATTATTAAGAGTAATTGGTTCGAAAATATTAATGACCACAATTTTGATTTAATTACCAGCAACCCTCCTTATATAGAATCACATGATAAACATTTAGCTATGGGCGATTTACGGTTTGAGCCATTAACGGCACTAAGTAGTGGTGTAGATGGCTTACAAGATATAGCGTTTATTATTGAAGCAAGTAAACAATATTTATCCGTTTCTGGCTACCTTGTTTTAGAGCACGGCTATAACCAAGCAGTAAAGGTACAAGGTATTTTTAAAGAGCAGTCCTTTCATAACATTACAACATTTAAAGACCATAGCAATAACGACCGAATTACCATTGGTCAAATATAGACACGCAAAAAAAAACCTGCTTTTAGCAGGTTTTTTTTAGATTACGAATTGAATTAATCTTCTACAGATTCTCTATCGACTAACTGAACATAAGCCATCGGCGCTTTATCACCTTGACGGAAGCCACACTTAAGGATACGTAAATATCCACCTGGACGCTCTTTAAAATGAGGGCCTAAGTCAGTAAATAATTTACCAACAGAACTATCATCTCTTAAACGATTAAAAGCTAATCTTCTGTTTGCTACAGAATCCACTTTAGAAAGCGTGATTAAAGGTTCTATCACTCGTCTTAATTCTTTTGCTTTAGGTAAAGTAGTTTTAATTAATTCGTGATCAATTAAAGAGTTTGCCATGTTTTTAAACATCGCTTTTCTGTGGCTACTGTTACGGTTTAACTGTCTACCTGCATGTCTATGACGCATTGTATTTCTATCCTATTATTAAGCTAGATTGGCTGGAGGCCAGTTCTCTAGTCTCATGCCTAAAGAAAGTGCATGTGAAGCTAGCACGTCTTTAATTTCTGTTAATGATTTTTTACCAAGATTAGGTGCTTTTAATAATTCAACTTCTGTTTTTTGAATTAAATCACCAATATAATGGATGTTTTCTGCTTTTAAGCAATTCGCAGAACGAACCGTTAATTCTAAATCATCAACAGGTCTAAGTAGAATTGGATCTACTTCTGCAGGTTTTTCTTCTTCCACTTCAGGCTCTGGAGCTTGCAAATCTACAAATACCGCTATCTGATTATGTAAGATTGTCGCAGCTTTTCTTATTGCAGACTCAGGGTCTATAGTACCGTTGGTCTCTAAGTTTAAAACCAAACGATCTAAATCTGTTCTTTGCTCTACACGTGCATTTTCAACAACGTAATTAACCTTAGAAATGGGAGAAAACAAAGCATCTAGCATTAAAGTTCCAACTGCTTTACCTTCACCATCTTCAGATTTTCTAGCGGTAGAAGGAACATAACCACGTCCTGTTTCTACTTTTATCGTCATATTAAACTCAGAATTATTATTGATATGCGCAATAACTAAATCTGGATTAATAACTTCTATTTCACTAGTAACTTGAATGTCTGCAGCGGTAATAACTGTAGGGCCTTTCTTGCTAATTTTTAATTCAGCTTCAGTATGATCATTAAGTACTATTGCTAATTTTTTTAAATTTAGCATTATATCAATAACGTCTTCTTGTACACCTTCTATAGCGGTGTATTCATGAAGGACACCTTCAATATTGATTTCTGTGACTGCATTACCTGGCATAGATGACAATAAGATACGTCTCATTGCATTACCTAAAGTGTGGCCAAAACCACGTTCTAAAGGCTCTAAAGTCACAGTCGCTTTATTGTTCTGCTCTTTAACATCGATAATACGAGGTTTTAAAAACTCATTTACATTACTAGACACTGGCATTACCTATTTAGAATAAAGTTCAACAATTAGTGATTCATTAATTTCTGATGGCAATTCAGAACGTTCTGGAATGCGTTTTAGCGAGCCTTCCATTTTAGATGGATCAACTTCAACCCATTCTGCATAACCTTTTTGACCGGATATTTCGATAGATTGAGCTATTCTAGATTGTTTTTTAGATTTTTCTCTAATTGAAATAATATCTCCAGCACTTATTGTAGCGGAAGGAATATTCAAAATAGAGCCATTAACCATTACACTTTTATGTGAAACCAATTGTCTGGCTTCAGCACGGGTGCTTGCAAAGCCTAAACGATATATAACATTATCCAAACGTTGCTCTAACATCTGTAATAAGTTTTCACCAGTCGCACCTTTTCTAGAAGCGGCTTTTTTATAATAATTACGGAATTGTTTTTCTAATACACCATAAATACGTTTAACTTTTTGCTTCTCTCTTAACTGAGATGCGTAATCAGACAGTCTTGCACGACGTGCAACCTGCTGACCTGGTAAACGGTCATGTTTACATTTTGATTCATGAGACTGTATCCCTGACTTTAAAAATAAGTCAGTTCCTTCTCTACGTGCTAATTTACACTTTGGTCCAATATATCTAGCCATAATAAAACCCTATTAAACCCTTCTTTTCTTTGGAGGACGACAACCATTGTGCGGTATCGGAGTAACATCTGAAATACTGGTTATCTTAAAACCAATATTATTTAATGAACGAACTGCAGAGTCACGACCAGGGCCTGGACCTTTTACTTTTACATCCAAATTCTTTAAGCCATAAGCTTTCGCAGCTTCGCCAGCTTTTTCTGCTGCAATCTGCGCAGCAAAAGGCGTACTCTTTCTTGAACCACGAAAACCAGACCCGCCAGCGGTTGCCCAAGACAGAGCATTACCAGAACGGTCTGTAATCATTACAATCGTATTGTTAAATGAAGCGTGAACGTGTGCTATACCATCAGTAACAACACGTTTATTTTTCTTCTTAATAATTTTTTTAGCCATTATATACTCAAACTATTTCTTAATTGCTCTGCGTGGACCCTTACGAGTTCGCGCATTGGTTTTGGTTCTTTGACCACGAACCGGTAAATTTCTTCTATGACGAATACCGCGATTCGTACCTAAGTCCATCAATCTCTTGATGTTCATTGATACTTCACGTCGTAAATCACCTTCTACTGTAAAATCACCTACTAACTCACGAATAGATTCAATTTCAGCGTCAGTCATGTCAGAGAATTTAGTATCGCTTGAAACTTTAGCTTTTTCTAAAATCTCAAACGAACGTGTTTTACCAATTCCATATACAGCAGTTAATGCAATCCATGCATGTTTTCTATCTGGTATGTTTATTCCAGCTATACGTGCCATTCAAATTCTCCGAGGGGCATGAAAAAAGGGGCGATTCTACAACAATTCCAATAACAATTCAAGATTAGCCTTGTCTTTGTTTATGTCGAGGATCTTTACTACAAATAACTCTAACAACGCCACTTCTTTTAATGACTTTGCAATTTCTACACATCTTCTTAACAGAAGCTCTAACTTTCATAATTACTCTACCGTGTTAACCTGTAAAACCTTTGAATTTGGATTTTTTCATTAGCCCTTCATATTGCTGAGACATCAAATGAGACTGAGTTTGGGCTATAAAATCCATAACTACAATCACAATAATAAGCAATGAAGTACCACCAAAGTAAAAAGGTACATTCCAGTATAAAATTAAAAATTCGGGTAATAAACAAACAGCCGTTATATATAATGCACCAGCTAAAGTTAATCTAGTTAATACTTTATCTACATGGGTTGCTGTTTGTTGACCAGGTCTTATGCCTGGTATAAATGCCCCTGATTTTTTTAAATTTTCTGCAGTTTCTCTGGCATTAAATACTAATGCAGTATAGAAAAAACAGAAAAATATAATAGCCGTGGCATATAAAAACACATATATAGGTTGCCCAGGAGACATAGTAGCCACCACATCTTGCATCCATTTCATACTTTCATTTTGTCCAAACCAATCGCCTAAGGCAGCTGGGAACAAAATAATACTCGAAGCAAATATAGGTGGTATTACACCCGCCATATTTAGCTTTAAAGGTAGATGACTACTTTGAGCTGCCATCATTTTTCTACCTTGTTGTCTTTTCGCGTAATTTACCGTAATTCTACGTTGTCCGCTTTCTACAAAAATAACGAAGTACGTAACACCTATAGCCAGCAATAATAAAATAATTAAAGATATTGAAGCTAACTCACCAGTACGTACCAACTCTAAAGTTCCACCGATTGCTTGTGGCAAACCTGCAACAATACCAGCAAAAATCAAAATAGAAATTCCATTTCCAATCCCTCTTTCAGTTATTTGTTCGCCTAACCACATCAAAAATATGGTTCCAGTAATCAATGTAATTGCGGCGGTAAAAATAAACCCCATACCTTGGTTATACACTAATGCAGAACCACCCATTGATTGCCCCTGTAAAGCAATAGCAATACCTACTGACTGAAAGCTTGCCAGTAATACTGTTCCATATCGAGTATATTTGGTTATCGTACGTCTACCTGCTTCACCTTCCTTTCTCAACGATTGTAAAGAAGGAATAACATGAGACATTAACTGCATAATAATAGAAGCAGAAATATAAGGCATCACTCCCAATGCAAACAACGACATTCTGGATAAAGCTCCACCAGAAAACATGTTTACCATGCCCAAAATTCCACTTTGTTGTTGTTCAAACAACGATGCCATAACCAAAGGGTTTATTCCAGGTATGGTTATATGTGTTCCAATTCTATAAACAACAAGCGCAACAATAACAAACCAAATTCTAGATCTTAATTCACTAGATTTACTTAAACCCGACATTCCTTTAATTGCAGAAGTAGACATTTATGCTCCTACACTTCCACCAGCTTTTTCAATGGCCAACTTGGCACCTTTAGTTACTCTTAAACCGGCTGTGCTTACTTTTGTACTAATTGAGCCAGATAATATAACTTTTACCGTTTTTGTCTTTAAAGCAACAAGATTTGCATCAATTAAATCTTGCACGGTAACCGTATCTTTATTTACTTTCACAAGCTCAATAAGAGTAATTTCTGCATACTCTTTAGATACACGAGATGAGAAACCTACTTTTGGTAGTCTTCTTTGCAATGGCATCTGACCGCCTTCAAATCCGATTTTTGTAAAACCACCAGAACGTGATTTTTGACCTTTATGACCACGGCCACATGTTTTTCCTAAACCTGATCCAATTCCACGACCTACTCTTTTACGGTCAAATGTACTGCCATCAGCTGGCTTAATAGTATTTAAAAACATTTTTATTCCTCTACCGACAACATGTAACTGGCTTTATTTATCATTCCACGATTTTCAGGAGTATCTAAAACTTCTACAGTTTGACGAATCTTTCTTAAACCTAAACCTGCCACGCAGGCTCTATGGTTTTTCAATCGACCATGGAAACTTTTAGTTAAAGTTACTTTTATTAATTTATTTTTTGCCATTATATTAGCCTTTTATGTCTTCTACGCTTTTACCGCGTTTAGCAGCCATTTGTGCAGGAGAGATGCCATCAGTTAAACCTTTTATTGTTGCTTTTACAACATTAATAGGATTTTGCGTACCAATAATTTTAGCTAAAATATCATGTACACCAACTACTTCTAAAACTGCTCTCATAGCACCACCAGCTATTACGCCAGTACCTTCAGATGCCGGTTGCATATATATTTTTGCGGCACCTAAACGGGTTGAGCTTGCATAGTGAATTGTTTTTCCATTTAAATCTACATGCTGTATATTTTTTCTTGCCTTTTCCATAGCTTTTTGAATAGCGACAGGTACTTCTTTCGCTTTTCCATAGCCATAACCAACTTTACCGTTTCCATCACCTACAACTGTTAAAGCTGTAAAGCTAAACTGACGACCACCCTTTACCACTTTAGAAACACGGTTTACAGATACCAGTCTTTCCATTAAACCATCAGGATTTTGAGAAAATTCAGAATTATTCATTATTTATACCAATTAGAAGTTTAATCCGCTTTCGCGTGCGCCGTCTGCTAGAGCCTTAACTCGACCATGATACTTAAACCCTGATCGGTCAAATGCGACAGAACTAATACCTTTTTCTTTAGCTTTCTCGGCAATTAAATTACCTACTACAGTTGCAGCTGAAATATTTCCAGTATTTTTTACTTGTTTTTTTACTTCATCTTGTAACGTTGACACTGCGACTAAAACAGTATTATCAGAAGAAATTATTTGTGCATAAGTATGTTGAGAAGTACGATGGATATTTAATCTATCTACTTTTAAAGACCTTATTTTCGCACGTGATTTTTTTGAACGACGAATTCTTGTGTTTTTCTTATCCATTATTTCTTTTTAGCCTCTTTTCTAATGATATGTTCATCACTATATTTCACGCCTTTTCCTTTATAAGGTTCAGGTGGTCTGTAAGCTCTAATATCAGCAGCTACTTGACCAACTACTTGTTTATCTGCACCCTTTACTAAAATTTCAGTTTGGCTTGGAGTTTCAACAGTAATACCGTCTGGGATTAAATGCTTAACTGGATGAGAAAAACCTAATGTTAAATCAAGTGTTTTTCCTTTGGCTTGCGCTCTATAACCTACGCCAACTAATTCTAATTTCTTTTCAAAACCTTTAGTAACGCCGATTATAGAGTTATTTAGTAGCGACCTGAATGTTCCAGATAAAGCTATAGATTTTTTACTATCATCTTTTGCGCTTACTTTAATTATTGCACCTTCGACATCTACCGAAATTACTTCGTGTAAATTTACTTCCAAAGATCCTACTGAACCTTTTACAGAAACAATGCTTCCATTGACTTTAAAATCAACTCCAGCTGGTATTTCTATTGGTTTACTTGCTATTCTAGACATATTAATTACCCTAACTTAAGAAACGTAACACAGTATTTCACCACCATGTCCAAGTTCTCGAGCTTTTTTATCGCTCATCAATCCTTTTGAGGTTGATATAATTGCAATTCCTAATCCACCTAATACTCTAGGTAATTCATTAGTACCCTTATATATTCTTAAACCAGGGCGACTAATGCGCTTAATACTAGCGATTACAGGCTTTCCTTCAAAATATTTTAATTTAATACTTATCTGAGGTTTAGAATCTTCTGAAACAGTAAAGCTTTCAATAAAACCTTCTTCTTCTAAAACTTTAAGCACATTTTGCTTTTTTACAGATGAAGGGCAAATAACATTCGCTTTATTGCTTGTTTGGCCATTTCTGATTCTTGTTAGCAAATCTGCTATTGGGTCTGACATACTCATAATCTGATCCTCTACCAACTAGCCTTAGAAAGACCAGGAACGTTTCCGAACATAGTGTGCTCTCTTAATTTATTTCTACTAATACCAAATTTTCGGTAAAAGCCGTGTGGTCGTCCAGTGATATTGCAACGGTTTCTTTTTCGTACAGGGCTTGAGTCTCTTGGTAGAGACTGTAATTTATGTATTGCATCCATCTTATCTGTGAACGATAAAGCAGGATCTTTAATCATTTTCTTTAAAGTGGCGCGTTTTTCAGCAAATCTAATCACTAGTTTTGCACGTTTATTTTCACGTTCTATCATCGATCTTTTAGCCATATTCCTTTACCCCGTTACTTAAAAGGAAATTTAAATTCTGATAACAAAGCTTTCGCTTCTGCATCAGTTTTTGCCGTAGTAGTGAATGTAATATTCATACCACGTAACGCATCAATTTTATCGTAATCAATTTCAGGAAATATGATTTGTTCTGTTATTCCCATATTGTAATTACCTCTTCCGTCGAATGCTTTGCCATTTAAACCACGAAAGTCTCTAATTCTTGGAATTGCAATACTGACAAACCTATCTAAAAACTCATACATTACTTCTTTTCTCAAAGTAACTTTGACACCGATAGGGTAATCGTCACGAATTTTAAAACCAGCGATTGATTTTCTTGCTTTAGTTACAACTGGCTTTTGTCCAGCGATTTTTTCCATATCGCTTAAAGCATGCTGAATAACTTTTTTATCACCAATAGCCTCACCTAAACCAACGTTTAGTGTAATTTTACTAATTTGAGGTACTTCCATCGCAGACTTATAACCAAATAGTTTGGTTAAATTTGTAGTGACGGTTTCTTTATAATACTTATGAAGTCTAGCCATTTTAATCATTCACCTAAATGTCGATTACTTCTTGATTTGATTTAAATATTCTTACTTTTTTTCCATCTTCGAGGATTTTTATACCGACTTTATCACCACCTTCTTTCTGTGGATTAAAGATCATAACATTTGATCTATTTAAAGCAGCTTCCTGTTCAATAATACCACCAGTAACACCAGTAGAAGGATTACCTTTAGTATGTTTTTTAACCATATTTAAGCCTTCGACAACAACCTTATTATTATCAAGTACTTTTAAAAGCTTTCCTTTTCTTCCTTTATCTTTGCCTGCAATAATAATTACTTCATCGCCAGTTTTTAGCTTATTCATTGATAATTCCTATAGTACTTCTGGTGCAAGAGAAATAATTTTCATAAAATTAGCTCCTCTCAATTCACGCGTTACAGGGCCAAAAATACGTGTGCCAATTGGTTCTTTTTTTGCATTCAAAAGAACAGCAGCATTGCTGTCAAAACGAATAACAGAACCATCTGATCTACGAACACCTTTCGCAGTTCTAACTACTACAGCGTCGTATACATCGCCTTTTTTTACTTTACCACGTGGTAACGCATCTTTAATAGATACTTTAATCACATCACCAATTGCTGCATAGCGACGTTTAGAACCACCCAAAACTTTAATGCATTGAACGCGCTTAGCACCACTATTATCAGCGACAGTCAAAACTGTTTGCATTTGAATCATATTGCTACCTTTCCTAAACTTTCTCGACTACTTTTACAAGTGTCCAAGATTTGGTTTTTGACATAGGACGACATTCTTCAATAATGACCGTATCGCCTTCTTTACAGGTATTATTTTCATCATGAAAATGCATCTTGTTAGATTTATTAATAAACTTCCCGTAAATTGGATGCCTTACTTTTCTTTCTATTAGAACCGTTGCACTTTTTTCCATTTTTGCGCTTGTAACAACTCCCGTTACAGTTCTTTTTAATTTAGCTTCTGTAGACATTACTATTTACCTGCCTTTGCACTACTAATTTGATTAATAACAGTTTTGACTCGTGCTATATCTTTCTTTACCGAGTTAAACATATGCGGCTTAGCATCTTGTCCTGAACCACGCTGCATTCTTAAGTTAAATTGCTCTTTAAATAAACTTTCTAAATCAGCATTTAAATCATCAATACTTTTATCTTTTAATTCACTTGCTTTCATTACATGATGGTCCTTTTAACAAACATAGTTTGAATAGGAAGCTTAGCTGCAGCTAATTTAAAAGCCTGTCTAGCTGTTTCTTCATCTACACCTTCCATTTCATACAATACTTTTCCAGGTACAATTTTGGCTACCCAAAATTCAACGTTACCTTTACCTTTACCCATTCTTACTTCAACAGGTTTTTTGGTAATTGGTGTATCTGGAAAAATACGAATCCAAATTTTACCACCACGTTTAACATGTCTTGTCATCGCTCTACGAGCAGATTCAATTTGACGTGCTGTAACACGACCACGAGTTAACGCTTTTAAACCAAACTCACCGAAACTTACACTGTTTCCAACTTGAGCTAAACCACGGTTACGCCCTTTATGAGCTTTTCTAAATTTTGTTCTTTTTGGTTGCAACATTTAATTAATACCTATTTTCTTTTCGCAACAGATTGTTTCTTTTTCTCTTCTAGATCAAGAACTTCACCTTTACAAATCCAAACTTTAATGCCTAAAATTCCGTATGTAGTATTAGCTTCAGTTACACCATAATCTATGTCGGCACGTAACGTATGCAAAGGAACACGTCCTTCTAGATACCATTCAGTACGAGCAATTTCAGCACCGTTTAAACGACCAGATACGCTAATTTTAATGCCTTGAGCACCAAGTCTCATTGTTCCGCCCACTGCCCTTTTCATGGCACGACGAAACATAATTCTTTTTTCTAACTGCTGAGCAATTCCTTCTGCTACTAGCGTTGCATCTAACTCAGGACGTTTAATTTCAGCAATATTAATTTTTACATTATTAATATTTAAGTCCATCATCTTAGACACTGTCTTTCTTAAACGCTCAATGTCTTCACCTTTTTTACCAATTACCAAGCCTGGTCTGGCGGTGTGTATTGTGATTGAAGCCGCTTTAGAAGGACGTTCAATTTGAATGCGACTTACAGATGCATTCTTTAGCGTTTTTTTAATATATTCTCTTACTTTAATATCTTGGTTTAAAAAAATTGGATAATCCTTAGTATTTGCATACCAAGTAGAATTCCAGTCTTTAGAAATACCCAGTCTTATTCCAATTGGATTAACTTTTTGTCCCATAATAAATCTCTTTATTAGTCAGATAACTTTACAGTTATATGGCTTGTGCGTTTTAAAATACGATTTGCTCTTCCTTTAGCTCTAGCTCTAATCCTTTTGGCTGTTGGACCTTCGTCTACAAAAATTTCAGTAACAGTTAATTCATCTACATCTGCACCTTCGTTATGTTCCGCATTTGCTATGGCTGTATCTAGAATTTTTTTTATCATTTCTGATGCTTTTTTATTGCTAAATAACAATATTTCGCTAGCCTGATCTACTTTTTTACCTCGAATTTGGTCAGCAACCAAACGAACTTTTTGAGCAGAAATTCTTGCATATCTATGTGTAGAACTTGTAATCATTATTTAGCCTTCTTATCAACAACATGGCCACGATAAGTTCTTGTTAATACAAACTCACCTAATTTATGACCAATCATATTTTCATTTACAAATACAGGAACATGCTGACGACCGTTATGAACAGCCAAAGTTAAACCAATCATGTCTGGCAGTATCATTGAACGTCTAGACCAAGTTTTAATTGGTCTTTTATTATTTTCTTCTTTTGCTTTAGCCACTTTTTTAGCAAGATGACTATCAACAAATGGGCCTTTTTTTAATGAACGTGGCACTTTCTTAACCTCGTATTAACGTCTTTTACGGACGATCAATTTATCGGTACGCTTATTTGAGCGTGTCTTATAACCTTTAGTTGGTGTTCCCCACGGTGAAACAGGGTGTCTACCTCCAGAGGTTTTTCCTTCACCACCACCGTGCGGGTGATCAACTGGGTTCATCACAACACCACGAACCGTTGGACGAACACCTCGCCATCTAGTAGCGCCAGCTTTACCTAGCTTACGTAGACTATGCTCTCCATTCGATACTTCACCTATAACGGCTTTACAGTTACTAAGAACCTTCCTCATCTCACCAGATCGCAACCTTAAAGTCGCATACTTACCTTCTCTGGCAACAATTTGAACCGATGTTCCTGCACTACGTGCTATTTGAGCACCTTTACCAGGCTTCAACTCTACACAATGAACCACGGTTCCAACTGGAATACTATCTATAGGCATAACATTGCCAACAGATATTGACGACCCAACTCCCGACTCTACTTTATCACCAGCATTCAATCCTTTTGGAGCGATAATATAAATTTTTTCACCATCAATAAAAGAAACTAAAGCAATCAATGCAGACCTATTAGGATCATATTCAAGCCTTTCTACTACCGCAGGAACACCTTCCTTTCCAACTCTTTTAAAATCAATTTTACGGTAATGCTGCTTATGACCACCACCAATATGACGAGTAGTAATTCTTCCATTATTATTACGTCCGCCAGACTTTGACTTTTTCTCTAACAGAGGTTTGTAACCACCACCTTTATGGATATTATCATGCTTAATACTAACGACATGACGTCTACCAGCGGAGGTTGGTTTTGCTTTAACAATTGCCATTACTTATACCCTTATTCTGAAAAGCTAATATCAAAACCATCTTGCAAACGTACGACAGCTTTTTTAGTGTCTTTACGCTTACCCATGATAGCGCCAAACCTTTTGGCCTTACCTTTACAGTTCAAAGTTTGAACTGACTTAACTTTTACATTAAATATTGACTCAACCGCAGTTTTAATTTCGCTTTTAGTTGCATCCTGCACAACTTTAAAAGTATGTTGAGAAAACTTCTCCGCACCATTAGTCGACTTTTCAGTCAAAACGGGTGATAACAAAACTTGATATTTACTTTTTTGATTCACTGCAATTTACCTTCTATCGACACTAAAGCATCTTTTTCAATAATTACATTATTAAACGATACTAAATCTAATGGATTAACAGCACCCACATCTATTGCCGACACATTAATTAAGTTTCTTGTAGACAAAAAGACATTTTTATTTAATTCAGAAGTTATAATCAAAACATCTTTAACCCCAAACTCTGCCAACTTAGCACTCATCATCTTCGTCTTAGGCTCATCCATTTGCAGGCTATCAACCACAATCAAACGCTCTTCTTTAATTAACTTTGAAAAAATAGAACTAACAGCAGCTCTATACATCTTTTTATTTACTTTTTTAGAATAATCTCTAGTTTTCGAGGCGAATGTAACACCACCAGAACGCCATATTGGAGATCTAATTGTTCCAGCTCTTGCTCTACCCGTTCCTTTTTGACGCCAAGGCTTTGCACCGCCACCACTAACTTCAGAACGCGTTTTTTGCGCACTTGTTCCAGAGCGAGAAGCTGACATATAACTTACAACAACTTGATGTATTAAACCTTCATTATAATCTCTAGCAAAAATATCATCTGATACAGATAATTTTTTTCCACCTGATACACTAATATCCATCTTAACTACCTACGCTTTAACTGATGGTTTAACAAAAACAAGACTTTGATTTGACCCTGGAACAGAACCTTTAACCAAAATATAACCAGCATCAGAATCAACTCTTACTACTTCTAAGTTTTGAACTGTCTTTTTAACTGACCCCATATGACCGGCCATCTTTTTTCCTTTAAAAACTCTACCAGGCGTTTGGTTTTGACCAATTGAACCGGGCGCTCTATGAGAAACCGAGTTACCATGCGTCGCATCTTGCATTTGAAAGTTGTGTCTTTTAACACCACCAGCAAAACCCTTACCTTTACTAACACCAGACACATCAACCATTTGACCTGCTTCGAAAAAATCCATTTTCAACTCATCACCAACTGAAAACTCTGCTTCGGCAGCACTATCAATCCGCATCTCACGAACATCAATACCGGCCTCAACATTTGCTTTTGCAAAATGTCCAGCATTAGCCTTAGTTACACGACTAGATTTCTTAACACCGTAAGAAACCTGTATCGCAGAATACCCATCAGTTGCTACAGTTTTTAACTGACTAACTTTATTTGGCATAACCTGAATCACAGTTACAGGAACAGAATCACCACCTTCAGTGAACACTCTGGACATGCCTGCTTTTGTACCAATCAAACCTAAAGTCATTTTATTATTTCCTCAAAAATTGCTTTGTACGCTAAAAGCAACAAAGCAGAGCAGTATAACACGTTAAGTTAATAACGCGCAATAAAGTTCTAATTTACTTTTATCTGAACATCAACACCAGCAGCTAAATCTAGCTTCATAAGTGCATCTACCGTCTTATCAGTTGGCTCAACAATATCCATTAAACGCTTGTGCGTTTTTAGCTCATACTGATCTCTCGCATCTTTATTAACGTGAGGCGAAGTTAGAATAGTAAAACGTTCTATTTTAGTAGGCAAAGGAATAGGGCCTAACACTCTAGCACCCGTTCTTTTTGCTGTATCTACTATTTCTTTTGCAGAGCGATCAATTAACTTATAGTCAAAAGCTTTTAATCGTATACGAATTGTTTGTTTACTTTCAGCCATATCTAATTACTCAATAATTTTAACAACAACACCTGCACCCACTGTGCGTCCGCCTTCACGGATTGCAA
>CAZPSE010000024.1:0-28060 GCA_964589575.1 uncultured Gammaproteobacteria bacterium | reverse complement strand
ATAATGCCAATGTTTATGCATTGACCGAAATTAAATTTTTAATCATGCTTTAGCCAGTTAATCAGGTCTTCCTTAAGGAAAGTTTTTACTGTACTTTATTTTTATCAGTTATTACTCAAATAAAGCAACATCATTAACTTATAAAGTTGGCTCACATTGTAGGCAAAAAAAAAGGTGCCTAAGCACCTTTTTTAAACGGCTACTTAGTAACCTAAGTAGCCAATATAAAGCTAAACCAGTTATTTAATTTTTTGATCCAATGAACCGTTTGCATATAAAACTTGCATCGTTTCTAAAGACTTAACTTTAATTTTAGAAGCATGACCTGCTGAACCGAAAGATTCATAACGTGCTTTACAAATTTCCATCATTCCTTTTGTAGATTCTTTTAAGAATTTACGTGGGTCAAAATTTGATGGATTTTCTTGCAAGTGACGACGTACAGAACCGGTAGATGCCATGCGTAAGTCAGTATCAATATTAATTTTACGAACACCAAATTTGATGCCTTCAACAATCTCTTCTACAGGTACACCATAGGTTTGACCCATGTCACCACCAAAGTTGTTGATGATTTCTAACCACTCTTGTGGCACAGAAGACGAACCGTGCATTACAAGATGGGTATCTGGAATACGTGCGTGAATTTCTTTAATACGGCTAATCGCTAAAGTATCACCAGTAGGAGGAGAGGTAAATTTGTAAGCACCGTGTGAGGTACCAATTGCAATGGCTAAAGCATCTACATTGGTTTGCTTAACAAAGTCTGCCGCTTCATCTGGGTCGGTTAATAGTTGATCCATTGATAACTTCTCATCAGAACCGTGACCATCTTCTTCGCCCATCATGCCAGACTCTAAAGAACCTAAACAACCTAACTCACCTTCTACCGATACACCACCAGCATGAGCTAATTTAACCACTTCTGCGGTAGTTGCTACGTTGTATTCAAAGCTTGAAGGGGTTTTCATGTCGGCTTCTAACGATCCGTCCATCATTACTGAACTAAAGCCAGACTGAATAGAACGTAAACAAATTGCAGGTTCAGAACCGTGATCTTGGTGCATAACAACAGGGATATGTGGGTACATTTCTGTAGCCGCAATAATTAAGTGACGTAAAAACGGCTCACCAGCGTATGAACGCGCACCAGCAGAACCCTGCATAATTACAGGGCTATTGGTAGCGTCAGCGGCTTGCATAATTGCGTGAACTTGCTCCATGTTGTTTACATTAAAAGCTGGTAGACCAAAGTCGTTTTCAGCTGCGTAGTCTAATAATTGACGTAATGAAATTAGGGCCACAATGACCTCCTATATCGTTTTTAAAATTTTATTTATAGTAGCCAATTATTTAAGCAACTACAAACACCTTAGTTTTATTTTACTTCTAACTCTTGACCAACACGGATAATTTTCATCACGTTGGTTCCGCCCAGCTGCCCCATTAAATCACCTTTAGTTATAATGACAATATCTTCATCAGTAACTAATTGTGACTCTTTCATGAGCTTTATGGCACTTTTATTTACTTCCGGATGCGATAAACCTATAGCATTATAAGCGACTGGATACACCCCGCGGTACATGGTTACACGACGACGGGTTTTTTCACTTCGGCTCATTGCATAAATAGGTATGCCCGAACTAATGCGTGACATTAACAATGCTGTTGTACCCGATTCGGTTATAGACGCAATACCTTTTGCGCCAATATGATTGGCGGCATACATAGTTGCCATAGCAATGCTTTCGTCAATAAATTTAAAACATGTATTGATACGATGGTCTGAGGTTTTAGATAAACGATCTTCTTCTGCTTTTTCACAAATTTCACTCATCGCAGCAATCGCTTTTGCAGGGTATTTACCGGCTGCGGTTTCGCCAGATAACATTACCGCATCAGTTCCATCTAAAACCGCATTGGCCACATCAAACACTTCGGCACGGGTTGGAATCGGGTTTTCACACATCGACTCCATCATTTGCGTTGCGGTAATGACCACTTTATTTTTTTTACGCGACCTTTTAATTAAGTCTTTTTGAATTTTAGGTAAATTAGCATCGCCAACCTCTACACCCAAGTCACCTCGTGCCACCATAATTATGTCAGTTGCATCAATAATTTCATCAATACACTTTATGGCTTCTGCTCGTTCTATTTTGGCAACAATTTGTGCATCGCCACCTGCCTCTATCATTAACGCACGCGTTTGATGAATGTCGTCTGCACTTTCTGGAAAGGACACCGCTAAAAAATCAACGTCAATTTTTGCGGCTAATTTAATGTCTTCTTTGTCTTTTGCGGTTAATGCAGGGGCGGTTAAGCCGCCACCTAAACGGTTAATACCTTTATTGTCTGACAAATAACCGCCCACAATAACAATGGTATTTATTTTACGGCCAACCACATCGGTTACTTGTAAAACAACGCGTCCATCATCTAAAAGCAAGGTATCACCTGCAGATACATCGTCTGGTAAGGTTTTTAAGGTAATGCCAACGGTGTCTTTTGTACCTTCATCTCGGCCTAATTGTGCATCAAGAATAAATTCTTGATCGGCCTTTAACCAAACCTTTTTTTCTTTAAATCTATCGGTACGTATTTTTGGCCCTTGTAAATCGCCTAAAATACCCACCGTTCTATTTTGCAAAGCGGCGCGTTCACGTATATCTTTAGCACGCCTGATGTGATCTTCTGGATCACCATGAGAAAAGTTTAAGCGTACAACATCAACACCCGCTGCTATCATTTTATCAATCATTTCTATTGATTCTGAAGCTGGCCCCATGGTTGCTACAATTTTAGTACGTCTCAATTTTTGCCTCTTAAATAATTATTAGTAAATAACGGTTTATAGTGTTTAGATCTTATCTTGTTACAAGGCATTGTCGCACGGAGAATGTGAGCATATAACTATATGTGACCATTCGAGTACGGCAATAACGCAGTAACAAGGTAAAAGATGAATACTATAACCCGTTATTTTGCTCTTTCTTCTAGCATGGCTACTGCCGGTAATTTTTTGCCTTCTAAAAACTCTAAGAAAGCACCACCACCAGTAGATATATACGATATTTTATCTGCTATGCCATATTTATCTACAGCCGCTAATGTATCACCACCACCAGCTATTGAAAATGCATCGGACTCTGCAATTGCCATCGCGATGGTTTTTGTACCTTCACCAAACTGGTCAAACTCAAATACGCCTACAGGGCCGTTCCATACTACTGTGCCTGCTTTTTTAATTACTTCGGCTAAGGCTGCGGCAGAATTAGGGCCGATGTCAAAAATCATATCATCGTCAGTACAGTCCGCTACATTTTTTAATGTTGCTTCTGCAGATTCTGCAAATTCTTTTGCACATACTACGTCGGTAGGTACAGGTATTGAACCGCCATTAGCGGTAGCCGCTGCAGTTAATTTTTTAGCAGTATCAACCAGGCTTTCTTCATATAAAGATTTACCTACGTTGTGGCCTTCTGCTGCGATAAAGGTATTGGCGATACCACCACCAACAATTAGCTGATCTACGATAGTAGACAAAGACTCTAACACGGTTAATTTGGTCGATACTTTAGAACCACCAACAATGGCGACCATTGGTCGTGCTGGGTTGTCTAGTGCTTTACCTAGTGCTTCTAACTCACCCGCTAATAATGGCCCTGCACATGCGGTAGGTGCATACGTACCTGCACCGTGTGTAGATGCTTGCGCTCGATGCGCTGTACCAAAGGCATCCATTACATATACGTCACATAATGACGCATATTGTTTTGATAGACCTTCTTCGTTTTTCTTTTCACCTATGTTAAAACGCACGTTTTCCATTAATGCTACTTCGCCATTGGCAAGCTCTGGTGCGTTGTCTAAATAATCCGTTACTAATTTAACTTCTGTTCCCATAAGCTCACTCATGTGGCTTGCAACAGGTGCTAGTGAAAATGCATCTTCTGGTGTGCCTTCTGTCGGGCGACCTAAGTGAGACATTACCATTACTTTCGCGCCAGCTTTAATACAAAACTCTAGAGTGGGTAAGGATGCACGAATACGTTTGTCAGATGTTACCTTGCCATCTTTAATTGGTACATTTAAGTCCTGACGAATTAATACACGTTTACCTTTTAGATCTAGATCTGTCATCTTGATAACTGACATGAAAACTCCTGAGAATAATTTTTAATATGATTTGCTGAATGTTTTAGTCATTTACAAAACATTGAACAAATAATACTTTTTAAAAAGAGGTTAAAAACAGCCTATTTCGTCGACCCCTTGCTAATGAATAATTTCTGTTGTGGCTTTTATCAAGCCAATATAGCCGCTTTATAAGCCTTGCTCGTTCGTGATAAGGCTACAAACAAACAAGGCTTAGCGCTACAACATAAATAATGGCACTTCTACTTATGCCATATACTTAACTTATTCAAAACCACTTCAAAAAAGCAAGGGGTCGACGTCCGCATAATGCTCCTGTAATTCTGGATACCTACATCCCTGAAGGAAAAACAGCATGTTTTTTTACTACATATCGAGATGTAGTAAATTCATATTACGCTCTGTAGCAAGGCATTTTAGATTCTGAATCTTGTGAGCCTATATGAAATAGGTGATCAAGTTCAGAATCTAAAATAACGCCGCTACAGGGCGTAAGATGGATTTACGGCTTTTAGTTAGCGGCTACGTGCTGAACTAATCTCATCATGTTGCATGTATAACCATACTCGTTGTCATACCAAGACACTAACTTAACAAAAGTGCTATCTAACGCGATACCCGCTTCTGCATCAAAAATTGACGATGCTGAACAACCACGAAAATCTGTAGAAACTACTTTTTCGTCTGTGTACTGTAACGTACCTTTCATGGTGGTTTCAGAAGCTAACTTCATCGCCGCACAAATTTCATCATAGGTAGCAGGCTTCTCTAGGTCTGCGGTTAAATCTACAACAGATACGTCTGCAGAAGGTATACGGAAAGCCATACCGGTTAATTTGCCGTTTAGCTGTGGCAATACAATACCAACCGCTTTTGCAGCACCGGTAGATGATGGAATGATGTTTTCAAATACACCACGACCACCACGCCAATCTTTCATAGATGGGCCATCTACGGTTTTTTGAGTTGCTGTAGCTGCATGAACGGTAGTCATTAAACCACGCTTTAAGCCCCAGTTATCATCAATTACTTTAGCCATAGGTGCTAAGCAGTTAGTAGTACAAGAAGCTGCAGATACGATGTTTTGACCTGCATATTCTGTATGGTTAACGCCATAAACAAACATAGGGGTAGAATCTTTAGCAGGAGCTGATTGAACCACTTTTTTAGCGCCGGCTTTAATGTGTGCTTGACAGCTTTCTTCTGTTAAGAAGAAACCCGTACAATCGATAACAATATCTGCACCCACTTCGTCCCATTTAAGGTCTGCAGGGTCACGTTCTGCTGTTAAACGGATGTTTTTACCGTTAACAATCATTGCGCCTTCTTTAGAACCTACTTCACCGTTAAAACGGCCGTGTACAGAATCGTACTTAAGCATATAAGCTAAGTAGTCAGCATCTAACAAATCGTTGATTCCAACAATTTCGATGTCATTAAAATCTTGATATACCGCACGAAATACCATGCGTCCAATACGGCCAAAACCGTTAATTCCGACTTTTATAGTCATATAATTTTCTCCAATAATTTACTTATTTTAAACTTGAATAAAACAGGCTAAAACACCAGCCTGTTTAGATATTTTTTATGCTACTGAATCAATCGCTTCAACGACTTTTTCAACAGTAAAACCAAAGTACTTAAACAACTCATCAGCAGGAGCTGACTCGCCGAAAGTATCCATGCCAATTACTTGACCATTTAAGCCTACGTACTTGTACCAAGCGTCACTTACTGCCGCCTCTACCGCTACACGTGCAGTAACTGCTGCTGGTAATACAGATTCTTTATAAGCATCGTCTTGTTTGTCGTACTCGTTAGTACAAGGCATAGAAACAACACGAATATTTTTAGAAGAGGCTTTCGCCGCTTGCATCGCTAACTCAACCTCCGAACCTGTAGCAATAACGATAGCATCTGGTGTGCCATCACAATCTTGCAATATATAACCGCCTTTTTTAACATCTTCTATTTGAGCATTGGTACGGGTTTGGAACTGTAAACCTTGACGCGAAAAGATTAAGCAAGACGGGCCATTACGTTTATCAATAGCGGCCTTCCAAGCAACGGCAGACTCTAACGTATCACAAGGTCGCCAAATGCTCATGTTCGGAATCATACGCATGGTCGGGATTTGCTCTACCGCTTGGTGCGTTGGGCCATCTTCACCTAAACCAATAGAATCGTGTGTGTATACAAAAATGGATTGAATTTTCATTAATGCAGACATACGTAATGCGTTACGCGCGTATTCTGAAAACATTAAAAAGGTTGCACCAAACGGGATAAAACCACCGTGCAATACAATGCCGTTCATCATTGCGCTCATACCAAACTCACGTACACCGTAGTTTATGTAGTTAGCTTTAGGCATATCTGCACGCATTGGCTTATAACCTGACCATTCGGTCAAGTTAGAGCAACCTAAATCTGCAGAACCACCAAATAGCTCTGGCAACATGCCAGAGTAAGCTTCTATAGACGCTAACGACGCTTGACGTGTCGCTTTCGTTTCAGCAGCTGCATTAACTTCTGCAACGTATGCTGATGATTTTGCTTCCCAATCTGCAGGTAAGTCACCGCCAGTACGACGCAAAAATTCTGTTGCTAATGCGGGGTTTGCCGCTTTATAAGCTGCAAATTTTTCGTTCCAAGCGTTTTCCGCCGTTTGCCCTGCTGTTTTATTATCCCAGCCTGCCTGTATATCTTCGGGTATAACAAAAGGTTCAGCCGTCCAGCCTAATGCCGCTTTAGTTAATGCATTTTCATCATCACCTAAAGGTGCACCGTGACAAGAGTGAGAACCGGATTTGTTAGGCGAACCAAAACCAATAATGGTTTTACAACAAATCATAGACGGTTTATCAGTAACCGCTTTAGACTCTGCAATTGCCGCTTTAATGGCATCAGAATCATGACCATCACATGAAACTACGTGCCAGCCGTAAGCTTCAAAACGCTTTGGGGTATCATCTTTAAACCAGCCTTCAACATGACCGTCAATAGAAATACCGTTGTCGTCCCACATGGCAATTAATTTACCAAGGCCTAAAGTACCGGCTAAAGATCCCGCTTCGTGAGAGATGCCTTCCATCAAACAACCATCACCTAAAAACACATAAGTGAAGTGATCAACAATCGTGTGGTCATCTGTATTAAATTCAGCAGCTAATGCACGTTCTGCAACGGCCATACCAACACCGTTAGTAATACCTTGCCCTAATGGGCCGGTGGTAGTTTCTACACCCGGTGCATAACCGTACTCTGGGTGGCCAGGCGTTTTAGAATGCAACTGACGGAAGCCTTTAAGATCATCAATAGATAAATCGTAACCGGTTAAATGCAATACCGAGTAAGGCATCATAGAACCGTGTCCGTTAGACATGATGAAACGATCGCGATCGACCCAATTAGGATTAGTAGGATTGTGCTGCATAAAATCGTTATATAAAACTTCGGCGATGTCCGCCATTCCCATTGGTGCGCCTGGATGACCAGAGTTTGCTTTTTGGACTGCGTCCATACTTAAAGCGCGGATTGCGTTAGCTAAATCACGACGTGACGGCATAAAATACCCCTATAAGGTTCGATTAATCGATTAAAATAGAACAACGCCCGTGCAAAACTCACAAAGCGCCTATTTAAAAAACCGACAATTGTCGCTTAATATGACAAATTGAGCAAGTAAAAACTCCTCTCAACCTATAAATATTTCTTATCAAACTTAATGCATTTAAAAAATAATCTATAAAGAATAAGCAATATAAAAAAACGATGTTATAATGTTCAGTTACTCAAACTTTGTCCAAAAAGATTCCCCTTTCATGAGCGAACCAGAAACACAAAACAAACAATCATTAATTAAAGATTTAATCAAAAAAGGTAAAGAGCAAGGTTATTTAACTTACGCTCAAATAAACGACCACCTTCCCGATGATGTATCTGACCCTGAACAAATAGAAATTGTTATCTCCATGATTAACGACATGGGTATTACTGTTCATGAAACACCTCCAGATACTGACACAATAAACTTAAATGATGAAACCACCACATCTGATGACTTGGCCTCTGCAGAAGCAGCAGCCGTTTTAGCATCGGTAGACAGTGAGTTTGGACGCACCACCGACCCAGTACGCATGTATATGCGAGAAATGGGCACAGTAGAATTGCTAACGCGCGAAGGCGAAATATCCATCGCCAAGCGCATTGAACAAGGCCAAAAATTGGGCATCCGCGCTTTAGGTCACTTCCCTGGTACTGCTGACATTATTTTAAAGCATTACGCAAAAGTAAAAGAAAGCCAAGCAAAACTGTCTGACTTATTGGCAGGAACGGGTTTTAGAGACCCTAATGAAACCGACGAAATTCGCGATATTAATGCGCCAGTAGACGAAGATGAAGAACCGGTAGACAACACACCCAACATGGAAGAAGTGGATTCTCGGCTAAAAGGTTTAGGAAAACTGCATAAAAAAGCCTGTACAGAATTAGAAAAATCAATCGAGTCTGGCGACAATAAAAAAGCGGACAAAGCCATCGCAAAATTAGTTGAAGAGGTTTGCTTATTAAAAATGAATCTTGCTTTCACAATTAGGCTTTCTCGTAGTTTAAAAGAGATTGTTAATAAAATTAAAGGCCACGAAAAAACCATTCGTGAAATTTGCATCAATGACTGCGGTATGGAACGCGCTCATTTTATTAAAATTTTTCCAGGCAATGAAACCAACAGGGGTTGGGCAGATACGCTTATTGCAGAAAAGGCCGACTACTCGGATAAAATAGACGAATTTAGAGATTTAATTATTTATTCTCAAAAGAAAATAAATAATTGCACCAAAGGTACTTTCTGCTCACCAGAAGAGATTAGAAATATTTTTAGAAAAATGTCTATTGGAGAAGCCAAAGCCCGCCGCGCTAAAAAAGAAATGGTCGAAGCCAACTTACGTTTGGTTATATCCATTGCTAAAAAATACACCAACCGTGGTTTGCAATTTTTAGACTTAATTCAAGAAGGCAATATCGGCTTAATGAAAGCGGTAGATAAGTTTGAATTTAGACGCGGTTTTAAATTTTCTACCTATGCAACATGGTGGATTCGTCAAGCCATTACCCGCTCTATTGCAGATCAGGCACGCACCATTCGTATCCCTGTACACATGATAGAAACCATTAATAAGCTTAACCGTGTTTCGCGTCAAATGTTACAAGAGATGGGTCGCGATGCCACACCAGAAGAATTGGCAGAAAAGATGGAAATGCCAGAAGATAAAATTCGTAAAGTATTAAAAATTGCCAAAGAGCCAATCTCTATGGAAACCCCTATTGGTGACGATGACGATTCACACCTTGGTGACTTTATACAAGACGATAATATATTATCGCCTGTAGACAATACCACCAAAGAAAACCTATCAGAATCGACTCGTGATGTTTTAGCTAGCCTAACGCCACGCGAATCTAAAGTGATTAGAATGCGTTTTGGTATTGATATGAATACCGACCACACGTTAGAAGAAGTAGGCAAGCAGTTTGACGTAACCCGCGAAAGGATTCGTCAAATTGAAGCAAAAGCATTAAGAAAGTTGCGTCACCCTAGCCGTTCTGAACAATTAAAAACCTACGGCATTGGTACAAAAGACTAATTGTTTAAAACCCCTTGAGTATTATTTTCAACTGCATATAATACACATTCCAACTGGGGCCATTAGCTCAGCTGGTTAGAGCAATCGACTCATAATCGATTGGTCCGGGGTTCAAGTCCCTGATGGCCCACCAAACATTTGCTATATTTTTCAATAACTTACAAAAATAATTTGTTTTTATAATTATTCTTATAGGTTTCGGGGTCACCTATGGGTCACCCTAGCGAAAAACAACACCCTATTTATTACCCTTTCTTTTTGTCTAGTCACCACCCAAACCCACAACGCTCATTTTGCGGATGCGTAAAAAAAGTTAAGTAGTCGGTAACACTACTATGCACCACTTAGATTTAACCCGCCCCTACCCCTTATCGTATTAAACCTTTCTAATGTCCGTTAAAATGTCGTTAATTAATCTCTTACAAGCCTTTTAAAGCGTTATTTAACTAATATTATGTCGTGATTGATGTCGTGCAAACCCTTCCATCTTCTTGCTATTTCGTATCCTGCAAGATACTATAATGGTATGCAATACGAAATTATAAAAACAAATTGACGTGTGGCTTAACACTAAAAAGATAAGACCATACAGAGGTCGATTATTAGCTAGATTAGAACGTGTTAAAAATGGTAATTTTGGTGACTTTAAATTGATTGAGGCAAACCTTTTTGAATTGCGCTTTTTCTTTGGTAGCGGTTTTCGTATCTATTACACGGTTAAAGATAAACAAATCATATTGCTTTTAGTGGGTGGTGATAAAGCCAGCCAAAAGAATGATATTAAAATAGTTAAAACAACATTAAACGAATTGGAGTAGACAATGACAACTACAAGCCCCTTGCACATTGATGAATACCTAGAAACCAATGAGGACATTAAAACATTTTTACAAGACATGGCAGAAAATGGCACACCAGAAGAATTTATATCTGCCCTTAGTGTTGTAGCTAAGGCCAAAGGCATGACCCAAATGGCAGAAAAGGCAGGCGTTACCCGCGCCAGCTTGTATAAATCTTTATCAGAGAACGGAAACCCTAACTATAAAACCATTTATAAAATAGTCGAGGCACTGGGCTGTAAATTAGCAATCCATTAGTATGAATGTTGAGGGGGCGGAAAAGCGGCCGATTTTTACTAGATATTTCTATAAGCACATTGAGAGGCGTTTATAGCCTTGGTAGATGGGCGGTTTCTTTATGGTCATTAAGTAAATTAATTACCTGTCCGCTTAGCCGTCCACTTTCACTAATTAAATTGTTTAACGTCGCATTATTACATTCTAGCCAATATTTACATAGTGGTGCTTAGTTAGCCAAAATAAAAACACTTGTTGCTACTAAGTAGTAATCTCCGCTTTGCACTAAGATACAGTTCAAAAAAAATTACAGCAACCCAATTATGCTTTTTAAATGGGTTACTTTAATATGCAAAAGTACGTAAAAATTATGAATGCAACAGGTTTAATTGTTTCGCTATAATGTCGTGATTTAGCCATAAAACAGGCGCGGTAGGGTTAGCCATTTCATTAAAAATAATTGGGCCCGTACCTTCTAGCACTAACGAGCTTAATATGCCTGTAACCAATTCTTTTTTGTCTTTATGCAATGCGGTAATATCGCCAGATGTGCCAATCATCACTTCTGCAAGGTCGGCGTTATTGTCCATCGGCCATGCTTCATAATCGCGCAAGTTGGCAATGGTTCCGTGCGAGTTATAGTCTTCTATTTTTTTAATTAACTCTTGAAGCAACACACCATCTTGCAGCAAATCACTGCATGCATTGCACTGTGCTTGCGCCCAATCGCTACCGTTTTCTTTTTTAAGCGCGCTTAATAATGGGAATAAGGATAACTCTACACCGACAAAAATATCGGATGAGTTGGTACGTATTTCGGGGCAGTTAAATACCGTGGCTTTTATGCCGTTTGCCCATGCTTTTTCTGCAATGTTTTCTAAACGTTTTTTGGCGTAGCCTTGTGTGTAGTTGGTGTAACTTTGCCATTGGTAACGGTTGTTAATTAATATTTCTGTACCGTGATAACCGTAGGCGCTGTAACGAACTTGTCCACCTGTTTTTTCTACACGCGCTCTTATTTGGGCAGTACCTTCTATTAAGTATTGCAAACTGTTTGCAGATACTTCATCAAAATTCATTAATATTAACTTGCCTAAATCGCTGTTTATTAAAACTCGTGATGACATAAAACGTTTGCCACGGCCTTTGTAAATTTTATTGGCTATGGCTAAAAATACTTTTACCTTAGGTATGCCGCCTGCCATGGTGTGTGCAAAATAGGCATTAGCACCATCGGGGATTAAACCATCTAACTCGGCTACGACTTTTTTAAGTGAATCTTTAAAGCGTTGTACACCAATCTCTCGACATTTTTTAACGTGTTGCATGTCTAGCTTATCGTCTTGCCAAGTTTTGAGCGTCAATGCACCTAATAAATCCGTTGGTGTTGGTTCTCCTTCTGGCGCATCTAAATCAAAACCGGCCATCATTGGCACGTTAATTATGTGTCCGCCTAAGTTTGTTTTGGCTTCGGCCAATTCTTCATCGGTTAATGCACGCAAGTTATTGTTTTCGTCCCTGCGCCCTACGGTTATGCCAACTATTGTCATACCAGCGGCGCGTGCTTCGTCTATTAAGCCATTTACATAGCCACGGCCAAACAGTTCACCAAATAATATAAACACATCACCTTTTTTAAAATTACTTTTAGGTGGCAGGTTTCTTAGCGGTACTAATTGAGTCATCGGTTACTCCGTGGCACTCTTGTCTATTGTTGTTGGCATGCCGTTTGTTTTTTAAAATGTTAAACATGCAATTTTTATTGGTAACAAATTATATAGCAATGCCTGGTTAATTGAACCAAAGTTTTTAACCTAATGATATAATTTAGACATTCTTAAAACTCGTTTAAAACAGCCTTTTGCCAACATGGATGTTGGTATCCAGAATAGCAGGAGCACTATGCGGACAGTCGACCCCTTGCATGCTTGATTCTTTATCTGTTTTTCAACTGAGTTTTATCCTTTTTGCATTTGTTGTCGCTTACATTATTAGGGGCGTTACAGGCTTTGGCTCTGGGCTTATTGCTATTCCATTAATGTCTTTAGTTTTACCGGTTACCGTTGTGGTGCCGTTTATTGGTTTAATAGATTTTATAGCAGCTGCAGGTCACAGTTTTAAGTACCGAAAAAAAGTGGTTTGGGCGGATCTTTTGCCTCTTTTACCATTCAGTTTTATTGGTGTGGGTTCTGCCTTGTACATAATACATACGGTTGATGCAGACAGCCTTAAAACGGCTTTGGCATTATTTATTTTACTTTATGGCAGTTATGCTTTATTTAGCCAACCGTCTAAAAAATTAGTCTCACAATTGTGGTGCATTCCTGCTGGTTTATTTGGTGGTTTTATTGGTGCGTTGTTTGGTACAGGTGGGCCTTTTTATGTTATGTATTTTCATGCCCGAAAAATAGATAAAATAGCCTTTAGAGCCACCATTGCCATGCTTTTTTTAATTGATGGATTGGGTAGAGTGGTGGGTTATTTTGTAACCGATGTTTACCAACCCGACACTGCTTTTTGGGTTTTAATAAGTTTACCTATTATGATTGTGGCTATGATTATTGGTGGTAAAATCCACACTAAATTAAGCCCAGACGATTTTAGAAAAGGCATTAATATACTTTTAATTTTATCTGGCATTGCGCTACTTTTATAACTTTAGGTTTTATTGACATGAAAAAAATTGCCATTTTTGTAGACGTTCAAAACATTTATTACACCACGCGCGATACCTTTCATCGGCAGTTTAATTACCGTGCATTTTGGCAAAAAATTGCCCAACAAGGTGACATTGTTGTTGCCAATGCCTATGCGACAGATAGGGGCGACAACAAACAGCAAAAGTTTCAAACGGCTTTATACAATATTGGTTTTACCATTAAACTTAAACCGTTTATTCAACGCCGAGACGGTTCTGCCAAAGGTGATTGGGACGTGGGCATAACCATTGATATTTTAGAAACAGCAAATGATGTTGATACGGTTATTTTACTGTCTGGCGATGGGGATTTTGATATGTTGCTTGAGAAGGTGAAAAACAAATATGGGGTTGCTACCATTGTTTATGGTGTGTCTAATTTAACGGCTAAATCGTTAATTGATTCTTGCGATGAATTTTATGAAATAGCTGATAGTTTATTGCTTTAAGGAAGACCTGTTAAATAACCCTTAAATTATCTATTAACCTAACATCACCTAAAAAAGCCGCTACAAAAAGGCGGTACTGCCTTATGTCGCTTTTTCCATCATATAGTGACAAATCTTTATTGCTTCGGCATTCTAAATAATCCATTTTAAAACCGATAAGCTCTAACGCCTTAACCGTTTGCTCAATTAGGCTATTTATATCATCGGGTTGTGCCAATAATAGGTCTTTCAAATTAGCAAGGGGTCGACGAAATAGGCCTGTTTTTAACGTGTCTTTGGCGCTAAGCATGTTGTTGCGTGAACTCATGGCAAGGCCACTGTCTTCTCTTACGGTTGGCACTACCTCTACTTGGCAAGGCATAAACAAATCTTGCACCATTTTTTTTATCACCATGTACTGTTGGTAATCTTTTTCGCCTAAATAAATACTGTCGGGTTGTACAATGTTTAATAGCTTAGCGACAACAGTTGTCACACCTTCAAAATGCCCTGGGCGCGTTGCGCCACATAAAACTTGGGTTAAGGTGTTTTCTAAAACCAGCGTGCTACGTTCAATACCTTTTGGGTACATTTCATTTTCGTTGGGTACAAATAAAACATCTGCACCTATTGCTTCAAGCTTTTGGGCATCTTGCTTTATGGTGTTGGGGTAGTTATCAAAATCGTTCTGTTGATTAAATTGTTTACGGTTAACGTAAATGCTAACCACCACACAGTCGTGCAGCTTTTTTGCTTGGCTTACTAAACGTAAATGCCCGGCGTGTAAGTTGCCCATGGTAGGTACAAAGCCAATACTTTCAATCGGGTTGGACTGTAAGTATTGATGCAACGCTTCAACCGTTTTTATAATATGCATTTAGTTAAAGCTGTGCTTGGCTGTGGGAAAGGTTTTATTTTTCACTTGGCTTATGTAGTCTAAAACGGCGTTTTGTATCGACCCCTTGCCCTCTGCTTTACCTTGGTTAGCCGCTAAAAAGTTTTTAGAAAATTTGGGTACAGTACCTGTAGATATGCCAATTAAGTCGTACAGTACTAATATTTGGCCGTCGGTATCTACCCCTGCGCCTATGCCTATTACCGGTATGTTTACCGCTTGAGTTATTTGTTTGGCTAGGCTTGCAGGCACACATTCTAATAACAACATATCTGCCCCTGCTTGTTGCAATGCCAATGCAGATTTAAGCATGTCTTTTGCTTGATTGTCGGTTCGACCTTGTACTTTATAACCGCCCAATTTATGCACGCTTTGTGGTTGTAAACCTAAGTGTGCGCATACGGGTACACCACTTTCGGTTAAGGCTTCTACTATTTTTAATTGGTGCGATACGCCTTCTAGCTTAATAATTTGCGCGCCTGTTTGTTGCATTACTTTAGTGGCATTGGCTAAAGCCAAGTCTAACGTCGCGGTGCTCATAAAGGGCATATCCATCATAAGCAGTGCATTTTTTGTGGTTTTATTTACCGCTTTTCCGTGGTATATCATTTCGTCTACTGTGACAGGTATTGTCGTCTCTTTACCTTGTATCACCATTCCTAAAGAGTCGCCCACTAATATTATGTCTACCCCTTGTTTGTCTAATACTTCGGCAAAGCTTGCGTCGTATGCGGTTAAGCAGGCTATTTTTTCGCCCTCATGTTTCATTTTTTGAATGCTTGATAAGGTTTTTTTATTTTGTTTTATTTGCGCGCTCATAACTAAGCCTTGCCCGACATTGGGTTAAAATAATGCCTGCCTGTTTTTATTTTTTCAATATAGTTTATTAACATTTCAAAATCTTGCTCGTTATCTGCAATGTTAATAGCGTCGGTGTTAACTACTAACAATGGTGCATTGGTATAGTGATGAAAAAAGTCTGCAAATTGATTATCTAAATCGGTTAAATAATCCAAGGTTATGCTACTTTCAAATTCTAAACCGCGTTTTTTTACGCGCGCCAATTGCACGTTGGCAGAGGCTTGTAAATATATAACTAAATCTGGTGTAAACACCGATAAGTTTAAACGCGCGACTACGTCGTTATACAAAACCAACTCGTGTTTGTCTAAGTTTAAATTGGCAAATACTTGGTGTTTTTCTGGCAAATAATCTACCACTAAACAATTTGTATCGTCTTCTGTTTTTTGATTGTTCCAATCTACTAACTGTTGATGGCGGTGTAGTAAAAAATACATTTGGGTAGCAAAGGCTTTTTTATCATCCGCTTGATAAAAATCACCGATAAAGGGATTATTTTCTACAGGCTCTAGTAATAAATCGGCATTCATTTTAAAAGCGATTTTTTTAGCCAGTGTGGTTTTACCCGAACCTATTGGCCCTTCGATAATTATTTTACGGCATGCTTTCATGTATTTTTTCTAGTCCGCATATTGCATAGCGCCACTTGGAACAAAGTGTACTTTTCCAGTATTGAAATTTTTACAATATAAAACAACAACTTAAGTCTCATTTTTAGCGTTACCATGCAATATTCGGGCTAGTGGTTCTAAAAAACTATTTTTATCCAATTTATTTAACTCGCCAATTAAAGGGTGTTTACAGTTGGGAGCAATTTCTAATAAGGGGATAATAACAAAAGACCGTTGCAACATGCCATAGTGCGGAATAATTAAACGTGCATTTTTTATAATTTGTTGATCAAACAGTATTAAGTCTAAATCTAACGTGCGCGCTTGCCAACGTTGTTTGTCTCTTACGCGTCCCATTTTGGTTTCAATTGCTTGGCAAATGTCTAAACATGCCATTGCATTTAAATTAGTTTCTACTTCACAAACGGCATTAATATAATCGGGCTGCTGCATTTTATCCATTGGCGGGCTGGTATAAAAACTGGAACATTGAAGTAATGAAAAGTCTTTTTGTAACTTTATATAATTGAGTGCTTTTTTTAACTGCGCTATGGGCTTGTTTAAATTACTGCCCAAACCTATAAATAAACGGTGTGCCATTTAAGGAGTCTCTAAACAAGTTTAATAAAAGGTGCGCGCTAGGCCTTGATTGTTCATGGTTTTTTTGTGAACTAGCAGAGTAAGTTGCTACGGGCATCTTGGCCCTCGGTGCTGCGCACGTCGCAATTACTCCCCAATTTATTTCATACAAATTAGTATAAAGCGGTTTAAAGCCCTTTTACTACCACCGCTTAAGGAAGTCCTGATTAACTGGACTTTCAAACTATTAGCGTTAAGCATTGCTCGTTTTGGTGTTTTTTCAAAACTAGCGAGGCTTACAAGCGGCAAGCGATAACGTTATCTGATAATATTCCAATAGCCCGCTTGGTAAGCCTTGCTAGTTCACGATAAAGCTGTGAACAAGCAAGGCTTAGCGCTAGTAAATATTTAAGAAAGCTTTAAACTACCGTTTGCTTTTATAGTATGGCTTTTTCTCTATCGGGTTTTGTTTTTGGTAGTCTGTCCACCAGCGACATTTTTTGTCGCTAATATCACCTACTTGAGAGCGCAAACATAAAAAGTCGTAACCGGCTCTAAAACGCGGGTGTTCTAATAAATGTTTGGCTTTTTTACCTTGATAATTTTCTAACCGGTATTGTAAGCCCCAAATGTCGCGCATTACATTGGTTAATCGCCTTGGTATAGCTAACTGCTTGCACTGAATAGATAAAATTTCTGTTGCCGATTTTTGCACAGCAACAGTGGGCGGTATTGTATTATTTTTAATAAATTTAGCGGCACCTTGGTTAACCGTGTGCCATAAAAACACGGCAACTAAAAAGGCTGGGTTTACTGACAAACCGTTTTTGATACGCTGATCGGTATTGTCTAAGCATTGCATTACAAAGTCTTCATGCCCGTTTTCATTGGTATTTTTATAAATAGGGTAAAAATAGGGCAGCATGCCGTACTTTTTAAGCTGTACGTAACTTTCTAAAGCGTAGCCCGATTGAAACATTTTTAAAGATTCGTCAAACAGCCTTGCAGGTGGTACAGACAATAACGTGTCGCGGCAACCATCTATCGCGTCAAAGGTTTTCTTTTCAATGTCAAAACCCAGTTTTGCCTTAAAGCGTATTGCCCTTAACATGCGTACGGGGTCTTCTTTATACCGTTCTACCGCGTTGCCTAATATTTTTATTTGACCTTTTTCAATGTCTTTTAAACCGCTAGTAAAGTCGTATATTTTCTTTTTTGTGGGGTCGTAACATAAGGCGTTAATGCTAAAGTCGCGTCTTAATGCATCTTCTTTTAAAGACGTTCCATAAAGGTTGTCTTGTAATACACGGCCTTCTTTACTGGTCGATTTTTTAACCGGTACTTTGTTACTTCTATAGGTGGCAACTTCTATTATTTCTCGGCCAAATAATATATGCGCTAACCTAAAACGTCTGCCAATTAAGCGGCAATTACGAAATACTTTTTTAACTTGTTCTGGGTGGGCAGAGGTGACGACATCAAAATCTTTTGGTTCTTTATTTAGTAAAATATCACGTATGCAACCGCCTACTAAATAGGCCTCGTAACCATTTTTTTGTAATTTTTTTACAACCCTAAGTGCATTAGGGCTAATAAGTTCATGGTCTATTTGGTGGTTTTTTTTACTCATCAACTGGGTAAAACGCTTTAATAACGAGATATTGCTTTTCCTTTGGGTTTTATTTTTTTATTTTTCAAATTGTATCATTTAAAAAAACTTAGTTCTGCACTATAAATAGTCATCTTTAATGCGCCTTACACGCCTTTTTTGTTTTTTGTCTGCCTGCGCAAACATTTTATTATTAACACGCTTTTCTTTTAAAAATTGAGACTTTTCTTCTCTAACTTTTACCGAGTCATTATCTTCTTGGTACATTAATACGGCTTCTTTAGCTGGACGGCGTTTGTCGTTTATGCCTATCACTTTTACACTAAACGCCAACTCGCCTTTGGTAATGTCTAATAAGTCTCCAATTTGAATTTTTTTGGCAGGTTTTACGCGCATATTATTCACATGCACTTTGCCACCATTTATGGCACTGGTTGCTATGCCACGGGTTTTAAAAAAACGGGCAGCCCATAACCATTTGTCTAACCGCAGTGCTATTAAATTATTTTGCTTGGGCATTTTGGCAGTTTTCTATTAAAATGAGTAATAATGACAATAAAAACCACGCTAAAAATAATACTACAGGTCTTCATTTTTCTCTCTAGTATAAATGCCTTTGCCAAACAAGAAGAAATATTTTCAACATCGGTAGAGTATGAGCTGGACGCTTATTATAGCAACATTGCACTTTTAGTAAATTTAACCGATAAGGACATACCGTATTTAGGTGATAAAAATGAGTTTGATGTTTACCTTAATTTAGCATCCAACGCGTTATTCCCTCGGTTTTTAATTTTAGAAGCCAGCGTTTACCCTATGCCCATACTGGGTACACAAATACGTAAACATCAGCCCAATTTTTATGACAGTTTTAACATTGGCGAGACGGGTAATTTAATACAGTCGGTAACCGCAGGTTTTGAAGAACCTTTTGCATTAACTGTTTTTTTAGGCAATTCGGTCAACTTTAGTCAGACTACTAAAACAGACAAAAAAAACCGTGCCTTTATGGGGTTTTTATTAAGTACTGGCACACACCATATTGCCGACAGTTTATTGGTTAAAGATAATTGGTACGAGTTGGAATGGAAAATAAAAGGTGACAAGTTTTTAAATGATGAAAAACTGTCTTGGAGTTTTAGAGGCGGTTTTAAGTTTCATGAAAATAAAGACATTACAGACTTGTACTATGTTGCTATTAAACGTAAGCATATCGGCTTTAATGCCCCTGTATTGTCTTGGTTATTTAACAGCGGTTACGAGTTTACTTTTAAGTTTGACCAAAAAACCAATAAACCCATTGAGCAATCTATTTTTATTGATAAAAAAATCCCCTATCAAGCGTGGAATGCTTCCTTCTCTATCGGTGTGGGTTTAATTAATACCAGCAAAGGTAAATATTCTGGCCTTTTACGAGATACCGCCGACCAAACTATTTTTGTTATTCGCCCAAGTATAGAGTTTTAATATCCTCTAAATAATCAATATCGCTAACTGCTTTTAACAATTTTATTTTTACTAACATGGCTTTTGCGTTAACCAATGTTTGTTTTAAAACTTGGTTTGTTCCCCAGCTTACTTGTTTAAATAATGGTGTACACGGGCAATTGCTTGCCACCATTACATACCCACCATCTAATGCGGGCTGTATTACAACGGTGCTTTGTTCTGCTTGTAAATATTCAAACGCGTCAAAATAATCTTGCCCTGTAATGGCTAAACAGTCTGCCCCTACTAATATTACAGACTGATATTTTTTTAACGCTTCTTGTATCGCATTATCCATACGCTCTCCTAAATCATCGCCCACTTGTTTACTTACAAATAATGGGTAATGGTTTGAAAGTTTTTGTATAAAAGGATGCTGTGTGTCGCCTGCCACGCAAAGTTGTACATGTGCAATATCGTCACACAATGCGCCGTCTACCATTTGTACTAATAAATTACTAAACACGGTGGCAGATAAATTGCCCGACAAACCTAAACGTGTTTTAACTTTACCTGGTACAGGTGCTTTAGCAAAAATTAAAATAACGGCGTTAGGAAATATCATTTACTTTTTATAATATTGTTTATGTAAACAGGCTGGGCTTGCCCCAAAAAAATATTGCAAGCGTAACCACCACATAAGCAAAACAGTTTTAACCACGCCGTTGTTTTGCCAGCGCCTTGCCGACGTAACCACCACATGCTTAAAACATTTTAAGCGGTAAGGCTTTAATTTTTTACTTAATGCAATGTCTTCCATAAGGGCTATTTCGTCGACCCCTTGCACCTTAGTAAACAATTGTTTACTAATTAACATGGCATGGTCACCCGTAACTATGCCTGTTTTACAGCTTCTTACATTCATAAATGTTTCAATAATACGGTAAATAAATGCACGGCCACTTAGCTTTATTTTAAACCGCGCCCAAGGGTGATTATTGCTTAACAATAAGGGGATTGGGTTGTGTAAAAAGCTGCTGTCTGCATGTAAAAACCACAGGTATTCACCTTTTGCTACCGCTGCCCCTGCATTCATTTGTAGCGCTCGGCCTGCGTTTGTTTGTATCGCTGTATTTACGGTTTTTTTAGCAATGTTAAAACACCCATCATCGCTACCACCATCTACCACTATAATTTCAACTTGCGGTGTTTGGTGTTGTTTTAAATAATAGAGTAACGCTTTAAGCGGTTTCGCATCATTTAAAACGGGGATAATTATAGAAATTTTCATGTCCCAAGCAAGGCTTGGGACATGAAAATTTTGACTATATTTTTAACTTAATGCCCCTCCGCAACTGGAACCCTGACCAGACGTGCAGCCGTAACAATGGTCTGCTATTACTATGGCGTTGTTGTTTAGCTCGTCTAAATTTAGCGTATTGATATTAAGCGTTTTATTGGCGAGCGTTTTTGTTGGGAGTTTTAGCATTTGGTTAAAATCACAGTCAAAAATCTCTCCGTCGTAATTAATGCTTATTAGGTTTTTGCACATTACGCCTTTTAAGTTTTCTTCGCTGTAGCTGTTTTTTAGCAAGCTCATATAACCGTCAAACAAGCCTTTAGACAACAACATACTGCCAAAACGCTGTATGGGTAAATTGGTTATTACAAACAGTTGATTAAATACAATATCAAAATCGTCTTTTAGTTTTTGTTTGTAGTCTAACTCTAACGCTTGTTGCCCCGGTGGTAAACTGGCACCTTGTGGGTTGTAAACTAGGTTAAGTTGCAAGTTACTATTGGCTTTTGCATAGCCTAGTTTATTTAATTGTTGTAAGCCTTGTATGCTTAAATCAAACACGCCTTTGCCACGTTGCTGGTCTACATTTTTTTGCGAGTAACACGGCATAGAGGCAACAATTTCTACGTTGTTATCTGCTAAAAACTTAGCTAGCCCTTCTTGCCCTGCCTCAAACAGTACCGTTAAATTGCAGCGGTCTATTACATGTACATTACGCTTTGTTGCCTCTACCACCAAATATTTAAACACGGCGTGCAGCTCTGGCGCACCGCCTGTTAGGTCTAACGTTTTAATATTGGCCTTATCTATAAACGCCATTACGGCTTGTGCGGTTGGCATGTCCATGGCTTCTGTTCTTTTTGGCCCTGCGTTTACGTGGCAGTGCAAACATTGTTGGTTACATAAATAACCCAAATTTACTTGTAAAGTGGTGAGTTTATTACGACGTATTGCGGGGAAGCTTGTTTTTAGTAGGTAGGGCAAGGTATCAAGCATGAATAAGCTTTTTTATTGTTATAATTGCGGTTCGACCATTATAACTTTAATAAGTTTATGAATTGTTTTATCTATCGCAGTAAAAAAAAGCAAGACTTTTATATTTACCTAAGCAAAAAAGACCATTTTGATGTTTTATCTAACAGTTTAAAAAAAACCGTTGGCGAGTTGGAATATTGTTTTGACTTTGATTTAACCGAAGACAAAAACCTTGCCAGAGAAAACAGTAAAACCGTTTTAGCCAACTTAAAAAAAGACGGCTTTCACGTGCAAGTACCGCCACCTAAACACGCTATAGTGGGCGAGTTTAAAATTAAACCTTCTTTAGCCAACTAAAACAACATTTAAATACAGTTTAACTTTATTTGTTAAACAACGTTTGCAAATAGCAAGGGGTCGACGAATAAGCCCTGTTTTCGTCGACCCCTTGCTTGATGAAAAACTAAAAAATCAGTTTATAAATCAATAACGATAGTTCCATCGTTAATTAAGTCTTGCAATGTTTTGGTTGCACTCTCTGTCATATCTACACCTTCTACAATAATGGTTTGTGTTGTTTTAAAGAATATACCTGCATCTGTATCTATACTTAGTTTGGTATCAATTTGTGAATCACCGGTAAACTCTCCCACTTCTAATTTAATGTAATCAAAAATAGTATTATTATTCGATTCACCTTGTAACATGTCCGATAAGTCTAACTTATCTCCATCTGCTGTAGAGAAGTCGGTTACCGAATCGGTAGTTGGGGCTGCGAATGTGCCTTGCTCATTTATTTTCCAGTAGAAGGTATCTGCATCGGCTCCACCTGTTAGGGTATCACTACCTAAACCACCGTACAGTAAATCAATACCTGCGCCACCTAGTAACGTATCATCGCCTAAATCACCTTTTAATGTATCTGCACCGGCGCCACCATATAGTGTATCGTCACCATCGGCTCCTATTAATATGTCGGCTCCTGCATCGCCATGTAAAATATCGTCGCCATCTTCTCCAAATAATTTATCTGCTCCGGTTCCACCATGTAGCGTATCGCTTTCGGTACCACCTCTTAATATATCAATACCAGCACCACCGTATAAAGTATCAATACCTGTACCACCAGTAATGGTGTCATCACCATCGTTACCATAAATGGTGTCTGCTCCTGCATTACCAAATATTGTATCGTGACCTGCATTACCCGTTAAGGTATCGTTTCCATCTAAACCTGCAATGTAGTCATTACCTGCATTACCTGTTTCAACATTGTTACCATCATTATCTACAAAAGAATTGTCTATAGTTGTTAATGTTAATGTTGCTGACGACGTGTCTGCAATGGTATCTTGGTCTTTTATTGTATAACCAATTATTTCTGGGTCTAACCCTGCTGGCGTTGTATTAATTTGTATAGGATCAAAACTAATTGCCGATACTCTCGCCGTGGTGGCACTACCTGCTTGTACGGTAAAACTGCCTATATTACTTAAGTTACCGGATATATCTTCACTTGCATCACCTTTTTTAGCAACCGTCCCTATCTCATTACCCGCTATATCGTAAAAGGTTATAACAAATACTTCAGAACCACCTGTTAATGAGTTAGCTGTTAATTGAATATTTTGAATACCATATTGATATGTTGAGGCATCAAACTCAAACCGTACTTTTTCACCGTGATCTATACGGGAACTACTTACACCACCATCTATGCCTAAACCACTGCTACCATAAACGATGGCACCGCCACCTGTACCCACATTGGTAATAGTTACACCAGAACCTGGTGCAGAATCTAAGGTTTCTGTAACCGTTGCCCCAACAGTTGCAGACGGAGGATTAACGGGGTCATATTTATAGTATCCCTTTTCATTCATGGTTAATGTACTACCAGAAGCTGGACCACTGTTTATTGTAATATTTACCGTTGGAGGAATTGGTCCAGTATTGACGCCATTAGTTTTTCCGTCATCATCTATTGTAATGTTGCTTCCAGGGTCTTTAGGGTTGCCAGTAATAACAGCGTTTCCAGTAAAGGTGATTTTATAAGCCCCTGCGTCCCCTCCTTTATTTTGATAGTCTTGGCCTACATCTTCTGCTTCTTCTTCTTTTAGTTTATCTGAACCAATTGCTATCATATAATTGCCAGAAACCAAGTCTTGTAAGTGCAAGTAAGAATCATCCTCGTTTGTTGACCCGTCAGTACCTGCGTCTCCTTTTTTATTAGTGCCAACTAAGGTGCCCACTACACCATTAACAACATTAAATACAAATATTATTGGGTTAAGAGTAGATGTGCCTAAACCATAAGAACTAAAGTCGATATCGCCAGCTAGTACATCTAATATTAAATCTCCGCCATTATGAGTAAAATACCACTGGTCGACAGAAGTACGCTTACCGTCAGCATTCTCAACAATAGAACCAACGACCACAGGGCTTTGGTAAGAAGTGAATTCTGTATTAACTACTTCGTAAGTATAGTTTGTACCATCTGCTGCGGTTGCCGTTGTTGAAACTTGCATCGTCTCTAAACTTATTGTATCGCCTCTAAACGATATTTCACTAATTTTTGCGCCATCTACGGCTCTATCTGCTCCGCTTGCATTAGTTGCAAACGTTGTGACTGCAGAATTTAGGGCTACACCACCGTCAGTTCCTATCCCTGTAATTACGTTTCCTTCAAAATAAGTATCTAATGCAACCAATGTATCGGTATCATCTTCAGCTACGGGTTCACCGTCTACCACTTTAATGGTTAAAGTGTTCCCATTTGTAGTATCGCCATCTCCATCTCTGGCTACAAAATCTAATGTAAAGTTTGTGCCTTCTGTTGCCACACCTCCAACAGAGTAACTGTATTCTCCTTCGTCAAAATTAAAATTTAAATTACCATATTCAAATCCATCTGTACCAGTTAGGCTTAATTGACCACCTGATGTAGTAGGAACCGTAATAGCCAAACCAAAACTGCCACTATTATTGGTTATTTGGCTTCCATTATAGGTAAAGGTAACGGTGGATTCTGTTGAACCATTGTTATCAAGGTCTAAAGCAATAGAAATTGTTTGTATGTAGCCACCATCTGCACCAAATTCAACATTACGAATGCCGCCAGACAATACAACACTACCACCAAATGATTCTGGTACGGTTGATAATAACTCAGATTCTAAATAGTTTAAGTTTGGAACAAGAATTGAGCCATCACTGCTTCCAGAATGATCAGAATCTACATTATGTATCGCATCCAAAAAATCTGTATTAGAAATACCGGTACCAATGCCAATTGCAAAAGAGTTAACTTTAGTGTTTGTTGTTAAAAATGTATCCCACTCTGAAGCACCAACAGGGTCGGTAGTATTACCCGAGGTTGGCTCACCATCGGACAAGAAATAACTATACGTTTGTCTTGCAGGGTTACCGCTTAATCCATTTATAATGTCTGTATTTAAACTATCACTAGTTCTGCTTAACGCTTCTTCATAGTTTGTAGAGCCACCTGCAGACAAACCATTAACTGCAGATTGGAAAGTAGCCAAATTGGTATAAGTACCCACATGGTTAGAAGAACTTGAAAATGTAACTAACTCTACAATAACATCTTCTGATTGAGAAAAATATTTACTAACCAACGAGTTAATTGCAGTTTGAGCCATTGCTAATCGAGTCGTTGTTGTACCGTCATTTAAATAAACTACTCCGTCGTACAGAGCGTTGTCCATACTGCCTGATAAGTCTAATGTAATACTTAAATAATATTTATCTAAAAATATTTCGGGTACTTCACTAACTAAGTCGCTGCCAACAGGTTCATCATCAATAATGGTTATATTTAAATTAGCTGTTCCAGTACTTGATGCGTAACTAAAAGTTTCTACAACACTATCACCTGTACCAGCACTGGTTAGTGTGTAAGTGTAGTTATCGTTACTATTGTCATATACCAATGTACCGTAAGTTCCAACTACCGTATGAATATCACCAACAACAGTTGCACCGGTTAATGATGTAAATGTTGCTCCGGCATCATTATTAACTAATTGACCTGTTGCAATGTTAGTACCTTCGCCTGTTCCTTGTCCAGACTCTGTATTGCTATCAAAAATGGTTTCTGTTTTACCTGTTCCTGATGACAACGCACTTTCATGAACGGTCGCAAAATCATCTGCCGCATCTACAACATTAATTGTGAAAGCACCTTCAGATGTTGAACCATCTGAACTTGTTGCACGAATAGTAATATTATGGCTATTTCCACTAGCACCGACAGAAGCACCAGAAGTTGTAACTACACCGGTAGTAGCATTAATATTAAATAGGCCGTCAGCACTTACTAATGTCCCATTTGAAAAGCTATAAGTAATTGTATCTTCAGGATCTGCATCGGTAGAAAAACCAGTTAAGCTAACGCCTTCACCAGCTAAAGCACCTGCACTAACAACATTTGCACCTGCATTACTATCTGTTATTGCTGTTACACCACCATCACTAACAGCAGTTACATTAATGGTCATCGTGCCAGAATCTATACCAACACTATCAACATCATCTGCTGTATAACTAAAACTATCATAACCTAATCCATTTCCATCAGGTAACGGTAGATATTTTAACAAGCCAGAATCAATATCTGCTTTTGATATAGCTTGACCAATAATGACATTTGTACCGTTTAATTGTAATGAACCCGCATTTTCAATTGTTGTTATAACAATTTTATTAATATCAGCGGTATTACCATCACCATCAGTAAAGGTAAAGTCTGACCAAGCAAAGCTATGTGTCGTATCTTCATTAAACGTAACACTACTATCTTCTGCTACAGGTAAACCCTCACCAATAGTTGTTGTAACAGCTTCTAAACCTACAACAGGTACAACACCTTCGTGGCTACCCTTAGTTGCAGAGACTATTGTTACCGTTAATGATTCTCCTGCATCAGGTATACCATCATTTACAGCACTTAAATTAAATGTAGCTGTAGTTTGATTAGCTAAAATAACTACAGTATAAGTACCGCTGGTGTCTGTAATGCCAGAAGATGTAAAGTCAGTATTGTAGATAGCTGTATTTGAAAACTCTAAAGTAACGGTTACGTCCACAGTTGAAACTTTGCTCATGGTAATTGTGTATACACCAGCAGAAGCACCTTCACTAATACCAGAAGACCCAGCTAACGTTACACCTACAGCATTAATAATAGAAGCTTCGCCAACATCACTTGCGTTAGAAGTAGTACCAGAAGTTACTGTAGCAGTTAAATCAAAGTATTCTATACTTTCGACAATACCATCGCTATTAATGGGAGTTCTAACCAATATACTGGTGTTACCTGCTGTAATAGTTGCAGCTGTTGCATCTACCCAAGTAGTACCATTGTTTGTAGATATTTGTAAATTACCAGCTCCCGACGTTCCATAATCTACTCCTAAGCCTGCTGCAGCATCGCCACTTGCACCATTACCATTATCTAAAGCTAAACTAAAACTTACATCTTCAAAAGATGGATTACTTAAAGAAACGGTAAACACACCATAACCTCCGGCTTCATCAACAGCTATATCTGCAATACTAATTGAAGGTATTGAATCGTCATTAGTAATCGTTCCAGTGGTAGTAGTAGCACCAACCGTTAAATTATAAGACTCTGTTGTTTCGTAAGTGCTGTCTTCGGTACTTTGTACCGTTACTGTAAAGCTTGATACGCCCGCAGGGATGGTTAAGGTGTCGCCAGCGGCGTTTAAGGTTACGCCATTGCTGAACGCTAAAGTGCCGTTGTTGT
>CAZPSE010000023.1:16662-28107 GCA_964589575.1 uncultured Gammaproteobacteria bacterium | reverse complement strand
TTGTTTTTCATCATTGGTTAAAAAAATTGTGACTTTTAAAAACTAGCGAGGCTTACAAGTTGGCAGGTAGTAACATAACGCTCCAATAGTCCGCTTGATAAGCCTTGCTAGTTCACGATAAAGCTGTGAACAAGCAAGGCTTAGCGCTATTAGAATAATGCCAGCGCGCTGAGAAAAAAATGTCGCTATTTTTTACGAAGTAAGGCGTAATAATTATTCTATTACAACGAACTTCGGGGAAAATATCGGCACTTTTAGCCAGTGCAAAATTAAGCCCAGTTGATCAGTTCTTCCCTAAGCATTGTGGTCATTTTCCTTTGGTTTCACTTTTTTATCATCGCTAGTTTTATCAACTTTAAAATCTTCATCCATTAAAATTCTATAGGCTTCGCCGTCTAAATCGTCGTATTGGCCAGATTTTGCAGACCAAAACAACAACCCAACTAATACCAGACCAATAATAATCATGCTTGGGATTAACCAATAAATGACATCCATTTTAGCGACCTAGTTTATTTTTCATAAAATACCAACGTATTCTTGATGCGTTTGCTATTACCAACAACGAGCTTATTGGCATGGCTATGGCAGCAATTAGGGGCGTTATCATTGCCATCATCGCTAGCGGTATCATTATAATATTGTAAACAATAGAGAGTGCAATATTTTGCTTTATGGTTAGCAGCGTTCTTTTTGATAGCTTAGACACTAACGGCAATTTTGCTAATTGCCCGTCCATTAATATAATATCTGCACTGTCCATTGAGATGTCGGTACCTGTTCCCATCGCTATGCCTACATCTGCTTGCATTAGGGCTGGTGCATCGTTTATGCCGTCACCTACCATTGCAATAAGTTTGCCTTGTTGTTGTAATTGTTTAATGGTTTGTTGTTTTTCGTCTGGCTTTACCTCGGGTAGGCATTTTTTTATACCTAACTTGGCAGCAATATGTTGCGCTACGGATTTTTTATCACCACTTAACAGGGTTACCTTAATGGCTTGGCTGTGTAACTGGTTAATAATTTCTTTTGCATTTTCACGAATGGTGTCTTCTAAAATAAAGGCGACATAACCTGCCCCTTCGAGGTAACAATAAACCACACTTAAACCCACCTCTACGGTTAGGGGTTTTATTTTACAATGCTGACTGACGAGGGTTTCATTACCAATAATTATTTGCTTTTTATTTATGGTGGCGCTTATTCCCTCTCCCACAATGATTTTTATATTTTGCACTTCATCATTGTTCACATTTTTGTGTACCTTATTAACATGGCTAACAATCGCTTTTGCCACGGGGTGTTCTGACTGTTGCTCTAACTGCATTGCCGAATTTAAAATTTGGCTCATGTTTGTTGAATAATCAACCACGCTAGAAACGTTAATATTACCTTCGGTTAAGGTGCCTGTTTTATCAAACACAAAATGTTCTATTGTTGACAAGGTTTCTAAAACACCGCCATTTTTTATCAACACCCCTAAATTAGCAGCGACCCCTGTTGATACCGCTATAGACATGGGTGTCGCCAGCCCTAGCGCACAAGGACACGTTATGATTAAAACCGATGTTGCGGCCATTAATGCAATTTCAAAACTGGTAGGTAACCACCATAAAAATGTAATTAATGATAATAACAAGGTTATAAAAACAAACCACGGCACCACTTTATCTGCGGTGCGTTGTATGGGTGCTTTGCTAGATTGTGCTTGGTCTACCAAATGCACAATTTTTGCCAATGCAGAGTTTTTACTGTAGGCGGTCACGCGTATTTCTAACACGCCGTTTTTATTATTGGTGCCGGCATGTACGCTATCTTGTTCTTTTTTTGTTACCGGATAAGACTCGCCCGTCATCATCGCTTCATCAATTTCTGACTGGCCTTTAACAATAATGCCATCAACCGGTATACGTTCACCCGGTTTAACTAAAACCAAGTCATTTATTTTTATGCTTTTGATGGGTACGACTTTTATTGTTTTATTGATAAGCAGTGATGCAATTTTAGGTTGTAAGTCTAATAATCGTTGGCTGGTAGACACGGCTTTTCTTTTAGAGGTCGATTCTAAAAAACGCCCTACTAACAATACAAATATAAAATTGACCACGGTATCAAAGTAAACTTCTGCACCGTTTATATTAAATAAAGTCACATAAACCGAATAAGACCAGGTGCTAAGGGCACCTATTACTATCGGCAAGTCCATTGTTAAGTGTTTGTTTTTTAAACCTATTATGGCTCCTTTAAAAAAAGGATAACCCGAGTATATAAGTGTGGGTGTCGCAACCAGAAAGCTTATCCAATAAAAAAAGCGTTTATGTTCACCTTGATCCGCACCCGAATATAGTGCGATAGCAATCCACATTAAATTCATTGCGGCAAACCCTGCAAAACCTAAGCGGTATAACAAGTTTTGATTGCGTTTTTTTAATGCGCCTTCTGCAACGTCGGGGTCATAGGGAACGGCGTTATAACCTATTTGCGCTAAGTGTTTTAGTGCGGTTGACAGCAATAATGTATTTTTGTCCCACGTTAGGCTTAAGCTTCTTGCGCTTAAATTAACATTGGCTTTTATTACGCCGTCTATTTGCGCAAGACGGTTTTCTATAAGCCATACACATGCCGCACAATGGATTCCTTCAACCAGCAATTGTATATTAAGCTGTTTACCCTCTAAACGAACCCACTCTTCTTGCACCTCGGGTAGGTCATATATTTTATAGTCTCGGTTGATTGTTGGCGGTGGCGCTAAAGCTGCAATATCTGCACTTCTGCTATAAAACCCTTTCATGCCAGAGTGGTATATGGCTTGGCAAACAGAAGAACAGCCGGTACAACAAAAATGTTGTTTTTGGTTTTCTATTTTTGTTGTTATTTGAGAGCCTTTTTCATCAATAGGTAATTGACAATGAAAGCAAGGGGTCGACGATTTAGGCATGTTTGGGTTAACGGTTTTTTTAAATCAACAAGGCAATTATCTTTCGTATACCGTTAAACGCTGTGCAAAGTTTCTTACTTCGTCTTGTTTTTTAATTTCTACTACTAAGTCCCATACGCCTTTTAATGGGAAGCTTACACTGTTTGAATAATGCAAACCGTCTAACGTATTTAGCGTTACATTAAAATCCAATTTTTTGTCCGACGGTCTATAAATAAATAGCGTTACTGTCGTATCTTTTATCGCTAAGCCGTCTTTGTCTGCCAATTTAAACGCTATTTGGGTTTCTTCGTTTACATATATTTCGCCATAGCTTTTGTATTGGCTTGTCCAACCTGGGTGTGTTTTACTGCGCTCGTTACGTTCTTTGTCGTAGGTTTGCCCGCGTTCATAATAATCTTCGGCAACAATACCTGGGCCACCTTCCATAGCTAGGCTAATCATAAATACGTTAACCGAAACCACGGTTAGCAATATAACCATCCAGCCGATAAACCAAGGGCTACGTATTGCTGCTTTTTTAGAAATATTTATCATTTTTTAGGCCCCCTAAAATAATTTTTTTGAGTGCTTTGATACTCAACACCCTTGTTATCTGTGGCAATAATTTTAAACACCACCGAACTGTTTTCTGATTTTAAATGGTTTCTTGCTACTTTTATAAAAACCGTTATCGGTGTTACACCACCATGCTTAACTACAACGCTATTTTTTGCACCAATTAATAAATATTGTTCAAAATCTTCACTGGTTATACTTATTTTAACGCTTAAATCGTTGGTGGTTTTATTTAATACTTTTAACGTGTATTTGTTTTGTATTGCGCCATCACTTTGCAATACAAATAAGGGTTGACGCGCATGCAGTACTTTAAGCTCTAATGCGGCGATACTGCTCATACCCCAAAGCACGCCTGCAAAAGATACCAGTAAGATAACAGCATAAACCCATATTCGCGGTCGCTTTAACAGTGGTGTATCTTTTTTACCCGTTATTTCATCCCACGATGCATAACGTATCAAGCCTTTTTCTTTACCTACTTTTTGCATTACGCTGTCGCAAGCGTCTATACATAAACCGCACATTATGCAGCCTTCTTGTTGGCCGTTTCTTATGTCTATACCTGTTGGGCATACAGCCAAACACTGGTTACATTCTACACAATCACCTTTATCTGGCTGATTTTTGTCTTTTATCATTCGCCCGCGTGGTTCACCACGGGTTAAATCATAAGACGGGACAATGGATGTTTCGTCTACCATTACCGCTTGTATGCGTGCATAAGGGCATAACCAAAAACACGCTTGCTCTCTTAAAAAACCGGCAAGAAAAAAAGTACCCACTACAAATGTAGCAACTATGCCATATTCTAAAGCGGTTGCTTGAAAACTAAATAAATCATGCCAAAGTTGAAACGCATCTGTAAACCACGCTACAAAACTTATACCCGTTAATAATGAAATAGCTGTCCAAGCCGTATATTTAATAGCGCGTTTTTTTAGTTTGTCTTTGTCTAGTTTTGCTTTATCGAGCTTTTTTCTTTTGTTTGGCATGCCTTCTACTTTGGTTTCTATCCAAGTAAAAATGTCTGTCCAAATGGTTTGAAAACAAAAATACCCGCAATAAACACGGCCTGCAGTGGCTGTTGCCATTGCTAATAAAATAGCAAAAAACAGCATTAATAACGCTAGTATCCAAAAGTCTTGCGGTAAAACGGTAATGGGACCAAAGTGAAATTGCCTATTTGGCACATCAAATAAAACAGCTTGCCTGTCACCCCAGCGTAAATAAGGCCCAATAAAAAAGAGGCTCCAGGTCAGCATTGCCAGCCATTTTAAATTACGGTATTTACCGGGCATTCTTTTTGCGTGAATTTTTACCTCACCAGCATTAAGCGTATGCTGGGCAGCATCGGCATAAAGTTCTTTTAATACCTCGTTAATGTTTGCATTTTCATTCATTAAATTTATTGCTCATGGATTACTTTTTTGCAATAAAAAAGGGCTTTCGCCCCTTTTTTATTTAGCTGGCCAATATATTTGCTAGTTAAGGAAGGCCTGATTAACTAAAGCTTTTGAACTATTAGCGTTAAGCATTGTTCTTTTTGGGTGCAGTTGCTTCGGGCTTCCTGCCCTCGGTGCTTCGCACGTCGCTATCGCTCCCCAAATCGTTCCTGACGATTTAGTCAAAACTAGCGAGGCTTACAAGCGGCAGGCGATAACGTTATCTGATAATGCTCTAATAGCCCGCTTGATAAGCCTTGCTAGTTCACGATAAAGCTGTGAACGAGCAAGGCTTAGCGCTATTAGTATAAAACCAGTGTTATGCATTGGACGAAGTTAAACTTTTTACCATGCTCTAGTTAGTTAATCAGGTCTTCCTTAAAGACCTCCACCAAAATTGTGCACATAAACGGCTAACTTTTTAATGTCAGATTCAGACAATCTGTCTTTAAATGCTGGCATATTAGGTTTTCTGGTTTTTTCTTTACCGTGAGCATTGACACCATAGGTTATGGTTTGTATTGCCCCTTGTGTATTACCTGGCGAAAAACGCCAAATAGAATCTACAAGGTTGGATGACCCTAAAAACACTAAGCCTTTAGCATCTGCTCCATGGCAACCACCACAGCCTTTTTCTGTAAATAACGCCAAACCTTCTTTATCTTCTTTACCAATATTACTGGCAACCACAAACTCGGCTAAGCGTTTTATATCAGACGTTGAATAGATACCTTCATAAGCTGGCATACTGGCTTTACGCCCTTCAGAAATAGACGTTTCTATTTGTGCTACGGTGCCGCCAAATAACCAATCATCGTCTGCCAATACTGGGTAATTAGGGTTGCCTGCACCACCTGTAGCGTGACATCCTGCACAGTTATCTCCAAATAATACTTTCCCAGCTGCTTCTACATAACGCATTAAATCTTTATCTGCCAAAAGTTCAGCACTGCTCATTTGTGCTACTTTGTCTTCAAACGGTTTACGCCTTGCCTCTACAATCGCTAAAGATTTTTTAAGTTCCCCTACCGATGTCCAACCTGCTATACCTTTTGTATGTGTATTAATTAAAGGTATAGCAGGGTAGATAATTAAATAACCAAACCAAAAAATAATGCTCAGCCAAAAACCTTTTATCCACCAACTTGGTGGAGGATTATCTAACTCACGAATATTGTCATCCCAAATATGCCCTGTATTGCCTTCATCAGGAAATGGATTTTTATCACTCATGCTTTTTTCCACCATTATTTAGCTCGTCATCTAAAGCCATAGCACTGTACGACTCTAATTTTTTTTTATTTTTTGGACGAAAAACCTGAAAATAAGCAATCGCCATTAACACAAACGTAACTACCGTAAGAATTAAGCCTGCCCAATCATGGTAGGTTAACGCTGTCCAATCGGTATACAAATAACGTTCTAAATCACTCACGATAATCCACACCTTTTTGAAACTTAACCATGGTGCCAAGCACTTGCATATACGCCACCATTGCATCCATTTCGGTTTTACCTTCTAACTCCGAGGCACTTTCAATATCAGCATCGGTATAGGGTACGCCTACCTTTCTTAAACCTCTTAAATTGGCTTTTAATTGTTCGGTATCTATTTTCTTTTCATTAAACCAAGGGTAATTGGGCATTACCGATTCTGGCACCATTGAACGCGGTGCTATTAAGTGTTGAATATGCCATTCGTCAGAGTATTTACCCCCTACACGAGCCAAATCTGGCCCTGTACGTTTAGAACCCCATTGGAAAGGGTGGTCATAAATAGACTCTGAAGCTAAAGAATAGTGACCATAACGTTCTTTTTCATCACGTAATGGGCGAATCATTTGCGAGTGACACAAATAACAGCCTTCTTTAATATAAACATCACGCCCTGCCTGCTCTAGTGGCGTATAGGGGCGAACGCCATCGCCGGCTTTCCAATCTTTTAAAGATTGACCGTTACGTTCCCAAAGTACACCTGCCACTTTGTTATGCTCAAACGTGCTTTTTAGATAAAATAACGGAACAATCTCTATAATCCCTGCTATCGAGACGGCAATAAACGTAAATAATAAAAATGCGCCTACGTTTCTTTCTAGCTTTTGTTGAAAATTCTTTGGTTTATCATCATTTGACATAATATTCTCCTAAATCGTGGCTGCTTTAGCAGCTTTGATTGAACCTTCTTTTTGAGCGGTTATAACCGTCATAATTACGTTATATAACATAATTACTGCGCCTAATAAAAATATTAAGCCACCAAATGCACGCATTGCATAATACGGGTGCATCGCCTCTACCGACTCTGCAAAGGTATATGCCAAGGTTCCATATTGATCATAAGCTCGCCACATTAACCCTTGCATTATGCCCGATACCCACATGGCTACAATATAAATTACCGTGCCTATTGTCGCCATCCAAAAATGCACGTTAATTAAACGGGTTGAATAAATGGGTACATACCAAATACGCATTAACAAGTGATAAATAGCACCCATTGCCACCATTGCCACCCAACCTAACGCGCCAGAATGCACATGGCCGATGGTCCAGTCTGTGTAATGCGACAGTGCATTGACTGTGCGAATGGACATAATTGGCCCTTCGAATGTTGACATGGCATAAAAGGCTAACGACATAACAAAGAAACGTAAAACATAATCGGTGCGTAATTTATCCCAAGCTCCCGACAAGGTCATTAAACCGTTTATTGCCCCACCCCAAGACGGAATAATCATGGCGACTGAAATGGCTGCGCCAAGCGTGCCTGTCCAGTCTGGTAAGGCGGTATAGTGTAAATGGTGCGCGCCCAGCCAAACATAGCCAAACATAATCGCCCAAAAATGAATAATGGATAGACGATAAGAGTAGATAGGACGATTGGCTTGCTTAGGTACAAAATAATACATAATGCCTAAAAAGCCGGCCGTTAAGTAAAAACCAACGGCGTTATGTCCCCACCACCATTGAATCATGGCATCGTGAACACCGGAATATATAGAGTAGGACTTAAACCAATCTACCGGTACGGCCAAACTATTAACCACATGCAATAGGGTAATCATGACCATCATGCCCATAAAAAACCAGTTAGAAACGTAGATATGCGGTGTGGTGCGTTTAGTAATGGTCATAACAAAATTAACAAAAAATGACACCCAAACAACCGCAATTAAAATATCAATTGGCCATTCTAATTCGGCATATTCTTTAGACTGAGTTAAACCTAAAGGTAAGGTTATAACAGCAGAAACAATAACTAAGTTCCACCCCCAAAAGGTAAACCAAGCCATTTTATTGCTCCACAGTCGCGCGCCACACGTACGCTGAACCGAGTAAAATGCGGTTGCCATGAGACTGCAACCACCAAAAGCAAAAATAACAGCATTGGTATGCAATGGGCGTAATCGACCAAAAGACAGGTATTCACTATTAAAGTTTAATATTGGCCAAGCCAACTGTGAAGCGATTAAAACCCCGACTAACATTCCAAATACGGCATAGAAAATTGCCGCTACAGCAAACCACCGTACTATATCGAAGTTATATTTTTGTTCCGCTGCCACGTCCATAAACTCTCCTAAAGATTAAATTATGAATTTTGCATGTGATTATAAGGAAGCCCCATTTTATTAGCCAGCCCCTAAAAGGGGCTAATTGATTTATATCAAAAGCAATTAACCCAAACTCATGTTAATTTAATGTAACATTATCAACAATTAAACAATAAGAAACTTAATTATGTCTTTCCAAAATTACTATTTAAAAACTTTTTTACTATTTCTTGCTTTTATTTTAACCCTAAATCAAGCAACCGCATCTGACTTAGATCGTGAGAAACGCCTAGTGGCAGAAATTGAAGAATCAATATTAGACGGTGACGGTATTTGGCTAGAGCAAAAACTGCCTAAGTTTTTTGCCATTTATACCGAGGCTGAAGAAGACCCAAAAGGTACCGTTATTTTATTACACGGACGTGGCTTACACCCCGATTGGAGTGAAGTTATTTCACCTTTAAGAGTTGGCCTTACCGAACATAACTGGAACACACTGTCTTTACAGTTGCCGGTATTAGCTAAAGACGCTAAATATAACGATTATGTGCCAGAGTTTGGTTTAGCCACACCACGTATTAACAGCGCTATAGAATTTATCCGTTCACAATCTAAACTGCCCATCGTTTTGCTTTCTCACAGTTGTGGTGCGCACATGGCAACAGAATGGATTGAAGAACAAAAAGCGTTTCCATTAGCGGCTTATATTGGTATTAGCGTTGGGGCAACTGACTTTAAACAGCCCATGTTGGCAGAGTTTCCGTACGATAAAATTAAACAGCCAGTGTTAGATATTTACGGCGAGCTTGATACCAACTCGATTAGAACCCGTGCAGCTGAACGATCTGCAGGCGTATTAGCCAACAACAACCCGCTGTCTAAACAAATAAAATTAGAAGGCGCAGACCATTATTATAAAGGTAAGGGTGATGAGTTAACCGAAGCCGTTGCCGATTGGTTAAGTAACATTTAACGGTATTAAAATGGAAGCCCTGATTAACTAGATTGAGCATGGTTAAAAATTTAATTTTGGTCAATATATAAACATTGGCATTATACTAATAGCGCTAAGCCTTGCTTGTTCACAGCTTTATCGTGAACTAGCAAGGCTTATCAAGCGGGCTATTGGAACATTATCAGATAACGTTATCGCTTGCCGCTTATAAGCCTCGCTAGTTTTGAAAAAGCACCAAAACGAGCAATGCTTAACGCTAATAATTTGCAACTCCAGTTAATCAGGTCTTCCTTATGCATCCTGCGTTCAGATGCGCCTACATCTATGTAGGCAAAGCTAAGGAACACAGAATTGCTTGGACATCCCTTGCTTTTGCTTTTTACACCAAACCCAGCTCTGCCATAGACACGCACTGATTTTGAGCCACAATAAAATGGTCGAGTACATTAACGTCTATTAATGCCAACGATGCTTTTAAGTCTTTTGTTAAATCAATATCTGCCCTGCTTGGTTTTGGCTGACCCGACGGATGATTATGGGCAAAAATAATGGCGGCGGCATTGTGCTGTAAGGCTTTTTTTACAATTTCTCTTGGGTACACGCTCGCCTCGTTAATGGTTCCATAAAACATCACTTCAAATTTAATGACTTTATGTTGGTTGTCTAAAAATAAACAGGCAAACACTTCGGCATTATATTCGGCAAGTTGTAACGACAAATAGTCGCGCGTTTGCTGTGCCGATGTTAATAATAGGTCACTTTTTAAACTTTGCTCTAAGTGCCTTCGGCTCATTTCTAACACCGCTTGTAATTGTACAAACTTAGCTTCGCCCAGCCCTTTTGCCTGGCAAAAACTTTTCATATCTGCATGTAAAATAGCGCGTAAATTACCAAAGTGATTAATTAAGTCACGGGCTAACTCAACAGCAGACTTGCCTTTAACGCCAACACGTAAAAATATCGCCAACAATTCATCATCTGACAGTGACCTTGAACCGTTTGCTAGTAGCTTTTCTCGTGGTTGTGTGCCTTTTGGCCAGTCTTTAATCGACATGTTCAATGCGCTTAATTTTAAAACCTTATAATAGCCCAGCCACCTTAAAAGCATCTAACTTTTAAAAAAAGAAAAGAATTGCAGTTTTCTTTTTAAAGCCTAAAATTAAATATACCGTTAAAAAATTAAAAAAAGATGACAACACCCTTACCTAATAATGAAGCAAATCGTCTTAAAAACCTAAACCATTCGCCTTTATAAAACCAAAGCCCATACCACATATATGCAACCATTCGAACTTTCGCAAATACTTAGTGCTTTTATTATTGGCTTATTAGGTGGTAGCCATTGTGTGGTTATGTGCGGTGGTATTGTGTCGGCTATCAGTTTACCGTCTTCAAACACATCGCCTTTTGTTCGCAGTTTGTTTTATAACTTGGGGCGCATTAGCAGTTACACGTTTATTGGCGCTTTATTTGGTGGTATTGGTTACGCTTTAGGTTTTTTAGGCGACATTAAAACCATTCAACTGGGGCTGTCTTTATTTTCTGCCATTATTTTAATTTTAATGGGGTTGTATATTACGGGCTGGTTAAATTGGCTGGTTAAAATAGAACTTTTGGGTAAACGCATTTGGCAAAAAATTGAACCACTAGGCAGAAGGTGGATACCTATTGAACACCATCACCAAGCATATTTAGTGGGTGCGATTTGGGGTTGGTTGCCTTGCGGTTTGGTTTACAGCGTTTTAATTTGGTCTTTAAGTGCGGGCAGTGCCATTAATGGTGCATTGTTAATGTTGGCTTTTGGTTTAGGTACTTTACCCAATTTATTAGCAATGGGCTGGTTTAGCCAAACATTAACGGGCTTGTTGCATAAACAATGGGTTAAACAAGTTGCAGGTTTAGTGATTATTGCTTTTGCGCTGGTTCAATTAGTTAACGTTATTAACCATTAACCATTAACCATTAACCATTAACCAGGGTAAAGGTTTTTTAATT
>CAZPSE010000023.1:0-16562 GCA_964589575.1 uncultured Gammaproteobacteria bacterium | reverse complement strand
ATTAACCATTAACCATTAACCATTAACCATTAACCAGGGTAAAGGTTTTTTAATTGCACACCATTGCTATCCGTTTCTTTTTTGCCTTTATGTTTTTTAATCAGTTCTGCTAATTTAAAACCGTGCCAATCAAATTGTTTTTCACTATATAGGGCTTGTTGCAAAGCATCAATTTCTATTTGAAAGTTATCACTTACTTGCGGTTTTATTTGTTTAATATTGACTATATTATCATTGCTATAAATAATTTTTGCCCATGCCACAAGCTCTAATTGTGCTTGTTTGGCATTGCTATTAAGGCAAGCTTTTATTAGTTTTTGTTTTGCTTTATTAGCATTGGGTTGTGCGCTTTTTATCACTTTAACGGCTACCTTTTTACTTTTAAGGTACAGCCTTAATGTTATTAACCACATTATCAATAAACATAAACTGACTATTTGCCATATCCAAATTTGCTGGTTATTTGCGTTATTTGCGTTATTTTGTACGGTGTTAGTCGTTTTAACTTGACGGTCATTATTAAAGTTTATTACGGGCGCGTTTGATGCTGCAATAATTAATGTTCTTGATGGTGCTTTTGCAATTTCAAACTGTTTGGTTTTTGTATTCCACCATTGCACTTGGTATTGGGGCAGTATCAGTTCACCCTCTTGTTGCGGAATAATGGCAAATTTTTGTATTAGCTTGCCATTAATACCTTTAGCATTGGGTGTATTTGTAAACACGGGTTTGTCGGTATAAATTTTAAATGCATCTTGTTTTTCTAATGGCAAAATAGGCAATAATTCGGCTACTTGTTGCTCTGCCTCTATAATTAACGTTAGGTTTATTGGCTCGCCACTTTTGTAGGGGCCATTGCTAATTTGGCTTTTAATTTGTACGTTACTGGCCGGTATCCAAAGCTGATGGGCAGTTGTGGGTTTTGGCGCGACGTTTATTTTAATTGCCTCGCTTATAATTTTAATAATTTTAGATTGCCCAAATGGGTCAAAAAAACGGTTGCTGCTTTTGCCTGTTTCGGCCGTAAGTATAATTGGCTCTATAGTGCCAGCACCCGACGTATTTGCGGTAATAACATAATTTTGCTGTAACACGGTGTAGTTAATATTATTAACAATGGTAGAGTATTGGGTAGATTGCCCCAGCTGTGCATGTACGCTTTCAAAACCGGTGGTTATTGGGTTAGACAATTGGGCGCTACTAATATTTAAACGGGTAAAAATTTTCACCTTTAATAGTATTTGCTGACCAATCACTACGTCCTGTTCTGATACTTCGGTTTTGATAAAAATATCTTTATTGCTACCCGTTGCCGAGGGTCGATTTTTTTTACTGATGGTTATAATCGCAGGTGGGCTTTTATCTGTGCCAAAGGCTATTGCAGGTATGGTTATTTTGCCTAGTTGTTTAGCAAACAGGGTAAGTGTCCATGTTTGTTTACGGCTTACCGTGCCATTAATAATAGACACATTAGAGCTTTTAGATTGATTGATAATTTGAAAAAACACGTCTAGTGGAGAAAAGTCTGGGTCATCATCAACGGCCCCATCACTTACAAAAATAAGTTTAAACGATTCACTGGACGCAATGTCGGTTCTGTCTACTTGTACCGTAATTTGCGCTTGGCTAATGGTAGAAAATAACAGCGCCAGCGTGATTAATAAATGTCGCACCCCTAACCCCCAGATAGAATGGTGCGTAAGAGTCCTAAATATTGATGTACCTAAGGAATTTAATAATTTCGTAGTCACCTTATTGGTGATTAGATAATTCTTAAATTTCTTAGGTGCATTAAGAGTTTGTGTTATGACCATCCTTTCTATTTGGGGATTAGGGGTTACCATGGTTGTTGATTGTCTCTTTTATTATGTTGCTGCGAGTAATAGTAAAACTTTCGGCGCAATAAACCACCGGGGTCGTCGGGGATTTGTTGCAGCCATTGTTCGGTTTTATTTAGTTGCCTTTGTTTGCTTACATTTAATTGTTGTTGCTGTTGCCCTTCTTTTTCATCTTTGCTTTTTTGCTTTTGTTCTTTTGGCGTTTTTTGTAAGGTTTGTTGTGGTTTTTTATTGGGCTCTTTTTTGCCTGTTTTGGTCGACCCCTTGCTCTTTTCTTCTGCTTTTTTAGCGTTGTTTTTTTGTTTTTTATCTAACGCATTTTGCTGTTTTGGGTCTTTTTTATCTGCATTTTTTTGCCCATCACTTTGTTTTCGGCTTGGCTCGCTGTCGCTTTTTTGTGATTGCTGTTCGCTTTGGTTTTTTTCTTGTTCTTGTTTGTCCTTATTTTTGTCTGATTTTTCATCTGACTGTTGCTTATTGTTTTCTTTTTGGTCTTGCTTTTGGTCTTTTTTATCGCCGTCTTTTTGTTGTTTTTCTTTTTGCTTTTGTTGCTGTTTTAAAAACTGTTTTACACTTGCTAAATTAGCAGTCGCATTTTTAAAATCGGCTTGTTTTTTTAGCGCATTTTTATAGTGTGTTATTGCTTGTTTGTATTGCTTTTGCTGTGCAGCTGCATTACCTGCATTGTAGTTACTTTGTGCGGTGTTTAGGTTTTTCCAAATTTGTTCGGCTTGTTCATATTGCCCACTTTTATATAAGCTGGTTGCTAACCAATTAGGGTTTGTAAACAGTTTAGCCGCTTGTTGGTATTGTTTATTTTGGTAGGCTTTTTGTGCAGTTTGGTTGTCGTTTAATAACCAGTTTGGCATTTCAAACGCGTCTGCTTGTGGCAGGGGTAATACAAAAAACACTAAACCGTAAAACACACCTTTTCTAAACCATAATAAAAAATACGGCAATAATAACCAAATAAAATAATGCCCTTGGTTTACCCAAATTGCAGATTCTTTTTGGCCTTGGTCACTGTTTACTTTTTTAAAGGCGGGCAATAAATAAGCCAAATCTTTATCACTGTTACTAAATTGTCTGTACCTTATTGTGTTGTGTGCCTGCAATTGTTTAGCTACCGCACTGTTTAATTGGCTAATAACTATGTTGTTATTGGCATCTTTTATAAAGTCACCTTCGCCCGTTGGTATGGGCGCGCCAGCTTTTAGGCTTATTGCTAATATGCTAACGTCTACTTTATTGCTTTGTATTTGCGCTGCATTTAAACCTGCTAAGGTATCGGTAATTATCAGTAAGCGCGATTTTTCTAACTCGTTATTGGTGTGCAACTGTTCTGCTTTTTCTATTACGTCGCTAAAATTAGTACCTTGAAAAGGCATAATTTGCGGTGTTAAGGCACGTATTTGGTTAATTAATGTTGCCTTGTCGGTAGTGAATGGGGTAACAATAAATGCCTCTTGTGCAAAGGCGATTAGTGAAAACTGCCCTGCTTTATTTGCACTGTTTACTACGTCGTCTATAATAAATTTTGCTCGGCTTAGTCGGTTGGGTTTTACATCTTCTGCCAACATGGATAGCGACAAATCTATGGCAATTATCAGTGCCGATTTTTCTTCAAATACCGGTTGGGGTTGTTGTGTCCAACTGGGGCCACTTATGGCAAATACGGCTATAAATACGGCCAAAGCATGTATCCATACAGACTGTTTTTTCATGTCTGGCTGTTGCTGTACTACGTATTCTTGCATGGTGTCGTCTACAATATTTTGCCAACCTTGCGCTTTGTTTTTACGTAAGTGCAGCAGCAGTAAATAACCGTAAGCGGGTATTAATAGGGCAAACCAGTGTGGCATTAAAAAATGAAATTGATTAATAAAGGCACTCATTTTTATGTTTCAAACCGATGGCTTATTTTTGCCAACATAGCTAAAAGCAACATGGCCATTAGTGGCCAGTAAAATAAGGCCGTTTGCGCTCTAAAGGTTAGTTCGCCTCGTTTTACTGGGTTAAGTGCATCTAATTGCTGGTAGATGTTTTCTAGCTCTTGCGTGTCTCTGGCTCTAAAGTATTGTCCACCGGTATTGCTGGCTATTTTTTTTAGGGTGGTTTCGTCTAAGCCTTGTGATGGGTTAACTTTGCGATTACCAAAAAAACTTCGCACTATCATTTCGTCTGCCCCTACACCTACGGTATGTATTACGATGTTTTCTGTTGCGGCAACTTCACTTGCCTCTATTGGGCTAATGCCCGCCGAGTTTGCACCGTCGGTAATAAGGATTAGTACTTTTTGTGGGTTTTCTATATCGGTGAGTTTTTTTATGGCTAAACCTATCGCCTCTCCAATGGCGGTTTTTTCACCCGCCATGCCAATAAAGGCTTCTTGTAAAAATTGATTAACGGTTTTTAGGTCAAAACTTAATGGGCTTTGTAAATAGGCATGGTCGCCAAACACAATCATGCCTACACGGTCACCTTTGCGTTTTTCTATAAACTGGCTGACTATTTTTTGTGTGGCACTAAAACGGTCGGTTATTTCACCATTTACGACAAAATCTTTAGTTGCCATACTGCCAGATAAATCTACCGCTAATAGCAAATCGCGTCCGTTTTCTTTTATGCGTATTGGGTCGCCTATCCACATGGGTTGCATTATTGCCAGCACCATACTTAAGTACATTAGCCATATTAAAAATTGTGACAGTTTATGACGGCCTTGTATTGCTTGGTGTGCTGGTTGGTGTTTACTCATCCACGCGGGGAATATTAATGCCGACTTTTTTTGTTTGGCAACCGCCGGCAGCAATTGGCGCACAATTAATGGCACAATAATTAATAACGCGGCAATGGGTAAGGCAAAGCTAAACATTTTTAGCACTCTGCTTTAGCCAAATTTGCAGCTCGTCTATATAGTTGTTTATATCAAACGCCAGTTCTGGCTGGTACATGGCATTGCTTAATAAGTAACGTGTCGTTTTTCTAAAGGTGAAGGGTTTGGCGATGTTCTCGCAATAGTTTACCCAGTCTGCATGGTGTAATTTTGCAATGGTTTTATCGTTAGTTACATTCATTAAATATTTTTTAACAATTTGATTACTGTTTTGCAAAACAATTAAGTGATCGGTTTGGGTTTTTAAGTTTAATAAACGTTGATTGGTATCTTGCTGGGTTAATTTTACTAGGTGTTTTTGCCTGCGTAGCGTCGACCCCTTGTACCAAATAATGCCTGCTACTATTAACATTACCGCCACAATTATTGCCCACCAAATTGGTGCTAGTGGCCAAATGCCTATTTCGGCAGGTATTTGTATGTTTTTTAGTTCAGGCTTCATTTAAGCATCGTTTATATTTAGGGGCATATCTGTGCCATTTTTAGTGCTAGATATAACCGACTCAATAGAAGGGTGTTTTGCCAATTGCAATAAACGTTTTAATAGTTGATTAAACGGTTTTTGATGCTGTTCTCTTATTTGTTTTTTACTGCCCAATAAAGACACCATTTTTTTACCGTCGGTGATATTAAAGTCATGTTTGGGTAAGTCCATTTCAAAGGGGTCTACTATCCACTGTAATACCACTTCGTTGTGGCGTGCTAGTAACAATAGTTGGTTGTAGCCTTGCTCGTTTAGCGGGTAAAAGTCACTAATAATAACAATTAAACTGCCGGTTTTATTTAGTGCGTTTAGCTCTTTTATGGTGTGGTTTATATTGTACTTTTGCGTGCCTTTTGCAACGCTGTTGTTCATGTCTACACATTTTTGTAAAAAGTGTAATATGCCGTTTTTACGGGTGCTGGGCTTTATAATAAACTGTTCACATTCGTTAAAAACAATACCTCCACACCGGTCTTTATGGCTGTATGCTTGCCATAGTTGTATTGCACTAAAATAACCCGCCAGCACACTTTTGTATTGTTTTTGGGTGGCAAAAAACATAGATTGTGAAAAGTCCGCACAGACCCATACGGCTCTATCGCGTTCTTCTCTGTATAGTTTTGTGTGCGTTTTTCCTGTTCGTGCGGTTACTTTCCAATCTATTTGCCGTATGTCGTCACCGGGCAAGTACGGTCTTACTTCGTCAAACTCCATACCCCTGCCTTTTAGGTGCGACAGCCGACCACCCGCTTGGTTAGAAGTCACCCTTTCTTTATTTTGTTTTGCATGTAGGCGTTTTTGCAACAAAACAAGGTCTTCTAAATTTAGCTTTGTTGGGTGCATTTTTCTTACTTGGTCGCTTTAAGGTACTGGAACAACTTCGAGGATTTTGCTTATCACTTGCTCTGCATCTACACCTTTTGCTTGCGCGTCGTAGCTTAGTAATAAACGGTGCCTAAATATGTCGGGCAATACCGACTGAATATTGTCGGGCGTAACGTATTCTTGATTGTTTAAGTAGGCATGCGCTCTTGAGCATACGTCTAAAGCGATAGTGGCACGCGGGCTTACGCCAAACTCTAACCACGATTCTAACTCGGCACTATAAAAGCCCGGCTGGCGTGTGGCTTGGGTAAGTTGCACGATGTATTCTTCTAAATTGTCGGCTAAATACACATCGCGCACGGTTTGCCTTGCTGCAAACAGGTCTTTTTCTAGCAAGGGGTCGACGCTTTTGGCACTTTTAGAGCCACTCGCTTCGTCTCTATTTAATCTTAATATTTCTTTTTCGGCAGCAGCGTCTGGGTAGTCTATATTTATTTGCATTAAGAATCGGTCTAGCTGTGCCTCTGGCAGTGGGTAAGTGCCTTCTTGCTCTATTGGGTTTTGTGTTGCCATAACTAAAAACAGTTTTGGCAATGGGTAGGTTTTATTGCCTACGGTTATTTGCCGTTCTGCCATCGCCTCTAGCAGGGCAGACTGTACTTTGGCTGGGGCGCGGTTTATCTCGTCTGCCAATATTAAATTATGAAACAGTGGCCCTGGTTGAAACTTAAATTTACTTTCTTCGGCGTAAAAAATTTCTGTACCGGTAATGTCTGCCGGTAGTAAGTCTGGCGTAAATTGTACCCGCTGAAAATCCCCTTCCATACCTTGGCACAGTGCATTAATGGCGCGGGTTTTTGCTAAACCCGGTGGGCCTTCTACCAATATATGACCGTCGGCTAAAAGGGCTATCAACATTCGGTTAACCAATACAGGCTGGCCGATAATTTGTTTTTTTATGTGGCTTTCTAACGTTTCTATTGGATTTTGCATATCACTTTTAGCTTGTTTTATTAGGGTTAATGACTTTTAAGTAATGATTAAGTTCGTCATTTCAAGATGATTAATCTAAATTTTTATGATTATGCTCGCGACGAATATTTATGAGTGGCCGTATTTATTTTTATCATGTCGCCCGTTTCTAAATATTCGGGTACTTGTACTTCTAAACCGGTGGCAAACCGTGCAGGTTTGGTACGGCTACTGGCAGATGCACCTTTAATAGAGGGGTCGGTTTCAATAATTTCCATTATTACCGAGGTGGGTAACTCTATACCAATTACCGCATCATCAGAAAACAACATGTCGATACCTTCTAAACCTTCGGTTAAAAAGCCAAGCTGCCCTTCTAAGTCGTCTACATTTACATTGTGTTGGCTAAAGTCGTCCAAATCCATAAACACATAGTCGTCACCGTCTATATAAGAAAACTGCACTTTAACGCGTATGCACTCACCTTCTTTTAAAAGGTCATCGCTTTTATAAGACGCGTCGAGTTTTTGATTGGTGACTAAATTGGTAAAACGAATTTTGTAAATAGTTGACGCACCTCGAGAAGAGGGATTTCTGCAATCTACTTTTTTAACCATGTGCGGAACGTCGTTTATTTCAACCACCATTCCTTTTTTTAAATCACCAGCTTTAGGCATTGTTATTACTCAAACGATATTTAATTGAGCCTTATTCTACTTAAAACTTGTTGTTATTACCGTACTAAAAAGTACCGTTTTACTACTTTTAAAGCCAAGTATTAGTCACAGCTAAAATAATTATTGACCGAGCCTAAATTATAGGTTTCTTTAAAACCTGCTTGATCCAACATTCTTTTTGCTTGGCCACTACGCGCACCACTACGGCAATACAGTACCGTTGGTTTTTCGGCATCCAGCATATTCAGGTGAAACATGAGTTCTTGTAGCGGTATGTTTACCGAGCCTGGTATTGCAAACTGCCGGTGCTCCATTGGTGACCTTACATCAATTAATTGGCCACCTTCTTCTACTATTTTTTTAGCGTCTTCGCACGCTATAATTTGTCCAAACATGGTTGAACCCTAAAATTTTAATGGCGCTATTATATTAGCAATTACTAATATATCAAGATTTTTCTTATCTTTTGTGTATTTATACAACAACAGATAATTGGTTTTATTCATTACAAATAGCTACAATATAAGCATATTAATTTTAGCTAATATTCTTATGCCTTATTACCTTTTTAACATACAGCCTGCACCACCGCCGGTACATAAACACTTAACTTTACTTGATGAGTTTGAAAAATTCCAGCTATCCAAAAAAATCATTCGACAATTACGCGATGAAAACACTGACCCCAAAGCAGAATTTAAAATTGTCTTTGCCGACAACGTTTTAGAAGCCGAAGAAAAACTAATGGAAACACGAGACGCACCCTTTTTAGCCGAATGGGAAAGATAAGCGAATTTAAATGGAAGAAGATGCTTTTAGAGAAGCTTTAGCAGAACTAAGTGAAAGGCAATGCGGTTTTGAACGCGCGTTATTGTCGCGCAAACACGGTTGCAGCCATTTAGAAATGTTTTACATTGCCAACCGCAGAGGTTGCAACTGCAAAACAGAAGGCGCTGCCAAAAAGTGTGAAGTAATGCTGGATCATTTACGTGACAAAGCCAAATTTGTTTTGCAGTTAAAACAAATTGTACTGCCATTGCCACACGCTAAAGAAATAAAAGTACAAATGGGCGGTTTAACGGGTTTAAACCACTTACTGGACATTGATTCGAACAATGTTTTTGATATACATAATTTGGTAGAACAAATTTATCAAAAATACCCCAACCTGTCGGATATGCCTTTTCAAAATATCATGACCGAAATACAAAACATACAAACCAGACGGCCTAAAAAAACACGTAAATAATCGTTGTTTTTACTTTTTAAAAACCACCACATCATTGCCATAAAACTGCGCTTTACTGCGCCATTTTTTAGCTAAAAAATCAAACGTCTTTTCAGAAAAAAACACTATATGCGTATCGTCGTTTTTATAGTGCCAATGTTTAAACGCGTCTAAATCAATCACCCGTTTGGTCATTATTGCTAACACGCCATTGGGCTTTAACATTTGCCATAACTGTTCTAAAACCTTATTAGGTTGGTGCAAATGTTCTACTACTTCGGTGGTGGTTATAAAATCGTACTTTTGTTGTAAAACGTTTGTTTGGGGTTGGTAAAATTTATCGTACAGTTCCATTTTATAACCCATTTCTGTCAACATAACGGCTAATGCGGGCCCAGGACCACAACCAAAATCTAACCCTTTTATTTTGTTTGTTGCCTGTTTTTTTGGCAAATTTTGTACCAAGGGGTCGACGATTCTGCCCAAAAATTGGCGGTATCTTTCATCCTCTATATTGTTTTCGTGTTGGTCGTAGCGCACCTTTTCGGCCTTGGTGCTTAACCAATATTGTTTGGGCACATAAACCAAGCCGCACATTTTGCACTGATAATATTCGCGCAAGCGGTCTTGGTAATAAAAGTCACCACTGTCTGCTGTGCATAGTGGGCAGATTTTTTTTGAATTCTCTTTTGCTAATTGGGATAATGACCCCATTATTTAACCATTCCAATTTTATTAGATACGGATTATTTTAATCCTTATTCTTATTCACAACAATACCGAGGTCAACTTGGATTTACCCACCATTACTAAAGATGCATTAGTAGAAATCACCTACTGCATTACCGACCAAGACGGTAATTTATTAGACAACGTGTCGCGGCCTGTTAATTATTTGCATCGGCATAAAAGTGGCATGTTTGCTGTTGTGGAAGATGCTTTAGAGGGTAAAAAAGTGGGCGATAAAGTTGAAGTAGACCTACAACCCGAAGAGGGTTTTGGTTTAAGCAATCAAAACTTAATTTATACCGACAACATTAACAATGTACCCGACGAGTATAGGCACATGGGCGCAGAGGTAGAAATGCACGATGATAAGGGCAAGTTAAAAGTTTTTACCGTCACAAAAATTTCTGACCAGTTGTTAACCTTAAATGGCAACCACCCTTTGGCGGGTAAAATATTGCATTTTAGTTTACAAGTCATTGCTATTAGACAAGCGACCAACGATGAGTTATCAGGCATAATCCCTACTGGTTTAGCTGCAGGTTCACAGGTTAAAAATATTGTGCCTGCCGACCAAAGCCATACACTCAATTAAAAACACCCTAAGGAGAATATACAATGCTAATTCACCCCAATTTTGACCCTGTCGCACTGGATTTAGGCGCGGTACAAATACATTGGTACGGCATTATGTATTTACTTGGTTTTGCTGGCGCGTTGTATTTATTAACCAAGCGCAGTAAAAACCCACGGTTTGGTTTTACCCCAGAGCAAGTAAGTGACTTAATTTTTTATGGCGCATTGGGCGTAGTTTTAGGCGGCCGTATTGGTTACGTTTTGTTTTACAATTTTACCGCGTTTTTAGATAACCCCTTAATGCTTATCCAAATATACAAAGGTGGTATGTCTTTTCATGGCGGCTTATTAGGCGTAATTATTGCCATGTTTTTATACGGCAAAAAAATTAATAAATCTTTAGTCGAAATGACCGACTTTGCAGCCCCCGCCATACCATTAGGTTTATTAACGGGGCGTTTTGCTAATTATATTAATGGCGAGTTATACGGCCGTGTAACCGATGCGCCTTGGGGCATGGTATTTAAAACGGGCGGGCCGTTACCGCGCCACCCATCTATGCTGTACGAAATGATATTAGAAGGCTTTTTACTGTTTATTATTTTGTGGTGGTACTCGTCTAAGCCACGGCCAAAGATGATGGTATCGGGTTTGTTTTTATCCCTTTATGGCATTTTTCGTTTTAGTGTAGAGTTTGTAAGACAGCCCGACGCGCACATGGGTTTTAGAGCCTTTGACTGGATGACCCAAGGGCAAATATTATCTATCCCCATGATAATGCTGGGTTTAGCATTAATTTATATGGCGCAAAAAAAGATTAAATTCTTTTTGGCTTAACCTTAATGAGTCTTTCGTTAAACATTCTCGCCGATGAAAATATCCCTTATGTAGTGGAAGCTTTTGGTTCTTTAGGTACGGTTAGCACCTTAGCAGGTAGAGATATGAGCGCTAATGATGTAAAACATGCCGATGTTTTATTGGTGCGTTCGGTCACCAAGGTAAATGAGGCTTTACTAAAAGGCTCAAACATTAAATTTGTCGCCTCTGCCACTATCGGTTTTGACCACATAGATTTAGACTATTTAACCGCGCACAACATTGGTTTTGCGCGCGCACCTGCTAGCAATGCCATATCGGCATCCGAATATGTATTAACTGCCATCGCCTATTGGAGCAAACTAAAAAACGTAGATTGGACAACATTAAGCATAGGCATAATTGGTTGTGGCAATGTAGGCTCGCGCGTTAAAACCCGTTGCGAGGCGGTCGGCATAAAATGTGTGGTTAATGACCCGCCTTTAGAAGACCACGACAATAAGCAAGGGGTCGACGAATTTAGCCCTTTAGAAGATGCCCTAGCCTGCGACATTGTTACCCTGCACGTTCCATTAACTACGTCGGGCAAGCACCCAACCCAAAACCTGCTTAACCAAAACAACATGCACCACATAAAAAAAGGCGCATTGGTTTTAAATATTGCACGCGGTAGCACCATAGATGAACGTGCATTACACCAACGTGACGATTTAGATTTAATACTGGACTGCTGGCAAAACGAACCCGAAGTAGATTTAAACTTACTGGACAAAACCCTAATAAGCACCGCCCACATAGCCGGTTACAGCATAGATGGCAAAATACGCGGTACCGATATGATATACACCGCATGCTGTGATTTTTTTAAACAAGCCAAACAATGGTCACCCAGTACGGTTACATTAGCCGCAACCAATACCATTACCAACATAACCGATAGCCGCGATGTTTTGCTAAAAGCCTACCCAATTACCGAAGATAGCGACCGTTTGCGACAAAAACAAACAAAAGACCTAAGCCCTGCTTTATACTTTGACCATTTAAGAAAACACTACCCAATACGCCGTGAGTTTGCATTTTGGTGCGTTGACGGTCAAAATTTAAACCCGCAACAGCAAAAAATATTAACCGACTTACAATTTACCCTAGCAGCCCCTACAGCCGTTGAGAAAACACAATGAACGATACCGAACTTGTAATACTAATCAAAAAAATCGCCGACGAGACATACAACCATTGGGTTTTAAACAAAACGGATGAAGATAAAAACTCCAACCCAAAAAATATAAAAGAGGCGTTTGAACAAGCTTGTTTAGTGATAGAACACATAGGCAACCTAGACGACCAACTAAAACAAGATGACCGCGAAGACTTATGCAACCACTACATACAAGTATTTTTTGAAATTATCATTTGGATAGAAAAACTAAAAATAACCGGCATAGAGCGCGACGCTAAAACCTGCATAATATATTACGCTGCGTGGTCTGCACGTATTGGTGCAAAACTAAACGACATGGACAAAATCGCCAATATTATGGGTGAATACGCCAACCACTGTAAAGAGCCAAACGAATTAGAAGAGTTGGCCTTAGCATCACTTTGTATATTAGACGCTGTACCAAAAAAATTACAAATGCAAAACAAAGCAGACGACAACCGACCGTGGCGCATAATACTATTAAACAACGCCATAGTCGCCACACGTTCATTTCGTGAAGACTTAATAGAAAAAGCCTTTAAATTAATTGGTGATAACTTACCCGACGATGCCCCAGCCTTTTTTGCCAACGCAGCCAAACAAATGGAAACAAAAAACTACCCAGACGACGTAGCAAACTTAGTTAATTATCATTACGATTTATGGAATGATGACGACGATGATGCCATGCATTAAAGCGTTTATTTATACATCGCTCTGGATAAATACGTTTGCAATTTAACTAACGGTGTTTCATCGGCTTCGTCTTTTTTTACTTCTATCCTTACGCCCATAAACTGTCCTTCGCCTAGTAGGTCTTTGGCGGCGGTATCGGTTACTATTTGTTCTACAAACCAGTTTTGACCTGCCATTTCTGCGGTGCTTTTTGTCGACCCCTTGCTAGGCATTTTGGCGTTTATTTTAAGTTCTGACAGTGTGTTTTCTGCCACAAAGTAGGCGTAGGTTTTGTTTTTTAGGTAACCTAACTGGCTGGTTTGCTCACTGGTGCCTTTTACTATTACCCCTAAAGCTACGGCTAAAATGGCCAGCGATACCATCACTTCTATTAAGGTGAAGGCTTTATGTTTAAAAATCATCTAGGGTCTTTTTTTGATACTGTAGCAAGGTTAAGTTACCGGGCTTTATAATAAATTCTGTAGATGTTTTGGGGTTGGTATAACGTATTTCAAAATCGGGAATCATTTCACCGTCACTTAACATCATTATTTGTGGTTTTATTTGCTTTTCATCGTCTAACTCTAACTTTAACGAATCGAACTCGTCTATTTCTATAATAATGTCATTTATACGTATTTGTGCATCCAACTCTACAGCGTAAAAATGACTTTTTAAAAACCGATGCTGTGCTACTTTTTGCCACGTTCTAGCGTCGGATAATTTGTAAAAGTCATAGCCTTGGTTTGTAAAGCTTATACCGTATTGGTTGTTGGTTAGGGTGGCATCGTCGGAGGCGACTTTTAGTAATTGATACAGCCGTTTGCTTTCTTTTTCTGCCAGTTTGTCAGAATCGGTATTGGGGAGGGACAATACTGCAATAGCAGAAATGGTACCCATAATCATCAGCACCACTAATAACTCTATTAATGTAAAGCCTTGGTTAAATTTTATTTTCATCGTCCCTTTACGCCCATTCTTTTAGGCAAAAAGTAAGACGATATATAAAATACGCGCTTCAATTTTTCCCTAACTCAACTTTTCGGGGTATAAAATGGCCTCAATATCATCTGCATGATATTCCATTATTTTATTACGCTTCATCGACATTTTAGGTGTTAACAAGCCGTCTTCTATTGCCCAGTTTTGACGATAAAACACCACTTTACGAATTTTGGCATAACCAGGAAAGGACTTAGTTAGCGTCGCAATACGTCGCGTTAAGTCTTTTACCATAAAGGCATCTAAGGTAGATTCGTCTTTATCTGCATCTAAATCGTTATCTTTTGCGTACCCTATCCACGCGTCTGGCTCTAGCGTTACTAGTGCTGCTAAATAGGCACGGCCTTCTCCAACTACCATTGCTTGTTCAAATAGTGGGTCTAGTGTTATCGCCATTTCCATATCGGCTGGCGGTACTTTTTCACCGTTGCCCATTACTAAAATTTCTTTTATTCGACCGGTTATAAATATGCGCCCTTCTTCATCTATACGGGCTTTGTCGCCAGTTTTTAGCCAGCCATCGTCGGTGAAGGTGTCTTTGGTGGCTTGGGGTAAATTCCAATAACCTTGCATTACACATTTGCTGCGGCTTTGCAGTTCGTCATTTTTACCTATACGCACTTCTATACCGGGCAGGGCTTTGCCTATGCTTTCTGGGGTGTTTTCTTTTATGGTGTTTACACATATTACGGGGCTAGATTCGGTTAAACCGTAACCGTGCAGTACGTCTAAACCTAAGCCTAAAAATACTTTTGCTACCGCTGGTGGTAGTGGTGCGCCGCCGGCTACGGCAAAACGCATATTGCCACCCAGCTTTTCTAATACTTTTTTGGCAACCAGAGCATTTAATATTGGCCACAGTAAAAAGTTAAGTTGCCATTTAGCGCGGCCTTGCCTATGTTCAAACTTTTGGAAGCCTACCTCTATTGTTTTATTAAATAGTGTATTAGCAAAAGCCGACTTTTGTTGTAATCCGACTTTTATTTTTCCATATACGCGTTCGTAAATACGCGGCACAGAAATCATAATAGTGGGTTTAACACTTTGTAAATCTTCACCTAGTTGCAATATAGAACGTGCATAAATAACTTCTGAGCCTGTCATTATGGGTAAGTAATACCCTGAGGTACGTTCTAAAGTATGCGATAAAGGTAAAAAAGATAAAAAGGTATCTTCTACGTACACTTCCATTGTACAAACCGCTGCATAGGCATTTTCTAGCATGTTTTCGTGGCTTAACATTACCCCTTTAGGTTTGCCCGTTGTGCCAGACGTATAAACGATGGAGGCTAAATCGGTCGCTTCGCCGTTAATATTTTGAATCGTACCGGACATACCGTAAAGCCATTCGTTTAACGCTTCTAAGCGTTCATCTTTGGGTTCGTCTTCTTCTTCTATAGTGTTAACACTAATAATACGGGTAATGTCCGACAGGTTTTCGCCCACTTCTTGCAGGCGTTTCCACTGCAGTTTTCCTTCTACTACTAATAATTTAACACCGGCATCGGACACAATATAGGCGACGTTGTCGGGTCTATCGTCGGTATATAAGGGTACGGTAACTAAACCTAAGCCCATTGCCGCTTGGTCAAATACAATCCAATCTCGGCAGTTTTTTACCATTACCGCAACACGGTCACCCTTTTCTAACCCTTCTTTTTGAAAGCCTAATTGCCAACGGGCAATTTCTGCCGCCATTTCTTTCCAGGTTGCACTGTTCCATGTTTTAGAGCCAACGTCATATTGTCGATAAGCGGCATTATTTGGCGAGCGTTTGACTCTTTCTTGAAATAGCCCTGCTAAAGTAGTGCATTGAGCAGGAGAGATAATGTCTTGATGCATGGTGTGTCCTTTAATTTTTATTGTTGTACATTATTAGCGTCTGAATAGAATAAACCATTTGAAGATATTTATCACGTCTGCAAGTGCTTTTGCTACATAAGTAAAGGCAGCTGCCGTTAATAACGTTTTAGCGGGTTTTTGATAGTGAGGTGGCAACAAACCGTTAGACAACATAGGCAGTGCTTTTTTAAAACTGGCATCCAATTCTGCAGGTAAAGTGGCTAAATTTAATAATACCTTGGCTACGGCAATTAAAACACCCGCTACAAAGACCATTTTATAAACCGGTGCTTGAAAAAATATACCGGCAATAGAACTGGTGACCAACATAATTTGCATAATAATGCGTTGCATCATATCTATAATGCCAGACCACCTTGCACTAATTAATAAGGCACTAAAGCCTTCTATGTGTTGCATTGCATGGCCTACCTCGTGCGCGGCAACGGCTATTGCAGTAACCGATTTACCGTCGTAAACGGTTTTACTTAATACTACTTGGCATTTTTTTAGGTCGTAATAATCGACATTATCCCCCCGTATTACCTGCACATCGGTTATGTTATTTTCTTTTAATAAATGCTCGGCTAACTCGCCACCTGTTCCGGGGCAACCTTCAATTTCATAACTGTATTTTTTATACACACGGCGTATCCACCAAGAGGGGCCAAATAATATTACACCCGCTAAGATGACTAAAATAACGTAAAGCATATACAATCTAACGATGGAAAAATTAACTGCATACTACAACAAACTGATCAATTCGGGTGAATTACTGCCCGATGAAAAGCAAAGTAAGGC
>CAZPSE010000022.1:15974-28199 GCA_964589575.1 uncultured Gammaproteobacteria bacterium | reverse complement strand
ATTTCAAACTATTAGCGTTAAGCATTGCTCGTTTTGGTGCTTTTTCAAAACTAGCGAGGCTTACAAGCGGCAAGCGATAACGTTATCTGCTAATGCTCCAATAGCCCGCTTGGTAAGCCTTGCTAGTTCACGATAAAGCTGTGAACAAGCAAGGCTTAGCGCTAATAGTATAATGCCAATGCATTGACCGAGATTAAACTCTTAACCATGCTTTAGCCAGTTAATCAGGGCTTCCTTAAAAAAACAAGCACCTAAACATCTTGACGCGCATTATAAGGAGGTTACACTATGAATACAAATTATACTTTTTCACAATTAGGTGAATTTAATTCATGTTTATAGAGATTCGACACTTACGCACACTACAAGCGCTAAACAATTGCGGCAATTTAGTACAAGCGGCACAAACATTACACTTAACCCAGTCTGCCCTGTCGCACCAAATACGCAATATAGAAAAGTACTTTGAAATTGACTTATTAAACAGGCAAACCCGCCCCTTAACACTAACCTACGCGGGCAAACAAATTTTAGACTTAGCAGAAGATATACTGCCCAAAGTACAGCGCCTAGAAACCAATATAAAAAACCTAAAAGAAGGTAAAAGTGGGCGCTTAAACATCGCTATAGAATGCCACAGTTGTTTTGAATGGTTAATGCCTACCATGAACCAATACCGCACCAAATGGCCAGACGTAGACATGGACATAACCCTCGCCATGCAGTTTGACCCGTTAACCGCCTTACTGTCGGGCGATGTAGACATTGCCATTACGTCTGACCCAAAACATGCAGACCAAGTGCATTATTACCCACTGTTTGAGTACCAAATGATGCTATTAGTGTCGGAACAAAACAGCCTTAGCAAACAAGCTTTTATTAAACCGACCGATTTAGCCAATCAAACCGTTATCACCTACCCTGTATCGCCATTACGGTTAGACTTGTTCACCCGTTTTTTAACACCCTCTGGCATACAGCCGCAATCTATTAGACAAACCGAATTAACACAAATGATGATGCAATTAGTTGCCAGCCATAAGGGTGTGTGCGGTTTACCGTCTTGGGCAATAACCGATCAAGAAGACCATTTGCAACAAGTGCCTTTAGGTAAAGACGGATTGTGGTGTACTTTATATTTAGGTGCACTAAAAGATCAAAAAGAAACGCTTTATATTAAAGACTTTGCTATGCAAGCTAAAAAAACCTGTTTAGCTATATTGCCCAATATAAAAAAAACCACTAAAACGTAATTGTTTAGTACCCTAAGATACTAAAAAACAACAAAAGTTGCGAAAAAACAACAATTGACTCGGGAAAACTAAAAAAACATTGATAAAGCGGATGTAGCGTGTATATTAGTACCTACTAATATTAACAGGTACTTATTATGATTTTTGACAGTTTTACTATATCAGCCATTTTAATGGCCACATTTGTAATTGGATTGGTGGGTTTTTTCATGTTTAAAGACCAGCGTCAAAACAATAAAGATTAATACTTTACTAAATTTTAATTATGAATAAAAAACAAGTTATTACCCAACTACGCTTGGCTAAGTCCGCTCACATTCAGTGGCGTTCTTATGCTCAAGCTATTATCGCAGGTATTCCTGTAGAAAATGACCACGTACCTGTTATACATACCAGCTGTAAATTTGGTAAATGGTATTACGGTTCTGGTCAGCGCTTAGCGTCGTTAAGCACTTATGCAGGGATAGAAGTACCGCACGAAATGCTACACCAAATTTACATGAAAATTTTTAAACTGCTTTTTGGTGAAGATGACCGTTCTACTTTTTCTAAAATATTCAGTTCTTCTACCAAGCTAAAACAAAGCCAGCAACTAGAGGCCGAAGATTTAATGAAAAAACTGCTCGCCGTATCTGGAACGTTACTTGAATCCATCGTCCTTTTAGAAGACGAAGTTAAAGATTTAACCGACGCAGAAATAGAAGCGTTGATTTAAATTTTTATAGTGGCTTATACGTTAAACCTAAAGTGAACCACATCGCCTTCTTGTAAAATATACTCTTTACCTTCTAAGCGCCATTTACCTGCGTCTTTTGCGCCTTGTTCGCCAGCGCTGCCTATAAAGTCGTCATAGGCGACTACTTCTGCACGGATAAAGCCTTTTTCAAAATCGGTATGGATAACACCAGCCCCTTGTGGGGCAGTTGCGCCTACTTTAACTGTCCATGCGCGTACCTCTTGCACGCCTGCGGTAAAGTAAGTTTGTAGGTTTAGTAACTGATAACCCGCTCTTACTACGCGGTTTAAACCGGGCTCTGTTAGCCCCAGTTCCTCTAAAAATTCGCTTTGTTCGTCATCTTCTAATAAGGCTATGTCCATTTCTATATTGGCGCATACGGCCACTACTTGGGCATTTTCTTTTTTGGCATATTCCGTTACAACATCCAGCATCGGGTTATTTTCAAAACCGTCCTCAGCTACGTTAGCTACGTACATGGTGGGCTTTATGGTTAGTAGGTGCAAATCACGCACAATCAAAAAATCATCTTCAGACAAGTCCATACTGCGTATGCCTTGGCCATTATCCAACACGTTTTGGCATTTTTCTAAAAATTCAAAACGTGCTTTGGCTTCTTTATTACCGCTGCGTGCTAATTTTTGGCTCTTGTGCATGGCTTTTTCTATCGAGTCCATATCGGCCAATTGCAACTCGGTATTAATCACTTCTATGTCACGAATCGGGTCTATCGAGTTAGACACATGGATTACATTGTCATCTTCAAAGCAGCGTACTACGTGCGCTATTGCGTCGGTCTCACGTATATTACCTAAAAATTTATTGCCTAAACCTTCACCTTTAGATGCACCCGCAACCAAACCTGCAATGTCTACAAACTCCATTGTAGTGGGCAGTAAGCGTTCTGGTTTTACAATGTCCGACAATGCTTTCAAACGCGGGTCGGGTACTTCTACAATACCCACGTTAGGGTCGATAGTACAAAACGGGTAATTTTCTGCGGCAATTTCTGCCTTGGTTAATGCATTAAATAAAGTAGATTTGCCTACATTGGGTAAACCAACAATGCCACATTGTATTGCCATTTTGTGCTCTCTTAAATTGTCAACAAACCAACTGTTGTATTATTTTTTAGTATGAACTGCGTTCATAAACTTTTCGTTTTGGTCATTTAACAACCAATCACTATTTGCCATTACGTCTATCATGCCATCACGTACCAACTGTTCGTCTTGTTTAGATATTCGGCTTAATACGTAATCGACCACTTTATTTCTATCACCGGGGTGACCTATACCCATACGTAATCGCCAAAAGTCTTTCGTACCCAAATGGTTAATAATGCTTCTTAAACCATTATGCCCACCATGCCCACCAGACTTTTTTAAGCGCATAGTACCTGCGGGTAAGTCTAACTCGTCATGTGCGACTAATATTTCATCGGGCTGGATTTTATAATAATGCGCCAACGCCTGTACCGCTTCGCCACTATTGTTCATAAAGGTAAGTGGTTTTAAAACATGACGTTTTTCATTATTAAAAATAAAAGCATCACCTTCACTTTTAAAACGGGGCTGATGGGATAAATTAAGATGATAGTGAGAAACAAACGCATCGACTAACCAAAAACCCGTGTTATGACGGGTGGCTAAATATTTTTCGCCTGGATTGCCCAAGCCAACGATGAGTTTTATGGTCATAATAAAACCTTTGCAGCAATAAAAATATATTACTGCAAGTTATAGCTTGTTTTACTTACTGGTAGCAGAACAAATAACCACTGCCGAGTTATGAGACTCTCCACGAGCCAACATAACGCTAGTAATACCTTTTGGTAAAACTAAGTCCGACAACATAACGCTGCCGGTAACCTCCATAGCGGCTAAATCTACTTCAATAAATTCTGGCATATTTTTAGCTAAACCTCTAACTGCAATTTCATTTTGAATATGACGGAAACTACCACCAGATGCAGTACCAGGAGCTTTATCTGCATTAATAAAGTGAACAGGAATGCGCATAATTAATGCTTTAGTTGCAGCAACACGTTGAAAGTCCATATGCATCACTTCATCGCGAAAAGGGTGACGTTGTAAGTCCCTAATAATTACTTTTTCGCCTTTGCCTTTACCGTCTACCGTTAAGGTTAATATGCTAGAGAAAAACTTTTCAAAGTTAACGTGTTTCATTACTTCTTTTAACTCTAAAGTTAATGAAACCGCATCTTTACCTGCGCCATAAACAACCGCAGGTACCATTTTTGTTAAACGAAGGCGGCGGCTCGAACCTTTCCCCAAGTCTTCACGGGTTGTAGCTTGTACACTTAATAAATCACTCATTATATTCTCCAAAATGAGATTACCGCCATTCGACCTGACAGTAATAAATAAAGCCCCCTACCAACAAAAGTGTAAGAGACGAAAAACCGTGCATTGTACTGCTTTTTTAGGCAATATTCAAACCCTTGACGCTAACTACTACAAAGTATGAAAATAAATTGGAACGAAATTGAAACCGTCTTTTTAGATATGGATGGAACACTACTGGATTTACACTTTGACAATAACTTTTGGTTAGAATATGTACCGCAAAAATATGCAGAAAAATACGCATTAACACTTGATGCAGCTAAAGACAAACTCATGCCTATTTATAAAAGCATGGAAGGCACGTTAGACTGGTACTGCATAGATTACTGGAGCACACGGTTGGATTTAAATATTCTGCAATTAAAACGAGACTGCAGTGACATGATAAAAATACGCCCCAGCGTCGACCCCTTGCTTACTTTTTTACAAAAAGAGGGCATAACAATCGTTATGGCCACCAATGCTCACCCCAATACATTACATTTAAAATTAGAGGTATCTTTACTTAATCGTCATTTTGACCATTTATACTCTTCGCATGACTTTGGCTACCCCAAAGAGGATATTAATTTCTGGCATTGTATGCAAAAAAAGTGTACTTTTAATGTGAATAAAAGTTTGTTTATAGATGATAATTTGGATATTTTAAGCGTTGCATCCCAATACGGCATAAAACACTGCTTAGGCATTAAACAACCTGATAGTAACGGTGCGCTTAAACAATCCTCGTCCTTTCATCTTATTGACGACTTTGCAGAATTAATAAAAGGCGAATAGTTGTTTAATTAACAATTTTATTTAAAACCATAAATTTATTCTTTTGGCCACAGCATTACACCATGGCAACAACCGCTAAATTGGTTCAATAAAAACACCTATAAACATCAAAAATCAATCCTAAAGACCTTTGTTTTGAAATAACAGAAACAGCATCTATAGACAACCTAGACCATGTTATTAACTTTATAAATAGCATGAAAAAAACAGGCTGTTTAGCCGCCTTAGATGATTTTGGAACGGGCTTATCGTCTTTGTATTATTTAAAACGGTTCGATGTCGATTTTGTAAAAATAGATGGCGAATTTATAAAAGATATTTGTAAAAATGAATCTGACTTAGTCATGGTAAAAAGCATTACCCAAATATGTAAAACGCTTAATAAAATAACCATTGCAGAATACGTAGAAAATCAAGAAACTGCAGACTTGTTAACTGAAATAGGCGTCGATTATGCCCAAGGTTTTTTATATCACCAACCTGAACGATTAAATTAAATTTAAATTTTTTAACACTATGGGCTATAATTTCGCCCAATTTAATACAGCGGACAACATTATGGCATCAAACAAAGGTAGGGCTTATTTTATGCTTGGCGGTTACCACTTTAACCCAGACGACATTACAAAAATAATTGGTTTAGAGCCAACTAAAACGGATGCTTCTGGTGCAAGCAGTGGTTTAGACAAACCCAAAACCAGCACATGGGAAATATCTACCGAAACCGTAGAAGGTGACGTAGACGTTTATCTATTAACGGACGAAATTAGGAAATTAGTAGAACCAAAAAAAGAAGAAATTAAAGCAGTTTGCGAAAGCCACAATTTATCACCACGAATAAGCATCGTTTTAGAACTGTCTATAGATAAAGACGAAACCGAACCTGATGTTGGTTTTGGCGCAAGAACCATTAATTTTTTAGCCGAAATTGGCGGTTTTATGAATGTTGAATACAAATTAGCAAATAGAGTTTAAATCACTTTTATAAAAATCTAAAACCAGTAGCCTTCTTTTAGGTTTTTATAAAAACTAAGCAGCAAACTCTTTAACCATAGCTGTACAAAGCGCTAGCTGTGTTTCACAATGCTTTTTACATAATGGCTGTAGCGAACCTTCTAAACACATTAAGATAATTTCAAACTCGTCCATCATTGCTTCTGCCATAACCGCATCTTTATTCATTTTAGCTAAAACTGTACCTGCAGACGCTTTATTTACACGGCATATTACCGCTAAATGAAAAGGCTGTTGCTGTTCCATACTCACCAGTAATGCCGTTTCAAAAGAGCGTATTGCCTCACCCATTCTGTCAGCATTTTGTTCTGACTCACCAAGGTGTTGTAGCACAATGGCTCTGTTATTATGGGTTGCGGCTAATTCTAGCGGTGCATCATCGGCATCTAACTCGGCCAGTGCATTTTTATAAGCAACCACAGACTTTTGGAAGGTACGGTTACCAGACATTAATTTGCCATAAGCATGAAAAGCCGAACCCAATTGGTACATGGTGGTTGCCCAATCTACCGGGTCATCTTTTCTTGTCCATACAAGCAGTACATTAATGTATGCATCTACCGAGGTTTTAAATAACGTACGGCTATCGCTAAAGCGACCAAAGGCTTGCGTTACCGTGCCTAAGTTAAACTGCGTTTGTGCCCAGTTTTTTGCAGAAGTTTCTTGAGTGATTTCTTTTAAAACAACATTAAAGGTATCAATTGCATCGTTAAACAATGTGTCATTTAACGTTTGTTGCGCCATTGCAGCAGTTACATTGCCTAAGCTATTATGTAAAGCGACCCATTCATCTAAATTATCGTCTTTAGATGTTTTGCTAACTCTGTTTAATAATATCTTTTTTGCGTTTTCATACACACTAGCACTATAACGATGCTGTTCATAATGACTACGGGTATTAATAAAAACATCCAGCTCCGCTAGTTTTGCAACCGGTGCGTCTACGTCATTTTCTGCATCCGTTAAAAAACATTTATAATGTTCTAAAGCCTGCTCTAATGCTTTATTATCTGGGTAGATTAAATAGTTATTTGAGTATTTCATTTAAACTTGGGTTGTCTCCTACCGAACCACCACAATCAATTTCTTCTTCTGTAGCATCACGAACCGTTAAAACTTCTAAAGTAAATTTAATAATGCGGCCACTGTAAGGGCTGTTACCATCTACCGTTACTGATTTTTCATCAACACGGGTAACAATAAACTTTTTAGGTTCGCCCTTATCATTTTGCATGGTTATAGTCATACCAACTTCGCGGTATTCTTCTGGCACATTATTAATGTCATCAGTAAAGACTAAAGATTCGTCTCTTTCACCGTAAATTTGATTGCCATTGATAGGGAAATCAATGGTATCGCCGACCATTTTACCTTCAAGCTCACCCACCACTTGCTCGGACAAAACATCATTTACACCATGCACATAACCTAATGGAAACTCGACAGTGGAAAGAACATCACCGGTTTTTTTATCGACAACTTTATAGTTTAATTCGACAAACTTACCGTTTTGAATAGTGTCTGACATAATTATTTACCTAAGCTCAAATTAAAACAAAGTACAGCCGAAAATTTTAATTTTTTCGTCTTCGTAACCCAGTACCAAACGACCTAACCACTCACCCGCTTTTTTCTCGTTGGTTTGCTTATAAAGCACGGTAATATAATCGCCACGGCGGATCATGCCTAAATACTCATTAATAGGAGACAGGTTTTTAGTAAGCGTACTGCGTGCAAACTGTTTGCCCATTTCTACTTCATTGGCACCTTGGATCAATTTTGCAGAAAAATTACGGGTAAATGCACCGTAGTTTTCTTCGTTAGAAAATTTAATTAGGTTATCCCACATTGGGTTTGCTAATTCTAAAATCTCTTCATCAGTTTTATCAATAATGTTCATAATACGTTTTCCAATAAGGCCATTCATATAAAGTCTGCCTGTAACAACACAACCTTATATGAATAATCTTAATTAGTTTTAAGGTTATTCAAAAAAAAAGACCAACAATGAATGTCAGCCTTTTTTTTACGCAAATAAAGTTTAAAAATATTTGTCCTAACCTTGGCTAGAACAAATACCCTTAGTTTTATTTTTGCTTACGACTCTTCTTTATCATCAACTAAGTGATAACAAGGAGCTTTAGCCATAGTGTACTCACCGGTCTCACGATCACGATGAGAAACAGTCAATACATGCCAGTTTTCATCATCTAACTTCATCGCGTCACCACGGTAATAGTAACCAGGCCATCTTGTTTCTTTACGGAACAAGGTGTGCTGGAATACACTTTCTGACGTTAAGAAACGATGCTTTAATTCCCATGCACGTAATAATTCGTGAATGTCTTCTGCAGCAATTTTTTCTAAATCTTCAGCGAAGGTAGCCATTTTCTTAAGACCAATCTTTAACAATTTGTCGTTAGTCATGTAGTTAACACCAAAACCACCACAGTACTCATCCATCATCTTTTGAAGACGGTCAAGACCTTGACGTGGGTTAATGTAGTTAGGGTTAACAGAACCTGCAACAATTTCGTTACGGCCAACGGTGTAAACTTCCATCGGCTTATAAATAGTTTCTTTAAGATCAGCAATTTGCTTATCAGATACGTTAATACCTTCCGCTTTACCGTCATCAATATATTGACAAGCAGCTTTAGCCGCTAAACGACCTTCTGTAAATGAACCCGATGAAAATGCGTGTGGTGTTCCACCAACAGCATCACCTGCTCCAAATAAACCTTCAACAGAAGTCATGCGGTTGTAACCCCAAAAATACTCATCTGGAGATACATCTTCAGGGCCTGAACACCAAGCGCCACAACCGGTAGCGTGAGAACCCATTACATAAGGCTCAGAAGTGGTTAATTCTGGGTTTTCGTATTTAGGATCAACGTCGGTAGCTGCCCATAAAACAGCCTGTCCTACAGTCATACCTAAAAAGTTGTGCCAGCCAATCTCTTCTAAATGTGGGTCTTGGAACGCTTCCATCGTTACCATGTGAATAGGACCGCGACCAGCGTTAACTTCGCTGATGAATGCGTGGTTACGTAAACAAGTAGGGATAGGCTTGTGAGAGAAATGCTGGTTTTCAGTATCTAAATACTCTTTACCCACCATTTTCGCCAATTCTGGGAACCACTTTGACTCATACTCTTCGCCCATACCGTTTTGGGTATACGTTTTAAGATGTAAGAAGTAAGCGCCAACAGGACCATAACCGTCTTTAAAACGTGCTAATACGATTCTGTTTTCCATCTGTGTCATTTTTGCGCCAGCGCCAATCATAAGTCCATAAGCAGAACCAGAAGACCAAGGAGCATACCAAACACGACCAGCGCCTTCACCAACTGAACGTGGCTTAAAGATGTTAGAAGCACCACCTGCACCAACAATAACTGTTTTAGCTTTAAATACGTGGTAGTTACCAGTACGTACGTTAAAACCTACTGCACCGCCAATACGGTTATCTTTGCTGTCATCCATTAATAAGTGCGTAACACAAATACGGTTGAATACTTTATCTGCAGATTTTTTTGCAGCTTCAGCAACGATTGGCTTATAAGATTCACCATGAATCATAATCTGCCAGCGTCCTTCACGTAAGTAAGAACCATCTTCTTCATTACGCATGATTGGTAAACCCCAATCTTCAAACTGGTGAACAGCCGAATCTACGTGACGTGCCATATCAAAGGCTAAATCTTCACGAACCATACCCATTAAATCCATACGTGCATAACGTACGTGATCTTCTGGATTGTTTTCGCCAAAACGCGTACCCATATAACAGTTAATTGCGTATAAACCCTGAGCAACAGCACCAGAACGGTCTATATTTGCTTTTTCGGCAATTACAATTTTCTTGTCTTGACCCCAAAAACGCGCTTCCCAAGCGGCACCTGTACCACCAAGGCCAGCACCTGCAACTAAGACGTCAATATCGTCTTCAATAATTGTCTTGTAACCCATTAGTAGTAAACTCCTGCTTTTAATGTAATGCCATTTGACTCAAGCGTATGAAGGCTATCGTTACCATCTTTATTCATCTGGATGTATTTAGGCTCGTTATAAAGCAAGTGGCTAGCACGCTGCTCTTCAGTAGGTGCAGAAACGTCTGCAAGTTGAGGTATAAACTTACCCCAGGGCTTAGTAGTAATAGGAGCTAGTAATTCTAAGTCTTTTTTACCGTTACGGAACTTGATGCGCCAAGCAATGGTTCCTTTTTCTTCGTCACGTACAACACGTACACTGTGCCCTAATGGAGCAAAGTCTGCGTATCCACGAACGTCAATAGCGTTATGTGGGCATGCTTTAACGCATGAGTAACATTCCCAACACATATTGGGTTCTATGTTATAAGCACGACGTAAAGTTTTATCGATGTGCATGATATCAGATGGGCAAATGTCAACACACTGGCCACAACCATCACAACGAGTCATATATACAAAAGTAGGCATATTATTTCTCTCTTAAAAATTTTTTATTAGTTAGGCTTAGTAATGGTGTGGCGCTTCGCGCTTAATACCATGACCCATGTATTCTGGCTTTTTACCCATGTACTGAGGGATGTCAGGAAACTGTTTTTGTACTTCTTCGCTAGTTAAATCGAAGTCAGTAGGTAAGTTCTCTCTTGAACCGTCTGCTTTAGTAATACGCTTTTGGTATGCAGCTGCAGGTTTGAAAAACATATGAGCAAACTTAGACCACATAACTGATCCAAATAAAACCGTGCTAGAAAGTATAAACAAAGCAAACGTTAACCAACCGGTTGTAGAACCTTGAGTTGCAGACCAAATTAAAGCAAAAGAACAAGTAGCTAATAAAGATACGATAAACAAGTCAGCAGTATCAACTTTATTCCAAGGTTTAGATTCTGATACTAAATCAACACGAATGCCGAACCAGAACCAATAGCCACCGATGCATAACATTGCAGCACCAATATGCCAAGTCATTGCAAAAATACCGGCATCTACCGATGTAGGGTAACCAAAAATTAATGTAGCAGTTGACGCTACAAAAATGATGAAACCGTACATAATAAGTAAGTGAGAGATTCTACGAATTGGGTTAGCAAATTCAGAAGAAGTAATAACTTCACTTGTTAAAGTTTTCACAGCAATAGATACTTTTTCGCCACCGGTAACGGTACGAGTTGCACTTTTTTGAGCTTTCTTAGCATTTTCAAAAAAGTACTGAGCACTTTTTTTATGAAGCATGTCTAAGACGGTTCCAACAATTACAAGTACAAACATTACAATAACGTAAGCCTGCATCGTAGATGGAGAGATGGTCGCAGATAATTCAGCGAATGGGTTGCTAGTAAACATCGAATATTAACTCCTAATAAGGTACTAGTGATTTGAACTCGCGCATTCTATTTAATAAGCACCTTTTTTACTATTCAATTAAATTTACTTCGACATAAATTAAAATTATGCTTGATATTTAATATATTAATGAAGCAAACATTAATATTAAAAACGCCACTGTATCAACCTATAACAGGCATTTTAACTAAAAGCCGTTAAGCTTTACCGCACAATAAAACAACTATAAATTGTTGATAATCATTATCAACTGGCAATTTTAGCTCTTAATTAAGTAAATTTTCAATGAATGTTTTTGATTTTGCACCCAGTATTATTTGCTTTATTTGACCATTTATTACTAATAACAACGTAGGCGTGGCACGCACATTTAATGCCTTAGCCGCCTCAACTTGCTGCGATATATCAATTTTTAATACCGCTTTTCCTTGTTTTGCCATATCATCAATAATAGGGCTAATACCGGTGCATTGCCCGCAATTAGGCGAGTAAAAATACAGCAACGCTTTTTTATTATTGTCTACCAAAGCATCAATTTCAGGAATCGACCTCGGCAAGGTTTCACCCTTTAATTTTTGTGCTTTAAACATCACAAACAGCATATAACCCAACATTAGCGCTATTGCAGTTACTACTATTATACCAACCATACTCATTAGTTATTTACCTCCAATGCCTAAATAACAACCTCAAATATACCTTTAAATAAACTATCTATTGTCAATAATTTTAGTAAATAT
>CAZPSE010000022.1:0-15874 GCA_964589575.1 uncultured Gammaproteobacteria bacterium | reverse complement strand
TTTTCAATTACTCTGACCCTATTGAACCTGTTAATAAAAAAATATAGTTGTTCATAATGGTTTATATTCACTTAAAATAAATGCATTATTTTAAACGTAAATACCATTTTTCATTAATACTATTTATTACCTCTCTTAAAGGAGAACGTTATGGCTAAAGGTCAAGATTCACAAAAAGCAGTAAAGAAAAAGTCTGATAAAACGCTAAAAGAAAAACGCATGGAGAAAAAACAAAAGAAAGCCGATAAAACAAGAAATTAAAAGAATCAAGAGGGAACTTCAATCTGGCCCCGTTTTTCCCCAGCAAGGGGTCGACGCTAAAGCCCGTTTTTAAGTGCCTTTTTTAGCCGTAGCGCTAAGCCCTCCTTGTTTACAACCTCACCATCAACTAGCAAGGCTTAGCAAGTGGTAACAAACACCCATTAACTTGGCGATTTAATGAGTGCAACTTTTCAACCTCTACGGTAATGCGGTTAAGTAGCCAGTCAAATAGTATTTACCACCAATGCTTTAGACACAATTTCAAATACACCTTTAGACAATCCTTCTTTTTCTAGCAAGCCTTGTAAACATTGCTTCATCATATTTTGTCGGCTCTTGTCATAATCTTTCCAACCATTAAAGGCAGACACCATACGCGCGGCTACTTGCGGGTTAATACTGTCCAACACGGCAACCTGTTGCGCCACAAAGTTATAACCACGGCCACTTTTATGGTGAAACTGTACGGGGTTGCTCATTGCGAAAGCCCCTATTACTGAACGCACTTTATTAGGGTTCGACATTGTAAAGCTATCGTGTTGCATTAGTTGTTTTGCAACGTCTACCACGTCGCCTTGCTTTTGCGTTACTTGTAGGGCAAACCATTTGTCCATCACCAACGGATCGGCCTTCCATTTTTGTTCGAAATGTTGCAGTAAATCGTCGACCCCTTGCTTACATTCGGCTACGATAATGCGTAATGCAGAAAATGAGTCGGTCATATTATTTGCACTTTCGTATTGATTAAACGCTAACTGGTCGTATTTTGGTTTGTTTAACGCCACCAAATAAGACAAACAAATGTTTTTTAACCCTCTTTTAGCGATAGATAGTGCATCTACCAAATAATTTGTCGATTGCAAATCTGCTTGAATACGTTGATATAAACTTAAAAACTTAGGCTCTAATTTTATCGCTATTTGTTTTTTTAGGGTTTCACGTTGTAAATATAAAGCATCAATATCAATTGGTTTTTTTAATCCCGACAAGGTTATTTCATCTGGCAACATTAAGTTTTCTGCTAATAGCGCATAATCCTCTTCCGCATCTATCATTATGGCTAAGCTGTTTAAAAATAAATCCGTTGTTTCACTTAAATCTGCACCTGCATTTAATATAATTTTAGTTGCTAATTTTTGTCCGGCCTCCCACCTATTAAAGCTGTCTGTATCTTTTGCCATTATTATGCTTAGCTGTTCATCATAGTAGTCAAAATTTAATTTAACAGGTGCAGAGAAACCACGTAATAATGAAGGCGTTGGATGCGTTGCTACATTTTTAAATACCACGCTTTGCTCCGGCTCTGTCAAAATAATTAACTGTTCTTGCTCTACTTTGTCGGTAATTAGTGCAATTTGCATTGGTATCATCAACGCAGGTTTGTTGCTTTGCCCTGGCGTATTGGGGCTGCTTTGTTTAAAGGTTAGTTTGTAGGTTTGGCGTATTGTGTCGTAAAATTCATTCACGTTTATTTCTGGCGTGCCGGCTTGTTTGTACCATTGTTCAAACTGGTCCATATTAAAGTCATTGGCATCGGCCATGGCGGCAATAAAATCATTACACGTTACCGCTTGCCCGTCGTGGCGTTTAAAATACAAGTCTGTGCCTTTTCTAAAACCGTCTTTGCCTAATAAACTGTGTTGCATTCTTATTACTTCTGCACCTTTTTCGTAAACCGTTAGGGTGTAAAAGTTGTTAATTTCCATGTACGATTCTGGTCTTATTGGGTGCGCCATTGGCCCTGCGTCTTCGGCAAATTGGCGGGCGCGCAATAAGCGCACATCTTCTATGCGTTTTACCGCGCGCGAGCCCATGTCGGCGCTAAACTCTTGGTCTCTAAAGACCGTTAAACCTTCTTTTAAACTTAGCTGAAACCAGTCTCTGCACGTTACACGGTTACCGGTCCAATTATGAAAATATTCGTGCGCGATTACCGCCTCTATACCTTGGTAGTCGGCATCGGTGGCACTGGCAGAATTGGCCAATACGTATTTGGAGTTAAATACATTTAAGCCTTTATTTTCCATTGCACCCATATTAAAGTCATCTACCGCTACTATCATGTAAATGTCTAAATCGTATTCTCGTCCGTATACGTCTTCGTCCCATTTCATGGCATTTTTTAATGCCAACATTGCATGGTCACATTTGTTTTTATTGTGTGCTTCTACGTATATTTCTAACGCGACTTTTTTACCCGACATGGTTGTAAAACTGTCGGTTATTGCTACTAAATTACCGGCTACCAAAGCAAATAAATAACACGGTTTTGGGATAGGGTCATTCCACGTTACCCACGAACGCCCATCATCTAATTGGCCAAAATCTACAGGGTTACCGTTAGATAACATTTTTGGATATTGCTTTTTGTCGGCAATAATTTTGGTGGTAAAAATCGACAATACGTCGGGGCGGTCTAAATACCAGGTGATTTTTCTAAAACCTTGTGCTTCACATTGGGTACAAAAATTGCCACTAGAACGGTACAAACCTTCTAATTCTGAATTTTTTTGCGGATAAATTTTGGCGACTGTTTTTAAAACAAATTGCTGTTTAGCATTTAAAATTTCTAACGTTGTTTCATCTAGCGTGTAATCTGCGCTAATTAACGTTGCACCGTCTACTTCAATTTTTATTAGCTCTAACTTTTCACCCATTAGTACGCAGTCATTGCGGTCACTTTTAGGGTTACGTTGCATGCTTAGCTCTGCTGTCACTAAAGCGTAATCATTTTCTAACTCAAACTGTAAATTGGTTTTGGTTATTAAATAAGCAGGTACTTGATAGTCTTTTAAATAAATGGCTTTTGGTGACTCGTTATTTTTCATAAAACATCTTTTTTTAATGGGGTAAAAATAATAATACTATCGAAATGCAGTTATTCAAGTTTTAAAGCGCAAAACAAAAAAATATCCAATAACCTGTGTTTTGTAATGGATAAAGCAATTCATCATTCAAGGTCTACACTCAAGGTGTTATTAGCCCTTTAATTTTGGAGAACAACAATGAACTTACAACTAAACGGCACCAATATTGGCGTTAGCGAGCAAGGTTTTTTACTGAACCCAGATAACTGGAGCGAAGACTTTGCCAACAAAATTGCCGATACTGACCATATTGACCTGCACATAGACCATTGGGAATTAATTTATTATTTTAGAGAATATTACGAAGAAAACCTAACCCACCCAACCATGCACCAATTGGTTATGTCTTTAGGCAAAAATAAAGGTACGCATTTTAGAGACCACAAAGTGTACGAAAAGCACATTTACGGCCTTTTCCCCAACAACCCGTTAGATGAGATTTGTAAACTGGCAGGTTTACCCATGCCACCACCAGACACCTAAAAAAGTGATTTAAAAACAATCCTCTGTGAAAGAAATTATTGGATAATGACTGTTATCCAATAACCCTTTTACTTTTTTTATGTCTTTAAAAATAGATAATGCTTTAGCTAAACTCAACAGCGTTTTACCACTGCTGGCAAACCAAAAAAAACTACCACCGCAAGTAAAACAACTGCATCAAAAGCTCCTGCAAGGTTTTATTAAAAAAGGCCAAATACTGCCGTTAGATGAAATTAAAAACAATATAAACGGTGCCGATAGTGCAATACAAAACCTTGCAAAGTTAGACATGATAACGCTTGATAGTGATGGAACAATTAACGGCGTTTACCCTTTTAGCTGCCAACAACGAGAACACAAAATAGAGGTAAACGGTTTTACGCTAAACGCTATGTGCGCCATGGACGCTTTGGCTATAAGTTGCATGTTTAAACTTAAAACCACTATTTATTCGCAATGCAGGGTTAGCCAAACGCCCATTACCATACAACAAAACAATAAAAATACGCTTTGTAATTTAGACGCTATTTATTTTGCCATAAATTGGGGTGCAAGTAACAGCACACAAAGCTGTTCTGAAAGTTTATGTATGGATATGATTTTTTTGAAAGATGCCGACATTGCTAAAAAGTGGCTTAATGCCGAGCCAGAATCTAGAGAAATTTTTACCTTAAACGAAGCGATTGAATTTGCCGACCGCTTTTTTAGCCCACTACTTAATTAGTTTTTAGTAACGCTCACCCATAAAAACCTTTCACCAAATATGGTGTGATACTCTTTGGCTTTAATTTCAAAACCTACTTTCTCTAAGTCTGTATACAATTCTTCGGGTGTTTTATGGCTGTAAAATAGCTCCCTGCCCATAAAGGTTTTATAACCTTCAAAGACGGCTTTGCCCGTATAACTTTTGGTTGCATAGGTAAATAAAAAACAGCCATTAGGTTTCAACCAATGGTGTATTTTTTCAAACAACGCCTTGTGTTTTTTAGCTTTTATATGAAACAAACTGTATGTGGCTACCACCGCATCAAACGATTCATCATCAAAATCAACGGACAAAATATTGCCGTTAATAGTTTCCATTTTTGGTACAAACTTGTTGGCCATTTCAAGCATTCTGCTAGAAAAATCAACACCGACAGCTGACCATTGTTTGTCTATATAATATTTAGCTACCGGTTCACCTGCACCACAGCCTAAGTCTAATAACGCACCTTTGCTTGTATTGACTAAAGTGTAAAATTTGTTCAATATTTCAGATATGTTAAAAGCTCCTCGATTATTTTCATAGTCTTCGGCAAACTCGTTATAAATATCGCTAAGCGTTGATTTCATAAAAAAGAATTAATATACGTAAATTGAATTGTAAACTTACAAAGTGATGACATAGAAAAGAGCAAATTAACCAAAACAAATAAGCAAATAAATACGGCGTTATTCGCTTACGTGTTTTGCTTTTTCTCTTAATTTTTCTACTTGTGGCATTAACTCTTTTAAAGCACGTTTATAAACACCACGCTTAAAAAAGATAACTTGAGAAACAGGGTACCAAAAGCTTACCCACTTCCAAGTGTCAAACTCGGGCTTTTTATTGGCTTTTAAATCTACCGCGTCTGCATTTGAAGTTAGCTTTAGCAAGTACCACATTTGTTTTTGGCCAATACACAGTGGCAATACTTTTTTACGTAAAAACTTATTGGGTAAACGGTAGCGTAACCAGTCTTTAGTTACCGCCAACAACTGAACATCGGTTTGTTTTAAACCCGTTTCTTCGGTTAATTCTCGGTACATCGCCTGTTCTGGGGTTTCGCCTTCATCAACGCCACCCTGTGGAAACTGCCAACCTTTTTGGCCAATCCGTTTAGCCCAAAAAACTTGCCCTTTATCATTACATATGACAATTCCTACGTTTGGCCTGTACCCATCTTTGTCTAGCATGATGGTGCCTTAAATTTTTTAATTGCTTCTATCATAGCCGAAATAATTGTAGGAAAACGATATAATTGATGCACCTCAATTTAGACTATACAACATGGCCTTAGCAATTTTTGATTTAGACAACACTTTATTAGCCGATGATAGCGATCATTTATGGGGTGAGTTTTTAGTAGAAAACAAAATTGTTGACGCTTTACATTACAAAGAAGCCAACGAGACTTTTTATACCGACTATAAAAATGGCACGCTAGACATTAACGCCTTTTGCCAATTTGTATTTAAAGTTTTAAAAGACCACGACTATCAACAATTACTAACTTGGCGAAACACTTTTTTAGAGCAAAAAATTAAACCAGTCATTGCTAAAAAAGCACCCGCTTTAATACAAAAACACCAAAACCAAAATGATACGTTGCTAATTATTACCGCGACCAATTCATTTATTACCCAGCCTATTGCCAAACTTTTAGGCATAAAACATATTTTAGCCACCACCCCAGCGTTTGATGGCAAACAATTTACTGGCGAATTGGAAGGCACACCGTGTTTTAAAGAAGGCAAAGTAGAACGGTTAAACGAATGGTTAAAAACAAATAATATCGATTTAAAAGGCAGTTATTTTTACAGCGATTCGTTTAACGATTTGCCACTATTAAACGTGGTTGACAACCCAATAGTGGTTGATGCTGACAATAATCTATTAAAATTAGCCAAAAAAAACCATTGGCCTTCTATTTCATTACGCAATTAAGTGCATCACTAAAATATACTTGTTCATGGCACTACCATTTGCTTTAGAATCAACAGTTTTAGGCTATCATGATTTCAGAAAAAGCAGAATCTCAAGAACGACAGCCGTCCATTCTTTCTTATGTAAAAGACCTTCCTAATATTTGTTCGCTTGCAGGTTTAGCTTGTACACTTTCTGCTATATATTTTATTATTTTAGGCGTTTACCATGCGGCAATGATTGGTATGGTTTGGGCAGTTGCTTTCGATTGGGCAGATGGCCTTGTTGCAAGAAAAATGAAAGGCAGAACAGGTAATGACCGAGCCTTTGGCGGGCAACTGGATGTAGTAATAGACATTGTTAGTTATGGCGTTACCCCTGCTATTCTTTTACTAAGTTATGGTAATTTTGAACCGATATTTTTAATCGGCGCATTTTTAATGCTGGCAGCCGCCGCTATTAGGCTTAGCTATTTTAGTGTTTTCGGCCTTGCTGGTGGTACAAAATATACCGGGTTAGCGCTAGATAACAACAGCCTAATATTGGTTTGTGTATTTTTACTTGAAAGCGTTTTTAGCGGTCAAACCTTCACCATTATTTTATATGCCAGTGGCGTAGCACTGGCAGCGTTAAATGTGTCAGAAATTAAAACACCCAAACTTTCTGGCAACCCTATCAACGTAGTTATTTTAGCTATTTATACGCTTGGAATAACCGCCATCTACGGATGGAAGTTGCTATAAAAAGCAACAATTCCTTTAATTTAAGAGCAAATAAATAATGGTTGTATATACAGTTGGTACTTTTGATTTATTACATGTAGGTCACCTTGCACTATTAGAATATTGTGCTACTTTAGGCGATACCGTTGCTGTTGGTGTTGCGTCTGACGAGGTGGTTAAGTTATACAAACCTAATATCCCTGTTATTCCGCTAGAACAAAGAATAGAAATGCTTTTGGCACTTAGCTGTGTCGATGTTGCTATTGCCTACCATGAACTGGACTACATAGCGGTTTGCAAAGAAGTAAAGGCGGATGTTTTTGTTATTGGTGAAGATTGGGGTAAAAAACCGCATAACCAAGGTGTAGAAAACTACCTTGCCGAACAAGGCAAAAAGATTGTACAAATTAAATACAGCCCACAAAATTCGTCTACAAAAATTAAACAAGCTGTTTTTAATCAGTTTAAATAAAGCCAAATCATAAAGGTAAAAATTACAAAAAACGGCTAATCGAGTATAGAGTAGCAACTAAAACAACCGCTCTAAAAATAAAACCTTTAATCTTTAAATAGCGCCTTACTTACCAACTCTAAAATATCATAGGCCAATGCGGTTTTGGCTTTGTTTTTTATATCCACTTGCTGGTTTTTATCTATAACACTTACGGTATTGTTTACGCTATTAAAGCCACTTTCTGCTACGCCTACTAAGTTGGCTATTACCATGTTTAAGTTTTTATTTTGTAGTTTCAACCTCGCGTTGTCGTGCAGGTTTTCTGTTTCTGCGGCAAAACCTACTACAAACGGTGGTTTTTTAATATTGGCTACATAGGCCACAATGTCTGGGTTGCGCTTTAGTGTAAGGGTTATTTGGTCTGCCGATTTTTTAATTTTTTGATCGGCTATTTTTTCGCAATGGTAATCTGCCACGGCGGCACTGGCAATAAATACATCGCACTTATTTACTGTATTTTTTACCGCTTCAAACATTTCTGCTGCGGTGGTTACTTTTATCATGGTTACGTCATTAACCTTTTGCAGCTGGACGGGGCCTGTAATTAAGGTTACTTTTGCGCCCAGTATTTTTGCAGCTTGCGCCAATGCAAAACCCATTCTGCCAGACGAGTGATTGCTTATGTAGCGTACTGGGTCTATGGGTTCTTGGGTTGGGCCTGCGGTTATTACAATATTTAACCCATCTAAACAACCTGCTAATTTTTGCAATAGCAAGGGGTCGACAAAAATGCCCCTTTTTAGGGTGACTTCGTTTGGCTGTTTATTTTCAACAACGGCAAAATCATTTACTGCATTTACAATCGTTTCTACGTCGGCAAGTTTGCCTTTGCCAATTTCACCACAGGCTAGCTCGCCTTCGCTGGGTTGTATAAAGTGTACCGCGTTGTTTTGTAAAACGCTGGCGTTGTTTAACATCGCTTGGTGTTGCCACATGACGCTGTTCATGGCGGGGGCGACTATGGTTTGTGCGCTAGTGGCTAGGTAAAGGGTGGTCAGTAAATCGTCTGCCAAACCGTTGGCCATTTTACCTATGGTGTTGGCACTGGCGGGGGCTACTAGCAATATGTCTGCCCATCTTGCCAGTTCTATATGGCTCATGGCGGCTTCTGCTTGGTCGTCCATTAGTTGGGTTCTAACGTCTAACGCCCCTAATGCCAGAAACGCTAACGGCTGGACAAACTTTAATGCGTTACTGCTTAGCACCACAATAACTGGGTTTTGGCTTTTTACTAATAAGCGTAATATTTCTATACTTTTATAGGCGGCGATACTGCCTGTTACTGCCAATATTATATTTTTGGCGGGCAATTATCTGGCCTTTAACGCTAAGTACGAAATACCATTTAACGATAATAATGCTTTAGATTCTTCTAAAATAGGCAGCTCGACAAACGGGCCAACCCTAACACGCTGATAGTCTAACCCGTTTACATTGACCTTTTGTATGGATACGGCAAAACCTAATAATGATAGTTTGGCTTTCATGCGATCTGCATCGTCAGACGACCTAAACGACCCTGTTTGTAAAAAGTAGCTGCCTGGTAATGCTTGTATTTGTTCTATCGCTTGTTTGGTTGCTACTTTATTCGCAGATTCTTCTTTATTTTCTAACAGTGCTTCTCTAACGGGTTGTGGCACTACATCTTCTGGCACAATTATTTCTAGCTCTGGCAACATTTCGTAAAACTTAAAGCTTATTTCTTGCTGAGACTTTTTTTGTTCTGCCGTTAAGGGCTTGTCTTTTTCGGGCAAGGTAAATTTGTCGCTGGCGTTAATTAAATACGCCACTAAAGCGGTGCCTATTACGCCTAAAATTAACCCAGACCAAAAACTTGATGCGTTTGAATTTGCCATTACATAGACTCTGGCGCGCTAACACCAATAATTGTTAAACCGTTTTGTATTACTCTTTGCGCTGCGGTTATTAGCGTTAAACGTGCGTCGCGCAACTTTTCATCATCTACTATAAAGTGGTGTTGATTATAGTAGCCGTGTACCGCTTGCGCCAAATCGCGCAGGTAGTAGGTAATCATGTGTGGCTCTTCATTACGTGCGGCTTTGTCTATCATCTCGGGGTAAATTTGTAATTGTTTAATTAAGTCGGCTTCTGCTTGCTCGGTTAAAAGCCCTAAAGCGTCGACCCCTTGCCTTAAATTATGGCTAAAGCCTTTTTCTGTTAATTGCCTTAGTACGCTACAAATACGTGCGTGGGCATATTGTATGTAATATACAGGGTTTTCTGACGATTTTGATACGGCTAAATCTAAGTCAAAATCCATGTGTTGCTCGCACTTACGCATTACATAATAAAACCGTGCCGCGTCTTTTCCTATATCTTTTCTTAATTGCCTTAAAGTAACAAACTGACCAGAGCGGGTAGACATGCCGATTTTTTCATTGTTACGGTACAGTACTGCAAATTGTACTAGCAGTACTTCTAACTTTTCTGTTGGCTGTTTAAAAGCCTCTATCGCAGCTTTTACCCGTGCCACATAGCCGTGGTGATCTGCGCCCCAAATATCTATTAGTCGGTCAAAACCTCTGTCTAGTTTTTGTAGGTGATAGGCAATGTCAGAGGCAAAATAGGTTGCTTGCCCATTATCTCTTATTGCTACGCGGTCTTTTTCGTCGCCAAACTCGGTAGACTTAAACCACAGCGCGCCATCTTTTTTGTATATATAACCGTTGTCTTTTAACTGCCCTATTGCCTTATCTATCGCGCCAGATGACATTAATGATTTTTCTGAAAACCAGTTGTCCATGTTCACGTCAAACAAACCTAGGTCGTCTTTTATATCATCTAAAATGGTGTTTAAACCTGCATCAAAAACGCTTAGGTAGTTATCGTCACCCAATAATTTTTTGGTGTTGTCTATTAAACCATCTATGTGCAACTCTTTGTCGCCACCTTGCGGCTCATCTGCGTGTACGTTTGCAAATAAACTCGCTACGGGTACTTTATATTTATCGTCATTTTCTCTATGTAATGTTGCGGCAATGTCCCAAACGTAATCCCCCTGATAACCATTGGCAGGAAACACAATGTCTTCGCCACATAACTCTAAATAACGTAAATATACCGAGGCTGCCAAAATATTCATTTGTCGGCCGGCATCGTTTACGTAATATTCTTGCTCTACACTAAAACCCGCAGTAGTTAATAGTGCAGAAAGTGATGCGCCGTAAGCTGCACCCCGACCATGCCCAACATGCAAAGGGCCTGTTGGGTTGGCAGATACGTACTCTATTAAAACCCGTTTATTTTTGCCATAATTACTGCAACCAAAATTTTCTTTTTTATCGTGTATGGTTTTTATTACATCAAACTGATTGTCTTTAGATAAAAACAGGTTTATAAAACCTGGCCCTGCAATGTCTACTTTTTCGACATTTGAGCCTTCGGGAATAAGAGCGACTAATTGTTGAGCACACTCGCGTGGGTTTAAAGCCAAAGCTTTAGAGGCGACTAAAGCCACATTACTGGCAAAATCGCCGTGTTTTTTGTCTTTAGTGCGTGATACATTAAAGCGAATGGGTTTTTCTAAAGTGATGCTTTTTTCTTTTATTAGTGCATCTAACGCTTGCTGAATAATGTCTTCGCAATATTGCTTCAAAACTAAACCTATAACCTTTTAAAAAGCGTATTTTAACCCAGCTAATTAAGGAAGAACCTAGATTTTCTAACGAAACACTCAAGTTTTCATGATTTTATCGCTATTTTCTAAACTTAACGTAATAAATAATTGCTTTTACGTTCTCGTTCACCCATTATCAATTACTACGTTAAACGTGAGCCCTATATGAAACACGCCTTCATTTTTACTTTTCTGCTGTTTTCTATTAATTGTTTTGCACAAAGCGAGTGGCAATTTGCCCAAGATACTGATGGTATTGAAATTTACACAAAAGTAAACAATGAAACACAACTGTTAAGCTTTAAAGCTACCGTCATTATTAATGCGCCGTTTAATAATGTTGTTGCTAGTTTACATAACGCCGAAGAGCATACGCAGTGGTTTCATGATAGAGAATTGACCAAAATATTAGAAAACAAAAATAACCAAGATTATATTGTTTACTCCGTTACATCTGCACCTTGGCCGGTACAAAATAGAGACGCAGTTATTAGTTATAATTTTAGCAACAATGACGACAATACCCATACCCGCATAGAAGTAAACCATGTAGACAATTATTACCCAATAAAAGAGGAGTTTGTAAGGGTGCCGTATATAAAAGGCTACTGGGACATTACTAAACTGGATAGCAACTCGACCAAATTAACATTTAAAAGCAGTGCATCCCCTGGTGGCAATATACCTAGTTGGCTGGCCAATTCGGGCGTTATTGATATGCCTTATAACAGCCTTTACAATTTACGAGAACGTTTACAAACCAAATAGCCCACACGTTATTATTACGTTAATGGCTGTAAAATAAAAATGGAAAAACTAGAGAACAAACTCCTAATAGACTTGCACAATTCAAGCGCCGAGCGAGAGCATTTTTCTCAGCGCATTATCATATTGCAATACTTGGCTTTTATGGGCCTTATTACCAGTTTTTTTTATTCTGGCATTTTCTATTTTATTTTTAATAGCCGCTTAGCCAGCATCGTTGTGTTTAGTTGTGGTGTGGCCTATTTTTTAGGTTATCTTGCCTCACGGTGTCAACACTTCAAGCTGGCTAGGCATATTTTAGCCAGCACGTTTATTTTTGAAATAACCATACACAGCGTTTATTTATTCCCTAAAGAAGCCAATTTCCAAATTTATTTTTTAGTTTCTATTGTGCTTATCTACTTGTTATTTACCCAAAATCAAAAAATTTCACGCGTATTTTATGTCTGCACAAGCATCGTTTTATTAATCGCTATCGATGTTTTCCAATTTTCATTTACACCAATAAACCCGTTATCAGCAGAAAACATTACATTCATTCGGGCTTGCAATACCTTTTCTAGCGTATTTGTGCTTGCCGTTACCATTTACTTATTTGCCCGTTTAATGGAAACGTCTGAGCAAGAATCGCGAAAGCAAGCACTTACCGACCCACTAACCGATTTAATTAACAGACGGCATTTTTTTACCTTAGCCAAACAAATGCTGTTGCTTAATAAACGCAACCCAATTGGTTTTTCTATCATCTTTTTAGACATTGACCATTTTAAAAAAATAAACGACCAATACGGCCATGACATTGGCGACCAAACATTAAAAACATTTGCAGACACGCTAAGAGATAACGTAAGAAATACCGACATTGTTGCCCGCATAGGGGGTGAAGAATTTATTATTTTGTTCCCTAATACCAGTAAAAAACATGCTTTTGCAAAAGCAGAAGTGATAAGGCTGGCGGTTATGGACAGTAAACTCCCTGTAGACACTTTACATTTAACCACCAGCATTGGTGTTGCCGAAGTGGAAGATACCGACGATAGCATTAATCAAATTATTGTCCGTGCCGACAAGGCACTTTATAACGCTAAAAATAGTGGTAGAAACAAAACCATCATTTATTCAGAAAAGCTTGATGAGGGTGGAAAAAGCGATTAACGCTTGGCATATAAAAACCACTTTGTTTTAAAAATTCACCACCCTTTGCACTTTCTTCATAAACGTTGCCATTTCAACTTTCTGATAAAATACTAATTTTCTATTACCCAACATTTTGAGAACGTCCTATGAGTCAATTTGACAACGTCAGCATTATTAAAAAAGCCAACCAGTATTTTGATGGCAATGTAACCAGCCGTACTGTTTTATTTGCAGATGGGACTAAAAAAACATTGGGCATGATGAATGTTGGCGAATATGAATTTGGCACTGAAGATAAAGAAATTATGGAAATTTTATCGGGCGAGTTGGATGTTTTATTACCCAGCAAAACCGCATGGCAAACCATTAAAGCTGGTGACAGTTTTGAAGTACCCGCCAATGCCAAGTTTAAGGTTAATATTAAAACCCTTACCGACTATTGCTGTTCTTATATTAGCGAGTAGTGTTCTTTTTTATATCTAAATACTGATTGATGCAAAACCGTTCGTAGCTCCCACCATCTGTAGTATCCGTCGCGGCGGCCGTACAGTTTTGTAATTGTACGTATTGTTCGGTGTCTAGCTTTTCTACCGAATAACCCAGGGTAGAAAAGCCCATTAACAACAAACCTATTAGTATTTTATTCACGTTAAAACCTCATTAAAATTGCTCTTTAAAGAAGACCTGATTAGCTGGCTAAAGCATGGTTACAAATTCAATCTCGGTCAGTGCATAAGCATTGAAATGATACTAATAGCGCTAAGCCTTGCTTGTTCACTGTTTTATCGTGAACTAGCAAGGCTTATCAAGCGGGCTAATGGAACATTATCACCTGCCGCTTGTAAGCCTCGCTAGTTTTGACTAAATCGTCAGGAACGATTTGGGGAGCGATAGCGACGTGCGAAGCACCGAGGGCCAAGAAGCCCGAAGCAATTGCACCAAAACGAGCAATGCTTAACGCTAATAGTTTAAAAGTCCAGTTCATCAGGTCTTCGTTAAGTATAGATCATTTTTAATGAAAAGTTTATTTAGCCAACTTTGTTACTGCCAATTTCATAAACTATTTGTTTCATCACTTGGGTTAATTTACTTAATGATTTTGCATCAATATTAAATGCGGGCATTACATAAAACAGCTTGCCAAAAGGGCGTATCCAAACGCCTAATTTTACTATCCGTGCTTGTATCCACTGCATATCCACATCATTTATTAATTCTATAACACCAATGGCACCTTTTACACGTACGTTTTTCACCGTGTTAATAAGCAAGGGGTCGACACAAAGGGGCATTAATTGAGCTGTTAATTGTTGCTCTATTTTTTGTATATTGCGTTGCCAGTTACTTTTTAAAAGTAAATTTATGCTGGCGTTTGCCACCGCACATGCTAAAGGGTTGGCCATAAAGGTTGGGCCGTGCATTAATATGCCGCTGTCTTTTTTTGCAATGCCGTGCGCTATTTTTTTGGTCGTTAAGGTTGCGGCTAAGGTTAAGTAGCCGCCCGTTAGTGCTTTACCCAAACATAAAATGTCTGGCACTATATCGGCTTGTTCATAAGCAAACAATGTACCGGTTCGTCCAAAACCTGTGGCTATTTCGTCTAATATTAATAACACATCGTACTGGTCACACAGTTGCCTTAGTTGCGTTAAATAATCGGCACAATAAAAATGCATACCGCCGGCGTTTTGCGTAATGGGCTCTATAATAACGGCAGCAATGTTTTGATGGTTTTCTTTTAACGCTTGGTGCATATCCTCAATGTTTGCCACCCCATTTTTACAACGGGGTTGGCTTACAAAGTAATGTTTTGCGACTACTTGGTTAAACGGTTGATGCATACCGTTATCTGGGTCACACACCGCCATAGTGCCAAAGGTATCACCATGATAACCACCCCTTGTGGTTAGCAGTTTTTGCTTATTGCCTTTATCTTTAGCCGCCCAATACTGAATGGCCATTTTTATAGCAACCTCTACAGATATGGAACCCGAGTCTGAAAAGAAAACATGTTGCAAAGGTTTGGCGGTAATATCAATTAACGTTTTGGCAAGGTCAATTGCTGGTTGATGGGTTAAACCACCAAACATTATGTGCGCCATATTTTCTAACTGGTCGGTAATGGCTTGGTTTAAAACGGGGTGATTATAACCGTGTATGGCAGACCACCAAGACGACATGCCGTCTACCAATGTTTGGCCATTTTCTAAATGAATAAAACAACCCTTGGCAGATTTTACGTGATACACATCTAACGGGTTCACCATACTGGTGTAGGGGTGCCAAATGTGTTGTTTGTCAAATTGAAGAGGTGTCATAAAGTCATTACAAAAGTAGATGGCTTTATTTTACTTTGTAATTAGTGTGTACGCGTAATAACTTCTTTACGGTATAAATGCAGCGTCCCTCTGCGCGCTTAACCTCTTTGCACATCCGTGTGCACCGGTTATACGTACATCCTGTACGCAAAAAAGCCCCAATATAATTAAATATCGGGGCTTCATGTTACTAAGCTTACTAGAGTAACTCAGTAAACTCGGTTGAGAATATCAATTATTACAAACCGATAATGTCGTCTAGCCGACTATTCTCGAATAGTTTTACTTTGCAGCAGGAGCTTTAGGAGCAGCTGGAGCAATAGCTACAGGAGCCGCGTAGCTAGGAGCTTGGGCAGAAGAACCAGCAACGCTTTTACCGTTTGAGTTGTTAGCAAATTTGTTGTCGCCATAACCGTTTCCAGCAACTTTCTGGTCAGAAACCATGTCGCCTTTACCGTCAAAGTCGCCTTTACCAGCAGCTTTACCTTTAAAAGAAAAGCTC
>CAZPSE010000021.1:8670-28808 GCA_964589575.1 uncultured Gammaproteobacteria bacterium | reverse complement strand
AATAAAAGCAGGCATTAACCAATCTACCATTATTGATGATACTTATAACGCTAACTTATCGTCTATGAAAGCAGGTATAGACTACCTTGTGGGGTTGACAGGTGAAAGCTGGTTAATGGTCGGCTCGATGGCAGAGCTGGGTAAGGAAACCGATAACATGCACAAAGAACTGGCCCATTACGCCAAACAAAATGGCGTAGCAAAATTGTATGTCGTTGGTGAAATGGGCAAGCTAATGTGCAAAGAGTTTGGCGATAATTGCCATTATCATTTAGACGGCAAAACATTGGCAAACGACATTAGCCAAGTGATAACAAAAAATGTCAACCTACTAATAAAAGGCTCACGTTCTGCCGCAATGGAACAATACGTAAACCAATTGGGGGCAAAAACATGTTAATGATTATTGCCCAATACCTAACCGAATTAGAATCGGGTTTTGACGTATTTAAATATTTAACCTTGCGGGTAATTTTAAGTACCTTAACCGCGTTAGCCTTATCTTTAATTATTGGTCCGGTATTAATTAAGTTTCTTAAAAGTAAAAAAATTGGTCAAACCGTTAGAAGCGACGGCCCGCAGTCGCATTTATCTAAAGCCGGCACGCCTACTATGGGTGGTGTGCTAATTGTGTTAACGGTGGTTTTATCAACCCTTTTATGGGGTGACTTAAGCAACCGTTATACATGGTTTGCCATCGTTGCCACGTTGCTGTTTGCCTCTATAGGTTTTGTAGATGATTATAAAAAACTGGTATTTGGTAATTCAGACGGCCTATCTGCAAAAGTTAAATTTCTATTAATGAGTGTTTTTGCTTTAGCCATTGCTTATGCCATGTATATCACCGCACCCAGTGCTGCAGAAACCACATTCATCATCCCCTTTTATAAAGACTTTAGCTGGCAAATGGGCTGGTTATTTATCCCCTTTGTTTACCTAGTTATTGTTGGTACCAGCAATGCCGTTAATTTAACCGATGGCTTAGACGGCCTAGCAATATTGCCATCGGTACTTATTGCAGGTGCATTTATTGTGTTTGCCTATGTTACTGGGCATGTTTATTTTTCAGACTATTTAGGTATCCCATATATCGAAGGGGTGGGCGAAATTGCCATATTTTGTGGTGCATTAGTTGGCGCAGGTTTAGGCTTTTTATGGTTTAACACCTACCCTGCCCAAGTGTTTATGGGCGATACGGGTTCTTTAGCTTTAGGTGCAGCATTAGCTGTGGTTGCCGTATCGGTAAGGCAAGAACTTATTTTAGCGATTATGGGAGGCATCTTTGTAATGGAAACCCTATCGGTCATTATTCAAGTCGTGTCTTATAAAATGACCGGTCGACGGGTGTTTAGAATGGCTCCCATTCATCACCACTTCGAGTTAAAAGGTTGGCCAGAGCCGCGTGTGATAGTTCGTTTTTGGATTATCACCGTAATTTTGGTATTGATAGGTTTAGCGAGTTTAAAAATACGATGAACTTAACACAAGCCAATATTTTAATAATGGGGTTGGGCATGACAGGCTTGTCGTGTGCGCGCTATTGTCAAAATAAAGGCTACCGTTATAGTTTGTATGATCAAATTATTACCAATGAAAAGAGTGCAGAGTTAAAGAGTCAATTTAATAGCGAAAGTTTTAGTGGCGACATTACAGACGACTTAATCGCAGGCTTTGATGTGTTGATAGTAAGCCCAGGTATACCATTAAACCAAACGGTGTTTAAACAAGCCAAAGCACAAGGCAAAATAATTACCAGCGATATTGAACTGTTTGTTAATGAAACGAAGGCAAAGCTAATTGGTATCACAGGCTCCAACGGCAAAACTACCGTTACCACATGGGTTACAAAAGTATTTGCACAGCTGGGCATTAAAGTGGCAATGGGCGGTAACGTTGGTAAACCTGTATTAGATTTATTAAACGATGATATAGATGTAGTGGTATTGGAACTGTCTAGTTTCCAGCTGGACTTGTATAAAAACATTCCGCTAGACATAGCCGTTATCTTAAACATCTCTCCAGATCATTTAGACCGATACGACAGCTTTGCCGCCTATCAGCAATCTAAAGTATCTATATGTGACAGCGCAAATGTCTGTTTGGTAGACCAACAGACGCACACACTGATAAACAAAAATCATTTAGTGTTTGGTAAACACCAAGCAGACTATGTATATAGGCAAAATAAAACCAGCTGGTCACTAACGTCAGACGACTTTAATTTAGAGTTTGATAACAACACACTGTTCAGTGAGGTCGAGCGAATAAATGCGTTGGTGGTTTTAAGCATCGCGACATTGTTTAAAATAAAGGCCTCTAGCGTCGACCCCTTGCTATCAACACTAACGGGTTTAGCGCATCGCAATCAATTTGTAGCGTCAATAAATGACGTTAAATACATAAACGATTCAAAAGGCACCAATGTAGGTGCTACGGTTACGGCAATACAAGCACAACAAACACCCGTAATACTTATAGCGGGTGGTTTAGCAAAAGGTGCCAATTTTGATGAGCTAAAAACCGTTATCAAACAGCACTGCAAAGCCTTGGTATTAATCGGTCAAGACGGGCAATTAATTGCAGAAAGCGTAAATGGTGAAAACTGCTATTTTACTGACGGATTAGGCGAAGCGGTTAATAAAGCAACAAAATTAGCAACAAAAGGCGATACCGTTTTATTGTCGCCAGCTTGCGCCAGCTTCGACATGTTTAGTGGTTATCAAGATCGCGGCAATCAATTTATACAGCATGTAACAAACCTACAAGCAGGTGTGGCATGTTAAATACCTTAAAAAACATGAACACCAGCATTAATGTTGCCTTTGCGCTATTACTCTCAATTGGTTTGGTAATGGTACTGTCCTCGTCATTGGTTGTTGGCGAAAGATTGGCCAACAACCCCATGTACTTTTTTAATAAACAAGTATTTGTGTTGCTTGTTGGTTTAGTGGTTATGTTTGCGGTGTTCCAAATACCGCTACAAAAATTACAAGACTTAGGTTTTCCAATTTTGTTTTTATGCTTATTTTTACTGGTTGTTGTGCTTATTCCAGGTATAGGTAAAGAGGTAAATGGCAGTCGTCGATGGATAAATTTAGGCATAACCGCCATTCAAGTTTCTGAATTTGTAAAACTGTTTTTTGCCATATATTTAGCCGGTTATTTAGTAAGACGAAGACAAGAAGTAACAGAAAAATTTATTGGTTTCTTAAAACCGTTTATTTTAATTTTCTTTTTAGGCGGATTGTTATTGCTGCAACCGGATTTTGGTTCGGTGGTGGTATTGGTTAGCATGTCGTTAGCTATGTTATGGGTGGCGCGTGCAAAAGTTTGGCATTTTGTAGTTGGCCTGTCGGGCATTAGTTTGGTTTTAGCCGCCGCCGCCATTTCTTCACCCTATCGCGTAGAACGTTTGGTTAACTTTTTAGACCCATGGGCAGACCCGTTTGGTAAAGGTTATCAATTAATCCAATCGTTAATCGCTATTGGTAACGGTAACTGGCTGGGTAGCGGCTTAGGCGCAAGCATACAAAAACATGCCTACTTACCCGAGGCGCATACCGATTTTATATTTGCCATATATGCAGAAGAGATGGGTTTGGTTGGTGTAGTTGTATTGGTTGCGCTGTACGTAATAACGGTAGGTATTTGTTTAAACATAGCGGTAAAAGCGTTTGATAAAGGTGTAGATTTTGGTGGTTACTTAGCGTCTGGCATTGGTTTATGGATAGGCTTTCAGGCGATGATTAATATGGGTGTTAATTTAGGACTGTTGCCAACCAAAGGCATAACCTTACCGTTAATTAGTTACGGTGGCAGTAGTTTGTTAATAATGATGGCGTGTTTAGGTTTGCTAAACCGCATTATTTACGAAACCAAAAATGCAGAAACGCTAAACGAAGACAAAGACCTAAACGATGCGACTCAAACGAGTAACAAAATGGAGGTTACTCATGTCTAAAGGCACCGTAATGATACTAGCAGGTGGCACAGGCGGGCATGTATACCCAGCTATCGCCGTGGCAGACGAGTTTAAACAACAAGGTTTTGAAATAATTTGGATAGGCACAAAAAAAGGCATAGAAGCGCGCCTAGTGCCAGAACATGGTTTTAAAATAGACTGGATAGACATAAGCGGTTTACGTGGTAATGGGTTTAAACGGTTACTTTTTGCACCTTTAATTTTATTACGTGCCTTTATACAAATGGTAAAGTTGTTTATTAAATACAAACCCGTATTGGTACTGGGCATGGGTGGTTTTGTAGCAGGCCCTGGCGGTTTTGTAGCTAAAATAATGCGTTGCCCGTTAGTCATTCACGAACAAAACTCCATACCCGGTATGACCAATAAACTGCTGGCAAAAGTCGCTAATCGCGTATTAACCGGCTTTCCTAATGTTTTGTCGCAATACAAAAACACGGCCTATGTTGGTAACCCAGTAAGGCTGTCCATTAAGCCATCAATAACTACAAATAAAACCATTCATGTTTTAGTGTTTGGAGGCAGTTTAGGCGCAAAAGCCATAAATGATGTGATTCCTGATATGTTTAGCCAGTTAAATGAGCAATTAAACAAGCAAGGCTTGCTTTTAAATTTGCAACATCAAACAGGTAAAGTGGATTACGCGACAGTTATACAAAATTATAAAAAGTTGGGTTTAGACAATAACCCACAAATTAAAGTAAGCGAATATATAAACGATATGGATTTAGCCTTAGCCTTAGCAAATATTGCCATTTGCAGGGCAGGCGCAATGACCGTTGCAGAGCTAGCAATGGCAGGTTTGCCCGCCATATTTATACCCTATCCGCACGCGGTAGACGACCATCAAACCACCAACGCGTTAGATTTAGTAAATAACAATGCCGGTTATTTAATTAATCAAAATGACTTAACGGTACAAAACCTTAGCAAAACCATGTTACGCCTTTGTGAACAGCCCGAACAATTAAAAATGATGGCACAAAATGCCTTAAACAAAGCCAAACCCAATGCCACAAAAGACATTGTAAGCAACTGTTTAAGCGTAATAAAAAAGCAGGCAGCAAATGGATAACGGCATGCCTCACCATAAAATGATGGCCAATAAAGTTGGCCTACACCGTATAACCAATGTACATTTTGTAGGCATTGGTGGCGTGGGTATGGGTGGCATTGCCGAAGTACTAATAGACCTTGGTTTTAAAGTATCAGGATCAGACATTGGTAGAAACGCTTTAATAGAACGCCTAGAAAGCCGTGGTGCAACAGTAGCACTAGGGCATGACGAAAAAAATATAAACAATGTCGACGTGGTGGTGGTTTCTACCGCGATAGATAAAAATAACCCCGAAATTATTAAAGCCAAAGAAAGCCGCATACCTATAATTCCAAGGGCAGAAATGCTGGCAGAAATAATGCGCTTTAGACTGGGTATAGCCATTGCTGGCACGCACGGCAAAACCACAACGACAAGTTTAGTCGCATGCATATTAACTACCGCAGGTTTTGACCCCACTTACATTATTGGTGGTTTGTTAAACAGCTCATCTAGCAATGCTAAATTAGGCAGTGGCGATTACTTGGTGGCAGAAGCTGATGAGAGTGATGCATCATTTTTATACCTACAACCACTCATGTCGGTAGTAACCAATATAGATGCGGACCACCTACAAACCTACCAAGGCAGTTTTGAAAAACTGCAAGAAACCTTTGTTGAATTTTTACACCACATACCATTTTATGGTCATGCAATTTTATGTATAGACGATGAACACGTTGAACACATTATCTCTAAAATATCCAAGCCCATTATTACCTACGGCACCGTCGAAAATGCCGATGTAAGAGCCGTAAATATTGCCATAACAAACGGTAAAAGTACCTTTGACGTAATTTTAGAAGACGGTCAAAAAATAGAAAATATTGAACTTGCGTTGCCAGGTAAACACAATGTGCTTAATGCCTTGGCTGCCATAGTAATAGCGGTAGAGCTAAAGGCCGACGTGAAACACATTAAATCGGCATTAAAAAACTTCGAAGGAATCAGTCGTCGTTTTGATGTAACACACGGTATAAAAGTAGAAACGGGCACAATAACCGTAGTAGACGATTACGCGCATCACCCAACAGAACTAAAAGCAACCATTGAAGCCACCAAACAATGTTGGCCAAATAAACGTGTTGTGGTGGTTTTTCAACCGCACCGTTATACCCGTACCCAAGACTGTTTTGATGACTTTGCTAATGTACTAAGTGATAGCGAAAAGTTAATCGTATCAGAGGTTTACGCAGCAGGCGAAAAACCCATAGAAGGCGCAGACGGGCGAGCATTGGTTAAGGCCATTCGTCAACGTGGCAAAGTAAAACCTATATTTGTAGAAAACATAGACGAAATAGAAAATATGTACCGCACCTTGTGTGTAGAGGGTGATGTGATGTTGTTAATGGGTGCTGGCAGTATTGGCACACTAGCTAAAAGGATTATGAAATAACATGTCCAATGTAAACATCAGCGTTTTAAAGGGCACAACCAAATTTAACGAGCCAATGGCAAAACACAACTCGTGGAAAATAGGTGGCAATGCCGATGTTTTATACATTCCTAAAGATATTGAAGATTTAAGTACCTTTTTAAAGCAACAAAAACCAGAAACTCAAATTACCTTTATAGGCTTAGGCAGTAACGTATTAATACGCGACAACGGCATACGTGGCGTAGTGGTACTAATGAAAGGTGGCCCAAGTGAAATACAACTAACAGAAAAAGTGTTAATTGTTGATGCCGGAACAAGCTGTGCAAAACTAAGCCGGTTTGCCATTAAAAATGGTTTAAATGGCTTGGCCTTTTTAGCGGGTATACCAGGCACTATAGGTGGTGCAATGGCGATGAATGCGGGCGCGTTTGGTAGTGAAATATGGACATACTTACAATCTGCATTATTGGTTGATAAAAAAGGCGCAGTAAGCGAAATGCAAAAAGATGAATTTGATATTAGCTACCGCTGTGTATCTTTAGGCAACAACCGCTGGTTTGCAAAAGCATTTTTTAACGTACAACAGTGTAAAACGACAAATAACGACGTATCTATAAAAACACTGTTAGACAAGCGCAAGCAAAGCCAGCCAATTGGTTTGGCATCATGTGGTTCGGTATTTAAAAATCCAAAAAATAACTTTGCCGCGCAGTTAATAGAGCAAGTAGGTTTAAAAGGCTATCAAATTGGTCAGGCGCAAATATCGCCAAAACACGCCAACTTTATAATTAATTTAGGCGGTGCGTTAGCAAGTGATGTAGAGCAATTAATTAAGCATATTCAAGCACAAGTAAAAACAAAACTAAGCGTGCAATTAGAACCCGAAGTACGTTTTATAGGGGAGGCCGCATAATGAATCAATATGGCAAAGTTGCCGTCCTAATGGGTGGTTTTTCAGCAGAAAAAGAAGTCTCATTAAACAGTGGTAAAGCCGTTTTAAAAGCCTTGCAAGAGCAAGGGGTCGACGCTACAGGCATTATTGCAGACGAAAATGTAGCGCAACAATTATCTAAAAATAAAATAGACAGAGTTTTTAATGTACTGCACGGACGCGGTGGCGAAGACGGCGCGATACAAGGCTTGTTGGAATGGCTAAACATTCCGTACACCGGCACAGGTTTAAAAGCGTCTGCCATAACTATGGACAAACAAATAACCAAAGACATTTGGCAAAAGTTTGGGTTGCCTTTAGCCAAGTCGATATTGATACATAGCGAAGCGGACTTAGCAAAAGTAGAAAATGAAATGGCTTTGCCTGTTGTCGTTAAACCCACCAGCGAAGGCTCTAGCGTTGGTATATCTATTGTTAAAACGTCAGATGAACTGCTACCTGCATGGCAAGCGGCTAAAAAGTTTGGCGCGGTTATGGTAGAAAAGTTTATAGACGGTGACGAATACACCGTAGCTATAGTAGGCAATAAAACCTTGCCGATGATTAAACTAAAACCCGCCAACGAGTTTTATGACTACGATGCCAAGTATTTACAAGACGACACGCAATATATTTGCCCCTGCGCTTTAGATAAAAAAATAGAACAAGCCATCGCCATACAATGCAAAACCGCATTTGATGTAACCGGTTGCAAAGGTTGGGGGCGTGTCGATTTAATTTACGACGGACAGCAAACGTACTTAATAGAAGTAAACACGGTACCCGGTATGACCGACCACTCGTTAGTGCCGATGGCGGCAAAAGCGGCGGGCATATCGTTTAATGATTTAGTTTTGCAAATACTGGATCAAACCTTATGAACCTATCGCTATTTAATAATGGTTTTACGTTGTTGGCTTTAAGGGTTTACCAATTACGTTGGATTTTACTAACGTGTTTATTGGTTGTGGTCGCAACCTTAGTGGTTATCAACCAAAAAGTACATGCCATAACCGTAACGGGTGAAACCCAATGGTTAGATCAACAAGAGCTAAAAAATAGAGTATTGCAAGACTTAAACAACCGCTGGTTTATTACCAGCATAAGCCAAATTAAACAAACAGCAGAAACCGTAGACTGGGTAGACAGTGTAGAAGTAAAACGTAAATGGCCAAGTGAGTTAGAAATTGCCATTACCGAACAACAGCCTATAGCCTGTTGGAATAAGTTAGCACTAACCAATAAAGCCAAATTATTTGGCATTGATGCTTGTTTATCAGACTGGATTAATGTGAAAGCAAAAAAAGAATTTATAAAAGATTATAAGTCGTTGTCATCAACCTTAAAAACCTTAGAAAAAACCTTACAGCAAAAGCTAGTAAAAATAGAAATTAACGACCGTGGCACATGGACACTACAAACCGATAAACAATTATTAATAGTGGCTAAAAACGAAGGCATAGAAGCGCGATTAGAAGCGTGGTTGAAACTAATTAAAAGTGGCAGTTTAAAAGTAACAGAGCAATTTAAAAAAGTAGATTTACGTTATCCGAATGGCTTTTCGGTACAAATATGATGAGTGAAAAAACATGTCTAAAATAACTAATAAAATCGTCGTCGGTTTGGATATTGGTACGTCTAAAATTGTAACCATAGTGGGTGAAGTTAATTCGTCTGGTCAAATGGAAATAATTGGCTTGGGTTCGCACCCATCCACAGGGCTTAAAAAAGGCGTAGTGGTAAATATCGAATCGACCGTGCAATCCATTCAACGTTCTATACAAGAGGCCGAGTTAATGGCGGGCTGTCAAATACACGACGTATACGCAGGCATTGCCGGTAGCCACATTAAAAGTATGAACTCACACGGTGTAGTGGCCATTAAAGACCGCGAAGTAAAAACGGGTGACATTAAGCGAGTGATAGATGCGGCAAAAGCGGTAAAAGTATCAAACGACCAAGACTTTATACATGTATTGCCGCAAGAATTTATTATAGACGAACAAGAAGGCATTAAAGAGCCGATAGGTATGTCGGGCGTACGCTTAGAAGCAAAAGTACACTTAATTACCGGTGCAAAAAGTGCGGCACAAAATATTATTAAATGCATAGAACGGTGTGACTTAAAAGTCAATCAGTTGGTATTAGAACAATTAGCCTCAAGCTGTTCGGTATTAATAGAAGACGAAAAAGACTTAGGCGTTTGTATCGTCGATATTGGTGGCGGAACAACCGACATTGCCATTTTTAAAGACGGCGCGATTAAACATACCGCCGTTATCCCCATAGCTGGTGACCAAGTGACCCACGACATTGCCGTGGCATTACGCACACCCACCATGAACGCAGAAGAAATAAAAATAAAATCTGCCTGTGCATTAAAAGAATTAACCAAACCTGATGAAACAATAGACGTGCCAGGTGTAGGTGAAAGGCCGTCGCGTAAATTAAAACGAGAGACCTTAGTAAGCGTGGTACACCCACGTTATGAAGAGTTGTTTAGCTTAATTTTAAAAGAATTAAGAGCAAGTGGTTTTGTAGACGTTATACCCGCAGGTGTGGTGTTAACAGGCGGTAGTTCAAAAATGGAAGGCGCAATAGACTTGGCAGAGGAGATATTTCATATGCCGGTGAGGTTGGGTTATCCGCAACAAGTAGAAGGTTTAAAAGACGTAGTGCGTAATCCCATACACGCTACTGGGGTAGGGTTATTGTTACACGGTATGCGTCAAACGGATACCGATGTAGAAGAAGAGCAAGGCTCAGTATGGGATCAATGTAAAACATGGTTTAAAAAGAATTTTTAGAATTTAGGACGTAAAAACGAGGATAATATAATGACTTTTCAAATGTTAGATAATGAAAACCAAGACGCAGTAATTAAAGTAATTGGTGTAGGTGGTGGTGGCGGAAACGCAGTTAAAAACATGATCGAATCCAATATCGAAAATGTGGAATTTATTTGCGCCAATACTGATGCGCAAGCATTAAGAAAAACCAATTCACGCACCACTATTCAATTAGGTTCGGGCATAACTAAAGGTTTAGGTGCAGGTGCAAAACCAGAAGTAGGCCGTCAAGCCGCCCTAGAAGATAGAGAGCGCATAGAAGATTTAGTCAGCGGTGCGGATATGATTTTTTTAACCGCAGGTATGGGCGGTGGCACAGGCACAGGAGCTATACCTGTTGTGGCACAAATTGCACGTGATATGGGGATATTAACGGTTGCAGTGGTTACCACACCGTTTTCTCACGAAGGTTCTAAACGCATGCGCCATGCGCAAGAAGGAATAGTTGAACTAAAACAGTATGTCGACTCTCTAATCGTCGTTCCAAATGACAAGTTGTCAGGTTTAGGTGGCGAGATGGACTTTTTTGATACCTTTAAAGAGTCCGATAGCGTGCTATCAAGAGCGGTAGGTGGAATCTCTGAAATTATTACCATCGAAGGCTACATCAATATTGACTTTGCCGACGTGAAAACCGTAATGGCAGAAATGGGCAACGCAATGATGGGACAAGGCGTAGCAAAAGGAGATAATCGTGCAAAAGAAGCAACCGAGCGTGCCATTCATAGCCCACTATTAGAAGACATTGATATTAAAGGCGCACGTGGCGTATTAGTCAACGTCATCGCAGCTAAAAAAGGTTTCAAAATAAGCGAATATAATGAAATTATGGAAATGGTTAATGGCATGGTAAGTGAAGATGCCGAGCAGATAATGGGCATGCAGTTTGACGAAGGCATGGAAGATGAAGTAAAAGTAACCATAATTGCTACCGGTTTAGGCGTGCAAGACAAAGCGGACTTGAGCGTAGTAGGCGCAAAAAAGGCAGAAGTTGCCGATTCTGCAATTGATTTAGAAGAAACTAGCGAAGAGTTACCTAGTTATGACGCAACTGGGTCTGACTATTTTGATATACCGGCTTTTTTAAGAAGGCAGGCTGATTAAATAATTTTGATTTAGTTGAAAGTTATTTAAAAAGTAGTACTCGTTTTCCAAGGATGGACAAATTACCGTGTTTTATGTGCAATTTATGGATATAAAACACAAAAAGTTAATAAATGATAGAAAAACATGGTGCTTTTCTATACAATCTCAAAAAAAATGACGGTAAAAATACGTGTTAAGACAAAGAACATTAAAAAGCTCTATTAAAGCAACAGGCGTTGGCTTGCATTCTGGCAAAAAAATTATGCTAAAAATCTTGCCTGCGCCAGTTAACAGGGGCATAATTTTTAGACGGGTAGATTTAAATCCACCTGTCGAAATTGCCGCAGCCGCTGATAATGTTACTGACACTAAATTATCAACATCTATCGGTGTAGATGGTGCAAATGTTTCTACGGTAGAACATTTACTGTCAGCTTTTGCAGGTTTAGGCATTGATAATGCTTATGTAGAAGTTGATGCATCAGAAATACCTATTATGGACGGCAGTGCAGGACCTTTTGTATTTCTTATCCAATCGGCTGGCATTGTAGAGCAAAACTCGCATAAACGTTTTATACGTATTAAAAAATCGGTAGTGGTAGAGGAGGACGATAAATGGGCAAGATTTGACCCGTTTGACGGCTATAAGGTCGATTTTTCAATCGACTTTGATCACCCCGCCATTTCTGGTGAAAACTTACAAGCCTGTATTGATTTTTCAACGACATCCTTTGTAAAAGAAATTAGCCGAGCTAGAACCTTTGGTTTTTTAAAAGATATTGAACATTTAAGAGCGAATAATTTAGCTTTAGGTGGCAGTTATGACAATGCTATTTTAATAGACGACTATCGTATTTTAAATGATGACGGTTTAAGGTATAAAAATGAACTGGTTAAACACAAAATATTAGACGTTATTGGAGACCTGTATTTGCTAGGTCACAGTTTAATTGGTGCTTTTTCTGGTTACAAATCAGGCCATGCATTAAACAATCGTTTATTAATGGCTTTACTAAGTGATGAACAAGCATGGGAAGAAGTTTCTTTTGATGATAAAAATTCGTCACCCATTACGTATATCCAACCACTAGAATCCGGCTTTCAAATTACTTAGGCTCTTGTTTAATTAGTTTAAGCATAATCTCCCGCATTTCTTTGTCGGGTTCGTTATTTATATAGCCAGTAATAAAGTTTTTCGATTTTTTTGAAAGCGCTCTGTTTTTTGTGGTCGCCTGCTTTTTACCTGTTTTGTCTGGAGTGATGCAAAATATTATTTTCAATTTTTTATTGTTATATATTTCTTGGCACTTGTTTTTTATATTTTTAAGATAAAAACGAATTAAAGTGTGGTCAGAGGACGACGCAACACAAATTTTAATGCTTTTTTCAGTAATCCCACAAACGGAAAAACGAAGTAATAATTCAGTAGGAAGAATTAATTCGAGTTGACGGGTTAAAAAAAGAAATTGATTACTTTTCTCTTGTATTATTTTTAATACAAATTGATCTAATTTCTTCATAGAGAGTCTAATGTCTTGCTTTTAAAAGAAAAAATGGCATAATTATTCATTGATTGTAAACTAATGTACAAAAGCCTTTTAAATGAATTTAATTATAATAAAACAAACAAAAACAGATACAAAAAATTATCAGTTTACAGGTCGGTCATTTGCTTTTTTTGGGTTGTTAATTGCAGTCAGTACTTTTTCATTAGCAGGTTACATAGGTTATTACATTGCAGAGCAACAACAACCAAAAAAATATGTCACAAAATGGCAAGATGAATTAAATGAACAACAAAAAGCATTAGCGTCATTAGAAAGTTTTTCAAATACACGTGTTAATGTTTTAACAAACCGCATAGGCAGTATGCAGGTTCAACTAAACCGTATTAATGCTTTGGGTTCTCGTTTATTAACCATGGCAAATATAGACTCGAAAGAGTTTGATTTTAATGCGCAAGTTGCACACGGTAGTGGCCCACCCAGTAACATTAATAGTAAAATAGAGATAACAGAATTAAGTGATTTTATAGGTGTTGTAGAAAAGCAATTCGCAAGCCGAGAATTGCAACTGTCTATTTTGGAAGAATTAATATTAAGTAAACACTTAGAGTCCGAAATATTGCCATCAGGTCAGCCCATTAAAAAGGGTTGGTTATCATCACGCTACGGCATGAGAACAGATCCTTTTTCGGGCAAAAGAACCATGCATAAAGGGGTAGATTTTGCAGGTAAAAGAGGCAGTGATGTTTTAACCGTGGCAAGCGGAGTGGTCACTTGGGCAGGAAAACGTTACGGCTATGGACAATTAGTAGAAATAAATCATGGTAACGGCTACGTTACGCGATACGGGCACAATCAAGAAATAGTCGTGAAAGAAGGCGACTCTGTGCTAAAAGGTTCTGTAATTAGTAAAATGGGCTCATCGGGTCGGTCAACAGGCCCACATGTTCATTTTGAAGTGTTAAAAAAAGGCCGTCAAATTAATCCAGAAAAGTTTTTATCAAATGTAAATTAAACGTTTTTTAAATATCGTTAATCAATAGTTAAATTCTTCCGTTTAGCTATTGAATTATCAGTAAATACCCACAGTTTCTTATAAGCCAACGTACCTTATTAGGTATAATTCTTCTTTTGCGTTTTACAAGTTTTAGGAAACTTAATGATAAAAAATTTAGCCAGAAAAATCTTCGGTAGTCGAAACGATCGCTTAGTAAAAGAATACAAAAAAGCGGCAGCAAAAATTAATCATTACGAAGACGAATACAAAAAACTTGATGCTCAAGCGTTAAACGCAAAAACGGAAGAATTTAAACAACGCTTTAAAAATGGTGAAAGTTTAGACGACTTATTGGCCGAAGCATTTGCAGTGGTAAGAGAGGCCAGTAGTCGCGTTTTAAATATGCGCCATTACGACGTACAAATGATTGGCGGCATGGTTTTAAATGACGGCAAAATAGCCGAAATGAAAACCGGTGAAGGTAAAACGTTGGTAGCGACATTAGCCTGTTATTTAAACGCACTCAGTGGCAAAGGCGTACATGTCATTACAGTAAACGACTATTTAGCTAGCCGAGATGCAAAGTGGATGAGCAAGCTTTATAGTTATTTAGGCTTGTCTACAGGTGTTATTGTTGCAGGTTTATCGCCACCGCAACGTAAAGAAGCTTATGCGTGTGACATAACGTACGGAACCAACAACGAATTTGGTTTTGATTATTTACGCGACAACATGTCTTTTACTTTAGACGAAAAAGTACAAAGAGAGATTAATTACGCCATTATAGATGAAGTAGATTCAATTTTAATTGATGAGGCGCGCACACCATTAATCATTTCTGGCCCTACTGGGGAAAGCAGTGACCTTTATCAAAAAATGAATGCTTTGGTGCCATTTTTGACCGCATCAACCGTGTCAGAAGATGATAAAGATGCGAATGATGAATCTGAGCCAGATGGTGACTACACCATTTCTGAAAAAAATAAAAACGTTTTTTTAACAGAGCAAGGCCATGACGCAGTAGAAAACCTGTTAATTAAAGACGGCTTACTAAAAGAAAGTGAAAGTTTATACGACCCCAAACATATAGGTTTAATGCATCACGTAACGGCGGCATTACGTGCTAACGTACTGTTTAGCCTTGACGTAGATTATGTGGTAAAAGACAATGAAATCATCATAGTCGATGAATTTACTGGCCGTACAATGGAAGGGCGTAGGTGGTCTGATGGCCTGCATCAAGCAATAGAAGCTAAAGAAAACGTACCCATACAAAATGAAAACCAAACCTTAGCGTCTATTACTTTCCAAAACTATTTTAGATTATACAAACGCCTATCTGGCATGACCGGTACAGCCGATACCGAAGCGTTTGAATTTCAAAGCATCTACGAACTAGAAGTGGTGGTAATACCTACCAATAAACCAATGTTACGCCTTGATAACCCAGATCAAGTGTACTTAAATGTTGACTTAAAATTTAAAGCGGTGGTTGTTGATATTCAAGATTGCGTGAAACGCAAACAGCCTGTTTTAGTCGGTACTACCTCAATAGAAATGTCCGAAGTTTTATCAAAAGAATTAACCTCAGCAGGCATAAAGCACGAAGTATTAAATGCCAAACAACACCAAAGAGAAGCCTATATTGTAGAAAATGCAGGTTGCCCTGCGGCCGTTACCATTGCAACTAATATGGCCGGTCGTGGTACTGATATTGTTTTAGGTGGTAATTTAGATGCCTTGTTATCAAATGCAGAAGAAGACAAACACGAAGCAATAAAACAACATTGGGTTAGTGAACATGCGGCAGTTATAGACGCAGGAGGACTGCATATTATTGGTACAGAACGGCACGAATCCCGTCGTATTGATAACCAGTTAAGAGGCCGTTCTGCACGTCAGGGAGACCCCGGTTCTACGCGTTTTTACCTATCGTTAGAAGATCCGCTAATGCGTATGTTTGTACCAGAACGTATGGCCAATATGATGCGTAAACTGGGCCTAGATGACGGTGAAGCGATAGAACACAAAATGGTTAGCAACGCGATTGAAAAAGCACAAAGAAAGGTAGAAGCACACAACTTTGATATTCGTAAAAACTTGCTCGAATATGATGATGTTGCCAATGACCAAAGAAAAATTATTTATTCGCAGCGCAGTGAATTAATGCAAGCAACCGATATAAGTGCTGGCATCACGTCTATGCGAGTCGATACTATTGATGAAATATTTGTTCAACATATACCAATCGGTTCAATGGAAGAAAGTTGGGACATACCCAATTTAGAAGCAGAATTAAAAGACTTATTTGGTAGCCCAGCCAACATAGCAAAATGGTTAAAAGAAGACGATAATTTAAACGAAGAAAGCTTAAAAGAAAAAGTTTTAACGCATTTTGTAACGCTATACGATGAAAAAAGAGAGACAACTGAACCCGAATATTTTGTTCGCATGGAAAAAGCGATAATGATGCAAACGCTCGATCAGCAATGGAAAGATCACTTAGGTGCAATGGACTATTTACGCCAATCAGTTGGTTTACGTGGTTATGCACAAAAAAACCCCAAGCAAGAATATAAACGCGAGTCGTTTGAAATGTTTACCGCTTTATTAGAAGCGGTAAAAGGAGAAGTAATCGGTACATTAGCTAAAATAGACGTGCCAAATATAGAACAGCTACGCGAGTATGAAGCGCAACTGGCCAAAGAACAAGAGGCCATAAAGTTTAACTATGAACATGCCGATTTAAGCGGTTTACAAGGTGAGCAAGAGTCAGAAAATCATGTGCCAGAAAGTGGCAATAAACCGTTTATACGCTCTGATATTAAAGTAGGACGAAATGACCCTTGCCCTTGTGGATCGGGTAAAAAATACAAGCAATGTCATGGCAAACTAAGTTAATTAAAAATTAAAGCCGTAAAAAATGAATAGAGTCAAAGGCATTAAACTTGCCTCAATGTCGGCAGGTATCAAAGCCAATCAATCTGACGATTTAGTATTAATAGAATGCGCACCGGGCAGTATTACATCGGGCGTTTTTACGCAAAATGCTTTTAGTGCTGCACCTGTTCAACTATGTAAAAGCCACTTAAAAACACACAATCCTCGTTTTTTCATTATAAATTCTGGCAATGCTAATGCCGGCACTGGCAAGCAAGGTGATATTAACGCCTTAAAAACTTGCGCCGCTTTGGCAGCATTAAGCAATGTAAAAAAAGAAGAAGTGTTACCGTACTCAACCGGTGTTATAGGGCAGCAATTACCTATAATAAAAATAGAAAATGCATTGCCAAAATTACTGCATAAGTTAGACGAAAATAATTGGCAACAAGCAGCAAAAGGCATAATGACGACAGATACTGTCGCTAAATGCGTAACTAAACAAATTACCGTTAATAACCAAACCGTAACGGTTACCGGTATTAGCAAAGGTGCAGGCATGATAATGCCCAATATGGCAACCATGCTTGCCTATATAGCCACCGATGCCAAAGTAATTAAAACCGATTTAGATGCTGTTTTAAAACATGCAGTTAAACAATCATTTAACCGTATAACGGTAGATGGCGACACCTCAACCAATGATTCGTGCATGTTAATTGCAACGGGGCAAACTGCTGTTCTTAATCCTCAACATAAAAACTGGGCAGACTTTAAACAAGCCGTTAATGGCTGTTTAAAAGAATTAGCACAACTAATTATAAAAGATGCAGAAGGTGCAACCAAGTTTATAACCATTAATGTAAAGCAAGGGGTCGACGAAAAGGAGTGTTTACAGGTCGCTTACACCGTTGCTCATTCTCCATTAGTGAAGACCGCTTTTTTTGCATCTGACGCAAACTGGGGGCGCATACTTGCCGCCGTTGGTCGTTCTGGCTTAAAAGCATTGGACATTAATAAAATTAATTTATATTTAGGTAATGTGTGCATTGTTAATGCAGGTGAGCCCGATAAAAGTTATAGCGAAGAAGCAGGAGCCAAGGTAATGGCACAGCAAGATATAACCGTAACCATAGAGCTTGGCCGTGGCGACGCAAATGAAACGGTATGGACATCTGACTTATCGCATGACTATGTAAGCATTAATGCAGACTACCGAAGCTAATGCCAATATAGCGACCGTTAATGTCGCTATTGCTGTAATACAACATCAAGATAACGTGTTTATTAGTAAACGTGCAAACAATGTAGACCTAGCAGGTTTGTGGGAGTTTCCGGGGGGTAAGTTAGAGCTTGGCGAAACGCCAACTCAAGCAATGATTCGCGAATGCCAAGAAGAAATAGGCATCTTGCCAACCCAATATCAACCGCTTATAGAGCTTAACTATCAACTAAATCAAAAACATATTCGTTTATATGTTTACCAAGTAAGCCAATATACGGGCAAAGCATTTGGAAAAGAAAATCAAAAAACACAATGGGTTGACGTTAACAAATTAAAAAAAATACACTTCCCCGCTATTAACCGCATTATCATTAATGCAATACAGTTACCTAAACAACTTGCGATAACAAAAAATTTTACAAAAGATGAAGCCCTGTACTTAAAGCAAATAGAAGATAAAATAGTTGCACATAAAATAAAACTTTTACAGTTTAGAAGCCCCAACTTAAACGCCTCCCAGCGTCGACCCCTTGCTATAAAAATACTAAAAATATGTAACAAAAACCAATGCGAAATGCTTTTAAATGGTGATATAGGTGGCAATGAAGCAGCCGAAGGCATTGTTAATATTCATTTAACGGCAAAGCAATTAACGCTTGCAACTAAGCAAACGTTAGCGCATTTTAAAATGGTTAGCGCATCTTGCCATAATGAAAATGAGCTGTTGATGGCGCAAAAAAAAGGCTGTCTGTTTGCGCTATTGTCACCCATTAATAAAACTAAAACCCACCCAAACGCTAAACCGTTAGGTTGGGCAAAGTTTGCTAAACACGTTAAAAACATTAATATGCCTGTATTTGCATTGGGCGGATTAACAATAAGCGATATTAGCATCGCACAACAAAATGGTGCCCACGGTATTGCGGCAATAGGAACATATTATGAAAAAATTTAAATACGTTGCGTTAGCTTTATTGTTGACAATTGTGATTGTAAATAAACTTTATTGGCAAGAGTCACCAATAGTAGAAATAGCAACAATTGATTGTTTCGACTTAGGTGAAGGCTGTTATATAAGCACTAAAAAAATCAAATTTAAAATAAGCAGTGATGCACCCATACAACCGATGAAGCAATTTACTTTACACGTTAAATTGATGGACAATACAAGTTACCAGCCGCTTAAAGTAAGTTATAACATGAACGAAATGGACATGGGCTTGAATGAATACCTGTTTTCCAATACTCAAGATATGCAGTGGGGTTCGGTAGCGTTAATACCGCTTTGTATATCGGGCATATCTAATTGGGTTGCGACGGTCGTTTTTGAAAATGCCAACCAAGAAAAAATTGCGATTAACGTTAATTTTAATGTGGGTAAATAAAAACCAGCAAGCCCTGTTTAGTGCTTTCAATTTTTTAAAATAAGGCATAAACTCAAAGCATGATACGAATACTACTTGCTTTACTATTAACAACCAATGTCTTTGCCGACACCTTGCCCGAGTTTTTAAAAGAATCCACCCCGCCATCGGGTTTAGTAATAGAAATTATTGAAGACGATGAAGACGACTGGGAATGGATTATCCCCCAAATTAAACAAACCATTAAACAAGCGCGTGCCAAGTTTCCACAAGTGCCTATCGCTATTGTTAGCCACGGCAAAGAAGAAATGGCTTTTATAAAAGACGATGAAAATCAAGAAACAAAAAATGAAATCCAATCCATTATTCAAAATAGCCAAGTTGATTTTCATGTTTGTGCTGTTCACGCATCTTGGTATCAATACACACCAGAAGATTTTGTATCGTTTGTAGATGTTTCTGCAACAGGGCCTGCAGAAATAGCGTCTTATGAAGAAATGGGCTACTTTTTAATAAGGCTAACTAAATAAACTGACTTAATTTTAAAAAAAACTGAAAAGGTGAAGCACAAAGTTTCACGCTAGAAGATTGATATTAATAAACTTTTGGCTATACTGAAAATAGAATCTAAAAAATTATAAAAATATGAGGACCGGTTCATGATGGATTTCGTTTTATTAGTTTTAGCTGTTGTTGCACTGGCTTATTTAATTATTTCAGTCACACTTTCTACATTGCAATGGACAATGATTGCGGCGGTGTTTTTATATTATTGTCAAGCAGTGGTCGGCTTTAATGAATTAATCATGGTTTTATTGTGGGTGAGTTTTATTGTTATTGCCATA
>CAZPSE010000021.1:0-8570 GCA_964589575.1 uncultured Gammaproteobacteria bacterium | reverse complement strand
GTAAATAAACTGTGCGCCATGTTAGACGACTATAAAATTACAGAAAACGAAGATTTGCCAGCCAATGTATGGCAGTTTTTAAGAGATAAACGTTTCTTCGGCATTATTATTCCTAAAAAGTACGGCGGTTTAGCATTTTCGGCCTACGCACATTCTCAAATAATTTTAAAAGTGGCCAGCCGTAGTGCGGCCGCAGGCGTTACCGTAATGGTGCCTAACTCATTAGGCCCTGCAGAATTATTGCTTAAATACGGCACAGAAAAACAAAAAGACCATTATTTAAAAAACTTAGCCAAGGGTAAAGAGATACCTTGTTTTGCATTAACCGGCCCCTATGCAGGGTCAGACGCTGGTTCAATACCAGACGAAGGCATTATTTGCGAGCAAACCTTTAATGGCAAAAAAACCTTAGGCTTACGCGTAACGTGGGAAAAAAGATACATCACCCTTGGCCCAATCGCCACCGTTTTAGGTTTGGCATTTAAAGCTTACGACCCCGATCAATTACTGGGCGATAAAGAATTTTTAGGCATTACTTGCGCCTTAATACCCACCAATACCCAAGGCGTAACCATTGGCAATAGACACAAACCAATGGGTTTGTCTTTTATGAATGGCCCCAACTCGGGCAAAGATGTGTTTATACCAATGGACTGGGTAATAGGCGGACAAGACATGATAGGTCATGGCTGGCGCATGTTGGTAGAGTGTTTGTCGGTAGGGCGCGGTATCTCGTTACCGTCTTTGGGTGCAGGTTCGGGCAAACAAATAACCCGTGTTACCAGCGCTTATGCACGGGTTCGTAAACAGTTCAAAATCCCCATTGCAAAGTTTGAAGGGGTCGAAGAATCTTTGGGTAGAATTTTTGCCCTAACCTACATGATGGACGCATCGCGCACCTTAGCCACCAATATTATTGACCAAGGCGAAGCACCATCGGTAATAACCGCAATGGTTAAATATTTTAATACAGAAGGCATGCGCCAAGTTATTAATGACTCTTTAGACATACACGGCGGGCGCGGAATATGTAAAGGCCCATCTAACTATTTAGCCCTACCTTACCAAGCCATACCCATTGCAATAACCGTAGAAGGGGCAAATATTTTAACCCGCAATATGATTATTTTTGGACAAGGTGCAATGCGTTGCCACCCGCATTTATTAAATGAGTTAAAAGCCATCGCGATAAAAAATGACAGCTTTGCTATAGACCAGTTTGATGACGAACTGATGAAACATATAGGCTACACCACGGTAAATAAAAATCGCGCATTTTTATACGGCTTAACCCGTGGCACATTGGCAGGCTCGCCCGTGTCTGGTTTGCCAAAAAAATACTATTGTCGCCTAGCACGCATGAGTGCCGCCTACGCCTTTTTAACCGACGTATCGCTCATGTTACTGGGCGGTTCTATAAAACGTATGGAAAGACTATCGGCAAGGTTTGCCGACGCACTCATGTATATGTACGTATGTTCGGCAGTATTAAAACACTACGAAGACCAAGGCAGACTGGTAGAAGATCAACCATTAATGGAATGGTCTGCTAAATATTGTTTATACAATGTGCAAAATGCGCTGGATGAAATATTGCGAAACTTTCCAAACATGTGGGCAGGTCAAGCGTTACGAGCAGTGGTGTTTCCGCTAGGCCGTCGTTATCGATACCCTAACGACAAGCTAACGCATAATATGGTCACCAGCGTAATGGACGACGATAGCGTACGTGACCGATTAACTGATGGCGTGTACATTAATTTTGATAAAGACGACATTACAGGTCGCATGGAAGTTGCACGAAAACTTATTATTGAAACCGACGAATTAGAAAAACAACTAATCAAAAATGGCAAAATAACAAAAAGTTTATTAACAGAGCCGTTTGATGATAAGGTTATAGAAAAGCTACAAAAAGATGGTGACATTACAAAAGAGCAAGCAAAAACCATTATAGAATGTCATCAAGCCGTTAGATTAGCAATAGATGTAGACGAGTTTAAAGTACCTAAAAAAGCGTCAAAAAAAACAGCAGTAAAAACTAAAAAAACAACAGCAAAATAATAAGAGAAGCCAATGACAACAATCCATCAAAAAGCCACAATATATTCTAAAAATAACTTGTTAGATAGCAACGGTAACATGCTTGCCAAAATGGACTTAATTGATGAACAGCAGTTTCCTACCATGCAGGCAATATTTAAAGAACGGGTAAAGCGCTCGCCAAATAAAGTGGCCTATCGCCAATTTAGTTACCACGATGAAAAATGGAAAGACTACACATGGGCAGACATGGGCAAAAGGGTGGCACACTTTCAAGCGGCATTAACTAAAGCAGGTTTAGTGGCAGGTGATAGAGTATCGGTACGTTATAAAAACTCTATACATTGGGTAGTATTTGACCAAGCAGCACAAGGTTTAGGTTTAGTCACCGTACCGTTATATGTAGACGATAGGGGTGAAAATATTGCCTACATTTTAAACAATTCAGAAACCAAACTGTTGTATGTAAATACATTAGACCAATGGCACGACATACGCGATAGCGAAACCAAGTTAAAAACCGTAACCAAAGTGGTGGTTGGTCATACAGATAAAACAGACGATAAAATGGTCGCCTTTGAAACCGACTTTGTATCAAACGAAGACGCAGAACTGGTAACAATAGACAAAGACCCAAAAGAGTTGGTTTCAATCGTATTTACATCAGGCACCACCGGTCGGCCAAAAGGGGTAATGTTATCCAATAAAAACTTTGTTAGTAATTTTCATACAGGCTTGCGTTCTATACCGTTTTATCCAGATGATGAATTGCTATCGTTTTTACCGCTATCGCATACTTTAGAACGCACAGGGGGCTACCACCTAAGTATTGCCACAGGTTCAACATTAAACTTCTCCCGTTCAGTTGCAGAACTTGGCGAAGATTTGCAAACCATAAGACCAACCGTATTACTGGCTGTACCGCGTATTTTTGAACGTGTTTACGGAAAAATTAAAACCCAAATAGACGAAGGCTCACCAGTAAAAAGGTTCTTATTTAATAAAACCGTAGACTTAGGTTATGCCAAGTTTGAACACAAACAAGGCCGTGGTGGTTGGCGTATTGGTTTTATAGTATTGCCATTATTAGACAAAATAGTTGCCAGTAAAGTAAGGGCAAAATTGGGCGGCCGTATTCGTTTTTCATTGGTTGGTGGGGCGGCACTAATGCCCAATATATCGCGCCTATTTATTGGCTTAGGCGTAGAACTAATGCAAGGTTATGGCTTAACCGAATCGTCACCCTTAATAAGTATTTCTAACCACAGCTTAAACGTACCTGCTAGCATAGGTTTACCCGCAGACGGTGTTGAAGTAGCAATAGGTGATAACGACGAGTTACTAGCGCGTGGCCCTAATATTATGATGGGCTATTGGAAAAACGAAGAAGCGACCGCCGCGACACTGGATGCCGACGGTTGGTTACATTCTGGCGACAAAGCCAAAATAGATGAATACGGCTGCATACATATAATAGGCAGAATAAAAGAAATTATTGTATTAGCCAATGGCGAAAAAATGCCACCAAACGATATTGAAGCTGCCATATTAGATGACAACGTAATAGAGCAATGCATGTTATATGGCGAAGGTAAACCGTACCTAACCTTGTTAGTGGTTATTAATGAAGAAGCATGGGGCGACTTTGCAAAACAAAATAATTTAGATGCTGACTTGTCCAAAGCCGACACCGACAAATTAGAAGAAATTTTATTAGCAAGAGTAGCGGCAAACATGACCGACTTCCCCGGTTACGCCAAAATTAGGCAGTTAAGAGTCTGTACAGAAGCATGGTCGGTAGATAACTCTTTATTGACACCAACCATGAAACTAAAAAGACCAAAAATATGTGAATGTTACGAAAACGTAATTGCAGAAATGTACAGCGGACATTAAAGCAGAAAATGGCTTCTTTAAAGAAGAACTGATTAACTGGCTAAAGCATGGTTAAAAATTTAATATCGGTTAATGCATAAATATGGGCATTATACTAATAGCGCCAAGCCTTGCTTGTTCACAGCTTTATCGTGAACAAGCAAGGCTTACCAAGCGGGCTATTGGAACATTATCAGATAACGTTATCGCTTGCCGCTTGTAAGCCTCGCTAGTTTTGAAAAAGCACCAAAACGAGCAATGCTTAACGCTAATAATTTGCAGCTCGAGTTGATCAATTATTCCTTAAGAGAGGCTTTGAAAAAGAAGTGCGACTAAATCGTCGGGAACGATTTGGTGAGCGAGCTTACGAAGGAAATGAGATTGATAAAGTAGGAATAGAAAAAAAGTAAAAAAATAAATACCCAAATTAAAAGCGAATCCCGAAGGGACGAGTATCAGGATGATACGAGCAACTAAATGCTAAAGACACGACAATATTAATTCTCATAACTATTTGAGAATTAATATTGTTTTAAAAGCCAAAAGCAACAGCTCAAAAACAGCCTAAATCGTCGACCCCTTGTCTACATGGGTGTAAGTACACCTGAACGCAGGATGCGTGAGGAAGGTGACACATATGTAAGTATGGCAGACGCAGGGATAGCGCAGGAGGTCAAGCCCTAAAAAGCAAACAGGATAAGCCCAAAGCCCAAAACAAGAGGATAAAAAATGCCCATTCAAAATCGTCGTTTTACTCAAATAGCCGTTTTAGGCGCAGGTGTTATGGGCGCGCAAATTGCAGCGCATTTTGCCAACGCAGGGCTAAATGTCTTACTTTATGATTTAAAATCTAAAGGTGCAAAAAATGCCATTGCTCAAGGGGCATTAAAAGCCTTACTAAAAATGAACCCCGCGCCGCTGGGTAGCCCCAGTATCGTTACTAAAATAACAGCCTGTAATTTTGACGACGATTTAGAAAAACTAAATCAATGTGATTTAGTAATAGAAGTGATTATAGAACGCTTAGACATAAAACATCAGTTGTATCAAAAGATCACCCCGTATTTGTCACCCACAACCATTTTAGCCAGTAACACTTCGGGCATTCCTATAAACATGCTGGCATCGGTTTTAGAGCGCGACCTACAATCTCGTTTTTGTGGTTTACACTTTTTTAACCCACCGCGTTATATGCACCTGTTAGAAATGATACCGCATGAAAAAACCGATGAAAAAGTACTGGACTCGTTAGAATCATTTTTAACCACCGACTTAGGCAAAGGCATAATCCGCACTAACGATACCCCAGGTTTTATTGCCAACCGCTTGGGTGTGTTTGCCACCATCGCCACCATTAACCACATGGAACGTTACAACCTAAAGCCTGAAGAGGTAGACGAACTAACAGGCATATTTGTCGGTCACCCCAAAAGTGCCACCTTTAGAACAGCCGATTTGGTGGGCTTAGACACCTTTGCCCACGTCATTAATTTTTTAAAACAAAGCACCAAAGACGACCCGTGGAACGAACACTTTGTTGTGCCAAAAATAATGCAACATTGCATAGACCAAGGCGCATTAGGGCAAAAAACCAAACAGGGCATATATAAAAAACAAGGCAAAGAAATTTTAGTCATCGACCTAGAAACAGGCGAATACCGAAAAAGAAAAACCCAAATAGACCCCGAAGTGTACGGCATATTAATGGAACGCGATTGGAGCGTAAAGTTTAGTAAAATCCGCCAATGCAATCATCCGCAAGCTAAATTTATTACCAGTTTATTTGCCGACAGTTTTTATTATGCCGCCCATCACTTAAAAGACATAGCCGACAACGCACGCGATATGGACTTAGCCATGCACTGGGGCTACGGTTGGAAACTCGGCCTGTTTGAAACATGGAGCCACTTTGGTTGGCACGAAATGATTGAATGGATGCAAGCCAACCAGCAAGACTTAATTGCCGATGGCAGTTTGCCCGACTGGGTAAAACATTGTCAAAACGGCGTACATACACCGCAAGGTTCGTACAGTGCTAAAACCAACTTGTATATGCCAGAGCCAAACTCCAACGTGTATACCCGCCAACTAAACAGAGTAAGTTTGGTAGAGCACAAACAACAGACAAAAATAGTCTTGTACGAAAACCCCGGCCTAATTTGTTGGCACACGGGCGACAACATCGGCATTATCAGTTTTAAAACTAAAATGCACACGGTAAACAACTTTGTACTCGATGGCATATTAGACGTTATAAACATTGCAGAAAAACAATGCAAAGCCCTAGTATTTTGGCAACCCAAAGACCCCTTTTGTGCAGGGGCAGACTTATCTATGATTGTAGAGCTGGCAACCGAAGACGAATACGACTTAATAAAAACCGTTATAGAGCAATTTCAAATTGTCACCATGCGCATTAAACATTGTAAAGTGCCAGTGGTGGCGGCAGTATCGGGTTTAGTATTGGGTGGCGGGTGCGAAATTACCATCCATGCCGATAGAGTAGTGGCAGGGTTTGAAAGTTATATTGGGCTGGTAGAACTTGGCGTAGGGGTAATACCAGCAGGATCAGGCTGTAAAGAAATGGCGCTACGTGCGTACCAGCAAACCAAAGGCTCAGACCAACTGCCATACCTTGCCAACTACTTTGAAAACATTGCCATGGCAAAAGTGTCGGCAAGTGCCGTACAAGCACGCGAGATGGGCTACTTAAAAGAGTCCGACGTGATAGTGATGCACAATAAAGAATTGCTATACGTCGCCAAACAACAAGCCAATGTTTTGTACGAGTCCAATTATAGACCCCCTAGCGTCGACCCCTTGCTATGTGCAGGCAGCTCTGTAGCGGCAACATTAAAGGGTAAAGTGATGAATATGCTAGCAGGCGGATACATATCAAAATACGACGCACTATTAGCCAACGAATTAGCCACAGTAATGTGCGGCGGCGGTTTACCAGGTGGTACAAAATGTTCACAAGAATGGATATTAAGCCAAGAAGTAAAAGTGTTTTTAGAACGTTTGCACGAAGAAAAAACGCTAGAAAGAATAGGCTATATGTTGATGACTGGAAAACCTTTACGAAATTAGGAGCAAATTATGAGCAAACAAATACAAGACGCATACATAGTAGATGCCTACCGAACGCCCGTAGGCAAAGCACCACGAGGCATATTAAAAAATGTAAGACCAGACGACTTGCTAGTGCATGTACTAAAAGGGCTAATGGATAAATACCCGCAAATAGACAAAGAAAAAATAGACGACGTGATAACAGGTTGCGCCATGCCAGAAGCAGAACAAGGCATGAACACCGCGCGTATATCGTTACTATTAGCAGGTTTCCCCGAAAGTGTGGCGGGTGTAACGGTAAACCGCTTTTGCGCATCTGGCTTACAAGCGGTTGCAATGGCGGCAGACAAAATACGCCTAGGTGAGGCCGACGTAATGATAGCCTCAGGTGTCGAAAGCATGAGCATGATACCGATGAGTGGCAACAAAATATCATTAAACCCCGCCATATACGGCAAAGATGTCGCCATAGCCTACGGCATGGGGCTAACCGCAGAAGAGGTAGCCAACCGCTGGAAAGTAAGCCGCGAAATGCAAGACCAGTTTGCCCTACAAAGCCACCAACGCGCCATACAAGCACAACAAAACGGCAGTTTTAAAAACGAAATACTGCCCTTTAACGTACCCAGTTTTAAAACCGATAATAAACAAGCAAGCCTAAGCGTAACAGAAAATTTAATGAGTAATGACGAAGGGCCAAGAGCCGCATCTACCGTAGAAGCCTTAGCCAACTTACGAGCGGTGTTTGCCGCCAAAGGTTCGGTAACGGCAGGTAACTCATCACAAATGTCAGACGGCGCAGGGGCGGTATTAATTGTTAGTGAACAAGCAATAAAAGACTACAACCTAACCCCAATCGCCAAGTTTAAAGGGTTTGCCGTATCAGGCGTATCGCCAAACATTATGGGCGTAGGGCCAATAAAAGCCATACCCAAAGTGCTAAAACAAACAGGTAAAAATCTGCAAGACCTAGACTGGATAGAACTAAACGAAGCCTTTGCCGCACAAAGCTTAGCAGTAATAAACGAGCTAAAAATTAACCCCAATATCGTCAACCCCTTAGGTGGCGCAATAGCCTTAGGACACCCACTAGGTGCAACAGGCGCAATTCGTACTGCAACATTAATACACGCAATGAAGCGCGATGCAAAAATTAAAAACGGCCTAATAACCATGTGCATAGGCACAGGTATGGGAGCCGCTGGCGTTTTAGAAAGGGTGTAATACTATAAAAACCAAGAGAATAAAAGGCAATGTTAAGGAAGACCAGATTAACGGGCTAGAGCATGGTTAACAAATAAGCATTGGCAATATACCAATAGCGCTAAGCCTTGCTTGTTCACAGTTTTATCGTGAACAAGCAAGGCTTATAAAGCGGGCTATTGGAGCATTATCAGATAACGTTATCAGCTGCCGCTTGTAAGCCTCGCTAGTTTTGAAAAAGCACCAAAACGAGCAATGCTTAACGCTAATAGTTTGAAAGCTCCAGTTAATCAGAACTTCTTTACGCTAACTCATTTTATTGGTTGCTAATAGGCACTAATTTAGCCAAACTCATTTGTAAAATTTCTAACTTCAAA
>CAZPSE010000020.1:22865-32462 GCA_964589575.1 uncultured Gammaproteobacteria bacterium | reverse complement strand
AAGCTACGCCAATTAGCAATAGAAGCAGAAAATAAGCGAATAAAAGCAGAAACACAACAACTGGCAGAAATTGCAAAAAAACAGGCTATTGCAAAACAATTAGCCAAAGCCCAACGTTTAAAAAAAGAAAACGAAATACGCGCAGCTAAAAGGCAAAGGCTACTTACACAATTAAATGTGCAATATATAAGTGCGATACAACAAAAAATTGCAAGAAACTGGCGACGGCCAAACAATTTACCTAAAGATTTTAGTTGTGAATTGTCTGTTAGCCAATTAACCACGGGTGATGTGATAAGTGTACGTTTAGGGCGTTGTAAAGGTGATGAACTGTTTAAACGATCAGTACAAGATGCCGCATGGCGAGCATCACCATTGCCACAACCTGCAGACCCAGAACTGTATGAGCGAAATATTGAATTTACGTTTAAACCCGAATAATGACTAACTATGAAAACACATAAAAACAGACTATTTTTTATAAAAACATTAACCTTGATGCTATTATTTTTTAGCTATAACAGTTACGCCGTGCTAAAAATAGAAATTACAGAAGGTATAGATGGCACTATACCCATTGGTATTAAAGCGTTTACACTGCAAACCAACACCGCACCGCCAGTTAATTTAAAAACGTTAATAGAAAACAACTTAACAAGAAGCGGCTTATTTATCACATCATCAAAAATTATTTTAGATGCCATACCCAGTGTAGATTTTGAGTTTAAAGAAGTTAAAAATTTAGGCTTGGATTATTTTGTAATAGGCAATATAAAAAAGACCCTTGCCAATAACTACATTGTTAGTTTTCAATTGTTTGATGTGTTTAAAAACCTGCAACTAATTGGTGTCCAATATACAATATCTAAAAATGATTTTAGAGCGTTAGGGCATAAAATTTCTGATTTAATTTATGAAAAAATAATAGGCAAAAAAGGTGCATTTAGCTCTCAAATACTTTACGTATCTACAAAAATAAGCAAAAACAATACACGCGAATATTTATTAAATATTGCAGATTCTGACGGTTTTAACCCTAAAGTTATACTAAATTCACCCGAGCCAATTATGTCTCCTACTTGGTCTGCAAGTGGTAAACATATTGCTTATGTATCTTTTGAAAATAGAAAGGCAACCGTTTATATACAAAATGTTAAAAAAGGTACTAGAAATAAAATAACCAGTTTAGACGGTATAAATGGTGCGCCCAGTTTCTCTCCAGATGGAAAAAAACTAGCCGTAACGTTATCATTTCAAGGCAACGCAGAAGTTTATATAATTGATATTGAAACAAAACAAAAAACAAGGTTTACAAAAAATAGTGGTATAGATACCGAACCTTCGTGGATGCCAGATAGTCAAGCTATTGTGTTTACATCCGATCGTTCTGGCTCTGCCCAGTTATATATAAAAAACATACAAGGCGGACGAGCTAAACGTTTAACCTTTGAAGGGCGTTATAATGCAAGTGCATCGATAAGTGCAGACGGGCAATATATCGCGTTAGTGCATTTGAATAATAAAAAGTATCAAATTGCTATTTTAGCGTTAAAAACACAATCTTTAAGAATTATTAGTGACGGTGTTTTAGATGAATCACCCAGTTTTGCACCTAACGACAGTATGATAATGTACGGCTCGGAAAAGAAAAATGTGGGTGTATTTGGTGCCGTTTCTTTTGATGGAAGAATGAAACAAATATTTAGTATTAAAAATGAAACTATTCGCGAACCTGTATGGTCGCCATTTATTGATTAATGAGAATCTATATGAACAAATCTATCTATCGCTTAGCACAATTAATGTGTTTATCTACAATTGTACTGTTTTTAAGTGCATGTCCAAATGTCCCTATAAAAGAAGAGTTAAATAGTGAACCTACTTCGGGGGCAAGCAATAACCCCCAAAATACCGGTAATGGTCAATCAACCTCTGGTAATGAACAAGGCAACCAACCTGTAACGACGGGTTTAAATAATGCTAATGCTATTAATGGTACAAACATTAATAACCCTGTTTGCGCCCCCGATTGCGTTTATAACAAAAACGCAATTTTTCAAGCGACCAGCAAGCTGGCTGTAAAAATTATTTATTTTGACTATGACCGAAGTAAAATTAAGCCCGAATTTGTAGAAACTTTGGAACAACATGCCATTTATTTAACCGAGTTTCCTAAAGCGACGGTTCGTTTAGAAGGGCACAGCGATGAACGTGGAGCAAGAGAATACAATATTGCCCTAGGTGAACAAAGATCTCGTGCTGTTAAACGGTTTTTTCAATTAAAAGGAGTGAATGATTCACAAATTAGTATTGTTAGTTTTGGCGAAGAGTTACCTGCCAATTTAGGTCACAATTTAGACGCTTGGGCTTTAAATCGTCGAGTGGAAATAGTCTATGAATAAGCTGTTACTCATCCTTTCATTTTTGGTCGCTCAAACGCTCTACGTTTATGCAGCAGCTTCAAAAGGTGATGTAACAGTTGAAAACCTGAATGCATTAGCACAGCAAGTGAAAAATTTGGATAAAAGGTTGCAAAAAATTGAACGATTACTAAACAATAAAATTTTAATAGAAACCGTAAATAGGCTAGACGATTTACAAGCAGAAATAAAAGAAGTACGTGGTGATGTTGAAGGTATAGGTTTTAAAGTCGAGTCGGCAACTAAAAGAAATAAAAGTTTTTTTATTGATACTGATCGTCGTTTAAATAACTTAGAAGTTATCGGTAAACGCGCAGCTGAACCTATTACTACTGGAAAAACACAAACAGTTAAGCCTATTAAAGCTAAAGTACAAAGTGAAAGTAAGGTCTTAATTGTTAAAACTAAAACAAACGAAAAAACGCCACCCGTTAAAAACATTAGCGACCAACCCAAAGTAGTCATTAATAAACAATTGTCCGAGGTGAGTGCCGACGAAAGAAAAGATTACATGGCTGCATTTAATTATCTTAAACAGGGGCGTTATCAAAAATCTTTAATCGCCTTTAGCGAATTTTTAGATAAACATCCAAATGGGCGTTATGCAGATAATGCCCAATATTGGTTAGCCGAATCAAACTATGTGTCCCGCTTTTTTGACCAAGCAATCATAGAGTTTAAAAAAGTAATCACCTTATACCCGTCTAGCCCAAAAGTTGCAGATGCTCGGTTAAAGCTTGGTTACAGTTATTATGAACGTGGAATGTGGGCTAAAGCAAAAAACAGTTTTGAAACGTTGATTGTTGACTATCCAAAAACGTCTATCGCTAATTTAGCCAAAAGACGGTTAAAGCGCATTGAAAGGGAAGGGCATTAATTTTGCCCAAAGATACACAGCGTTTAAAAATAACCGAAGTGTTTTTATCATTACAAGGCGAAGCTAATTCTGTAGGCTGGCCAACTATTTTTATAAGGTTAACAGGCTGTCCGCTTCGTTGCAGCTATTGTGACTCTGAGTATGCGTTTACTGGTGGAGAATGGTTTAGTTTTGAACAATTGTTTAAAAAAATAGAGTCGTACACCGTTAAACGCATTTGTGTAACAGGCGGTGAGCCGTTATCACAAAAAAATGTTTTTTCTTTTTTATCATTATTATGTGACAAAGGTCATGATGTTTCTTTAGAAACCAGTGGTGCGTTGTCTGTTAAAAATGTAGATAAACGTGTCATTAAGGTCATTGATATTAAAACACCTTCTTCAAATGAATCGGATAAAAACGATTTATCAAATTTAAATTATCTTAAAAGCTCAGACCAACTTAAATTTTTAATTGGTGATAATGAAGACTACAAATGGTCTGTAGATTTTTTAAAACAACACCCATGCCAAAGCCAATGCACGGTATTATTTTCTCCAATTTACAATAAAATGAGTGAAACTGAATTGGCCAATAAAATTGTAGATGACCGGTTAAATGTTCGTTTTCAGATGCAGTTGCATAAGTATTTATGGGGAGAAACAGAAGGTGTCTAAAAAAGCGGTGGTTTTACTGTCTGGCGGTTTAGACTCCGTTACTTGTTTGGCAATTGCGAAACAACAAGGTTTTGATATTTTAGCATTAAGTTTTAATTATGGCCAAAAACATAACTCAGAACTCAACAGTGCTATAAAAATAGCTAAACTACAAAAGGTAGTAGGGCATAAAGTTATAGATTTAGACCTAGGCATACTTGGTGGCTCTGCATTAACCGATGATTCTATTTCTGTTCCAGAAGCGTCTAAAAGTAAAGATATACCGGTTACTTACGTACCGGCTAGAAACACCATGTTTTTAAGTTATGCCTTAGCATTTGCCGAAGTGCATCATGCTAAAGATATTTTTATAGGCGTTAATGCTGTCGATTATTCTGGCTATCCAGATTGTCGGCCAGAATACATAAAAAGTTTTCAAACAATGGCTAATTTAGCAACCAAACAAAGTGTAGAAGGCGAAAAGTTTACCATTCATACACCCTTAATTGAACTGACGAAAGCTGAAATTATTCAAAGCGGCATTCAGTTAGGTGTAGATTATTCTAAAACGGTATCTTGTTATCGCGCTAATAGTAACGGTTTAGCCTGTGGAACTTGTGATTCTTGTTTTTTACGAAAAGAAGGTTTTAAACAGGCCAGTATTCCCGATCCGACCCAATATTTTAATTGATGACGATACCGAACAACTAAGACAAAAAACGGCCAAAGCGATTGAAAACTAAGTATTTTGATTATTTGGTGGTAAAGGTAAATACACCATCCCAGTTTTCGCCAGGTGAATTATTTTTAAAGAACATAATTCTATCTAAATACAATTTATGTACATAAGCATTGGGTTCTTGTTGCGATAGTGACAAGAACTCTTGTTCTGCGGCATCCCATCTCATTTCTCGGTACATTTTAACTGCGCGATGATAACGTCTTAGCCTTTTTTTAGTTTCAGGTTCGATTTTATCAAAAGTGGTTAAGGGCTCAAAAATGGCAACAGGCTTGGTTTTACCTTTAACCCTTACTTTATCCAGTTCACGGTATTCGTATTCTGGCACAGCGTTTTTAGTGCTTTCACTTACTATTATTTGTACGCCATAAGCTTTAGTTAAACCTTCTAAACGTGAACCTAAGTTTACGGCATCACCCATTACGGTATAGGCCATTCTAAATTCAGAACCCATGTTACCAACGCTCATAACGCCTGTATTAATGCCAACGCCCACTTTTATAGGTGGCCAGCCGTTCTTTTTAAACTCTGGTTGTAATCGCTCCAGTTCTTCAATCATCTCTAATGCTGCTTTAATGGAGTGTGCAGCATGCTGTTTGTCTTCTAGTGGTGCGCCCCAAAAACACATTATGGCATCACCCATATATTTGTCGATAGTACCTCTGTTTTTGTGAATTACATGTGTCATAGGGGTTAAAAAAGCGTTCATTAAATGTGTTAGCTCTTTAGAGTCTAAACCTTCAGAAATGGTGGTGAATCCACGTACATCCGAAAATAAAACCGACATTTCACGACTTTCACCTTCTAAATTCATAGCGTTAGGGTCTTCGCCTAAGTCATCTACTAATTCGGGTGGAATGTATTGTCCAAATACTTTTGCAAGCTCTCGTTTGCCTCTTGTTTCTACAAAAAAACCATAGCTCATGTGCAATATAAACATCAGTACAACTAATAATACTAACGATGCGATGGGTAACACCGTTGCGTATACCGACCATAATATATAATCCAATGTAAACAACGCTAAAACCAAGGCAATACTCAAAATAGATGTGTAAAACGGTGATAAGCGAGGGATTAAAAAAGTAAGTAATAAACCAATAATGCTAATTAAAACAAATTCGTAGCCAGTTGAATAATCGGGTTTTTGTAAAATGCGTCCGTCTAAAATACCCGAAACGATGTTGGCATGAATTTCAACTCCTGGGTACAAATGTTGTACAGGAGTAGAGCGCAAATCTAATAACCCTGGTGCGGTTGTACCAATTAAAACAATTGCATCTTTTAATACACTTGGGTTAGCTCGCCCTTTAATAATGTCGGCCGCCGAAACATACGGAAAACTGCCTTGTTTACCAAGATAGGGGACTAAAACAGCAGCTTGTTTATCTACAGGTATAACGGTTTTACCTATTTGAACTGACTCAATGGCATAATAATCTTTACCATTGCTTGTGCCTTCTGCGGCAATATTTAGTTTAACCGTTGCGTCACCTAATGCTTTTCTAGCAATAGCTAATGCTAAAGACTCATACAGTTTGTTATCGTACTGTTGTAAAACAGGAACACGTCTAAAAATACCATCGCCGTCTACTAATGGGTTATCAAAGTAACCGCCTGATAAGGCCGATTTTTGAAGCTTTAAAATATTACCACCAAAGCCATCTGGCTTTTCAAAAGGTATTTCATCATTCCAATCTTCGGCTAAAACCACAACAGGTTTGGGTAATGCACCTGTAGATACATTTTTTTCATTTGTATTTTTAGTTTTAAAATAATAACCCAATACAATTTGTTTGTTTTTTAAAGCATTGGCGAGTTTTTGATCGTTATCTAAGGTGTATTTAAGGCGGTTATATTGTTTTATAAACGCTTGATTGTTTTTTAATGAACCCTCAGCAAGGGCTAATAATACTTTATTCGCCGAAGACTCTTCTTTTTCAGCAAATACAATATCAAAAGCAACTATTTTGACGTTATATTTATTAAATAACTGGTTAACCATTTGCGAAATAATGTCTCTATTCCAAGGAAAACGACCAATTTCTTTTAAGCTATTTTCATCTATATCTACAATAACAATTCGTTCGTCTACTGTGTTTTCTAAACCAATATTAAGGCGCGTATCATAGGCCAAATTTTCTAACTGTTTAAAAAAAGGGATAGATAATATTTGAACGGTATACAAAAGAAATATGCTTATAAGTAAGAAACTTAATACGGTTCTTAATAGTTTTTGTGGTATCAAAATGCTTCCTTTAGTTTGGCTAAGCAAGCTACATTATGATGCTTTAATGAATTATTTACAATAAAGCTTGTTAGTCATTAATGACAACGATATGATTTGCAAAAACCATCTTTTATTTAAAAAAAATTTATGAAAATTACTAAATTACTTGGCGTAAATATAGACCATATAGCAACGCTAAGAGAAGCACGTGGAACCGTTTACCCAGACCCGTATTATGCGGCTAAAATAGCAGAAGAGAATGGTGCAGATAGCATTACTATGCATTTAAGGGAAGACCGTCGGCATATACAAGAAAGAGATATATTTAATGTTTTTAATGGCATGGATACCAAATTAAATTTAGAAATGGCGGTAACAAAAAAAATGGTCGATTTTGCTCTAAACCTTAAACCCCAAGATGTTTGTTTAGTGCCAGAAAAAAGACAAGAATTAACCACAGAAGGCGGTTTAGATGTGGTTAATTATTTTAGCGAAATTAAACAGGCAGTGACACGTTTTAATAATGCAAATATTATAACGTCATTATTTATAGATACGGATAAAAAACAAATAGAAGCTGCAAAAAAATTAGGCGCACCGGTAATAGAAATACATACAGGGCATTATGCAAATGCTACAAATGCTAAAGAAAAACAAATACAATTTTTAAAAATTAAAGAAGCGGCAACCTTTGCACATAGCATAGGCTTACAAGTAAACGCAGGACACGGTTTGCACTATCACAACACACTAGAGATAGCGCAATTGCCAGAAATTGTAGAATTAAATATTGGTCATGCGATTATTGCAAAATCACTTTTCACAGGTTTAGCAGCAGCAGTAAGAGAAATGAAAAACATATTAGAATCAGCCAAATGATTGTAGGTATTGGTACAGATATAGTTGAAATTGAAAGAATCAATCATGTATTTCAAAAACACGGACAACAGTTTTTAAAAAAATTAATGTCTAAAGAGGAAATAGCCGTTAAAGAAAAATGGACAAAAACGGATATAGCTAAACGCTTTTGCGCAAAAGAAGCGGTGTCTAAAGCATTGGGAACCGGCTTTTCTAAAGGTATAACCATGCCAGAAATTTGTATAAAACATGATAAGCAAGGCAAGCCTTTAATAAAACTTATAGGCAAAGCAAAAAAACAATATCTTTTACTTAAAGGTAATAATATTCAAATAAGTATTTCAGATGAAAAAAATAATGCTATTGCTTTTTGTATTATTGAGAGCTGTTTATGACATTTAAAACGTTAGAAGATTTTATTGGTAAAACACCTTTAGTTAGGCTGCAAAGAATCAACCCAACCTCTAATACTATTTTGGTTAAGCTCGAAGGGAATAATCCGGCAGGTTCTGTAAAAGACCGTCCTGCATTGTCGATGATAAATGAAGCAGAAAAAAAAGGCTTATTAAATAAAAACATCGCTTTAATTGAAGCGACAAGTGGCAACACCGGTATTGCATTAGCAATGGCATGTGCAATAAAAGGCTACAAGTTAAAATTAATTATGCCAGACAATATGACCCCAGAACGCATTGCGACGATGAGTGCATACGGTGCAGAAATAATTTTAGTGACTCAACAACAAAGCATGGAAGGCGCACGAGATTTAGCATTAGCAATGCAAACCAATGGTGAAGGCATGGTATTGGATCAGTTTTCTAATTTTGACAACCCTTTAGCACACTACAAAACAACCGGACCTGAAATTTGGCAAGACAGTAAAAAAATGATAACGCACTTTGTAAGTGCCATGGGTACAACTGGCACAATTATGGGAACAGCTGATTATTTAAAAGAACAAAACGAAAAAATTCAAATTATTGGCGTTCAACCGGGTGAGGGTGAGCAGATACCTGGGATTAGGCGTTGGCCAAAAGAATATTTACCAAAAATATTTGACGCTAATAAACTAGACGCGACTATAGATGTGACAAAAAAATCTGCAGAAACGATAACAAGGTTGCTGGCAAAAAAAGAAGGAATTTTTTGTGGGGAATCATCAGGCGGTGCAGTTGCAGCCGCTTTACAATTAGCTGACACCGTTACTGATGCTGTAATTGTTACCATTATTTGTGATCGGGGCGATCGTTACCTTTCTACAGATTTATTTAAAAAATAAATAACCCCTAAAAAAGGCCTAATTCGTCGACCCCTTGCCTATACGGACGTAGGTACACCTGAACGCAAGGACAGCGTAAGAAGGTGCGCCTATATGGACGTAGGTACACCTGAACGCAAGGACGCGTAAAAAGGTGCGTTTATATGAATGGGTAGGTACAGCTAAACGCAAGAGCGGCGTAAAACGTGCGAAATAGGGAGGTTGAAATACAAGAATGCCTTATGGATGAATAGATAGCCAACCATTAACAAATCTACTTATAAATAAATTCCATTTTAACGCCTGCTATACTAATAATATCGCCGTCTTTCATCGGGATAGCCATTGTTGTGATTTCGGTATTATTTAAAGTTGGATGCGCTTTTCCGTTACCGGCATCAATGTGGATAATAAAGTAGCCAGTGGCTCTACGGGTGATAGCCGCAACCTGAACGCCAGGTTTTCCTAAAGTAATTAAAGCCTTTTTTATTGCTAAAACTTTACCGGCATTACCACCACTTAATAATTTTAAACTTGCTTTTAATGTAGATGTAGGTGACTTATCAATTTTTTTAGCAGC
>CAZPSE010000020.1:0-22765 GCA_964589575.1 uncultured Gammaproteobacteria bacterium | reverse complement strand
TGAGAAAATACTAACTTTGCCATTTTTCAGTCTCTTAAACTTAGAAGCCAACTAATTTATTTTTGATAATAATATCGTAAATTGTAAATAAAATCATTAATTTATCGGTTTTTCTTAAAATTTATTTAATTCGCTTAAAACCAATCTGTAAAGCGAGTAAACCAAGATGTATTTAAAGGATAAGCTTTATCTATACGCACAGCAATTACAGAAACATTGTCTTTTCCACCATTGTCATTAGCCAATTGTATTAAGTTGTCTACGGCTTTTTCTAAGTCAGTTGGATATTTATTTAACGTTATTTCAATGTCAATGTCTTGAATCATGTCATTAAGACCATCAGAGCAGAGAATAAATATATCGTTAACAAACGCAACATCTTCATTTATATCAACTAAAACGTTACTGCCAACGCCCAAAGCACGAGTAACTAAGTTTTTATGTAGTGAATTTCGGGCTTCTTCTGGAGTATAAAAACCTTTTGTAATTAATTCTTGAATTAATGAATGATCAGCGGTTATAACTTGTAATTGACTGTTTCTAAGCCGATACAATCGTGAATCACCAACATGTGCAATTGAAACTTTATTATCATAAAAAAGTGCAGATACAAGAGTTGTACCCATACCTTTATGTTCAGCAACGCTTTGAGAAGATTTAAAAATAATACTGTTGGCTTCTTCTATGCTCTGTTTTAAAAGCATACTTTCATTTGAATATTCTCCCTCATTTTCATCTTTATCAAGTTTTTTATAGCGATCTTTAAAAACGGATAAAACCGTCTCTACAGCCATTTCACTGGCTACTTCGCCAGCATTGTATCCACCCATGCCATCTGCTAATACAACCAAACCATGTTTAATTTCAGCACCAATTGCATCTTCATTGTGGTCTCTTTTGATACCAACATCTGTTCTACCTACTATTGTTATGTATTTAGATAAATCCATATATTTATTCGCTAATAGTGATTAGGCATTGTTTAATATCTTGCGCAAAAAGATTTCCATCTTTGTAACGTTTTTCAACATCTTTTTCTAGTGCTTTATTAATAATATCTGCGACGCAAGGAGGTAAGTCCTCTTTAACTGATAAAGGTTCAGGATGTGGATCATTTGCAATTTGATACATTAATGAAGCCATAGAATCACCTGTGAAGGGTAGTTTACCAATGCACATTTGGTAAAGCATTACACCTAAAGAAAACAGGTCGGACGGGCCTTCTACTTTTTTACCCGATAATTGTTCTGGAGACATATAAGAGGGTGTTCCTAATACCATACCTGTTTTGGTTTTAGACGAATCGGTCAAACGTGCAATACCAAAGTCGGTAATTTTTGCAGAATTGGTTTTAGGGTCGTACATAATATTGGCCGGTTTAATGTCTCTGTGTACTACATTAAACTGGTGCGCATAAGCTAAACCTTCTGCACAGCGAGCAATAATGTTTAAAACTGTCTCTAATGGCAATAAATTATTCACTTTAGTATGCGGTGCTAAATCTTTACCGGGTAAAAACTCCATCGCAATGTAAGCTAAATCGTGTTCTTCACCAGCATCAAAAATAGTCACAATATTAGGGTGATTTAATCTGCCTGCTGTTTCAGCCTCGCGGAAAAAGCGCTCTTTAACTTCATCCAATTCATCTTCTTCAAACTCTTGAGCGAGCGCCATGGTTTTAATAGCAACGACGCGGCTTATCTTGGGGTCTCTACCTAGGTACACAATGCCCATTGCGCCTTTACCTAATTCTTTTTCAATTTCATAGCGACCCAGTTTAGGTTTTTCCATGCCAGCGCCACCGTCTAACATCATGGTTGCACCAACTGTACCGCCACCGCCTGCACCACCTAAAATAATGGTTTCTTCCATCGCTTTAGAACGGTCTAAACGCGTATTAATGTCTCTGAAGGTTTTATCAAAGTTTTTCATGTGTTCGTAAACATTAACGGCTTTATTAAACTGACGTTTACGTTCGTAGTCTAAAGCCAGGTTGTATAGTGTTTCCATCATGTCATCAGACATGGGTACTTTTCTAAACTTTTCAAAAGCTGTGTCCAGTTGGCCTTGGTTTTGGAATGATAAGCCAAGCATTTTATTGCTTTCTGCAGACTCGGCATCCGAGTGAGATTTGCCTTTTTCTGTTGCTAAAAAACGTTGCGTGGTAATAATTAAATGGCCGACTGCAAGTAAAAAGGCCGATGTCATTAAACCAATCCATAAAAGCTGGCTAGACATAATAACTACTTGCCCAAGTACCAAGGTAAGCAGTAAAACAATAGAAATAATAGCCGCAGTACTGGCTTTAAGCTTTGGCACAACAAACATTAAATACAAACTAACCAGTAAAAACACCACAATTTGTATATAAAAAACCCAACTGGGTGAGATGAAAAAATCTTCGTTTAAAATGCTAGATATAGAATGGGCCGCAGTCAGTACAGGTGCCATATTAGAATCTATAGGTGTAACTTGAGAATCTCCAACACCAATTGCAGTTGCACCCACTAAGACAATTTTATCTTTGTACTTTGATGCCGGTATTTTACCCGTAGCAATATCGTAAAAAGAATCGACAGCAAAAGCAGTTCTACCGTTTACATTAGAATAAAAAAATGTATTCATAAGCAACTGGGTGTCAGTGCTTATATTTAACCGACCCAAATTTATACCTTCACCAAGCTTTACGGTAATGTCTTTAGTGTTTAAATTTAAGCTTTTTGCTGCAACCATTAAAGAAAATGAAGGATAAAGTTCGTTAAAGTAATTGATAACTAAAGGATCTTTTCTAATTGCGCCATCTACATCCGGTACAAGGTTTAAATGGCCAATGCCTGCGCTGACCTCACCCAATAGTTTAATTGGTGGAAACGCTTGTAAAGCAGGCACAGGGAAGTCGCCATTTAAAGAGGCTTCTTCCACGTTTGTAAAATTGTTTAATGCATTCTTTTGAACGTAACTAGGTAAAGGGCTATCTGGGTTTCCTAGTGCTTCACCCAAAACAAAGGGCATGGCTAACACAACATTGCCACTATTTTTTATGGCATGAGCTAATATCGCATCAGTTTCTAAAGAGGCTTCGGCATTAAAAAGCTTTTCTTCAAACCCAGATAAATCTTTTTCAAGCTGTTGCTTTTGCTCTGCATCGGTAATTAACTCATTAGCTGATGGAATGGACGATTCACCATAATAGTTAATTAAGTCTTGAATATAGGCTAAACCTGGGTCTAACTGTTCTTCTAAAAACATAACGGTATAACCAATTACTTTGGCTTCACCAGTGTTTAGATAATTAATTAAGTCTGCGTGTTGGTCTCGAGACCAAGGCCACCTACCTAAATTAGAAATACTTTCGTCGTCAATGGCAATAACTGCAATTTTAGGGCTAGCGGTAGCAGACGCAAGGCCAACACCCCAATCGTAGCCACTTCGTTCTAAGCTTTGTAAAAATGCAGTTTGGCTAAAAATTAAAACCAGTATCGAAATGATTAATCCAACAAGCCAATCTTTTTTCCATATACTTTTTTTCATAAAATTAACCATTTTGTCGACACTCGGATAATATAATATCTAAGGCTACTTGTATAATTATTTAATAGGTATAAATGGAAAAATATTGTCACGCAAACCTTGCTTATGTTTTAAACAAACCCAAAAGCATAGGGGTGTTAAAAGCCAAACCAGAGGATTTTTTTGTAAAGGAAAAGATTAATTTTGAGTTAACGGGAGAAGGCGAACACGAATGGGTGTTTTTGGAAAAAATTAACCAAAATACGCAAGACGTTATTGCTTTACTTGCAAAAAAAACCAATACACCCGTTAAAAATATCGGCCACAGTGGTTTAAAAGACAAAAATGCCGTTACACAACAATGGTTATCATTTCATCGACCAGGAATGCCCAACATCGACTGGCAAGCTATAGATATAGGCACAATTAAAATATTAAAAATAAAAAAACACAATAAAAAACTAAAAATAGGAACCCATCAAAATAATGAGTTTGTTATTTTAATAAACTTAGAAAAAATAAATGCAGATGATATAAAAACTAAAATAGATCAAATAGTTAAAAATGGATTTGTTAATTATTTTGGTGAACAACGGTTTGGAAACAACGGCAACAATGTTGTAAAAGCAAGAAAATGGCTAGATAAACAATTCAAACTATCTAAAGCCAAAAAAAGTTTATACATTTCTACCCTCAGAAGTGAATTTTTTAATTTAGCCTTGTCGAACAGGGTAGCTGCCAATAAGTGGGCAAAAGTAATAGACGGTGATTATTTAATGTTAAACAACAGCCAGAGCTTTTTTCTTTATAACAGTGTTGAAAAAGAAACCATTAAAAAAAGACTTTTAGATAAAGATTTGTCTATTAGCCATAACTTGTTGGGTTGCTTAGCAAAAGGAACATTTAATCAATTTGAAACTTCTGTTCTTGAAAATGGCTTTGCATCGGTATTAAATTTGTTTGCGTTGCAAAAAATACAAGCTCAAAAAAGAGCGATAAGGGCAGAAGTTAAAAAATTAAGCTATTCTTTAAACGAAAACCAAAAAACGTTAGAATTAAAGTTCTCCCTTAATAAAGGGCAATATGCAACGTCGCTGATAAGAGAAATTGTTGCAATAAGAAATTCCCTAATCCTCACATAGAAAATATAAAAATGCCACAATCCTTTAATGCACCTAGTAAAACTAAAAACCGTCTCATCACCAATAAGGTGACAACGACGTTTTTAGTTTCCCTGTGCACATCAAATTATTGCACCCTTTTCACATTTCTATATGAGGATTAGGGAAATTAAAGAATATTACTATTTGCTAATATTATGATACACTCGACAAATCAATTAATAACAAGATCCTGAGGTAAAGTTATGTCAAAAGGGCAGTCGCTACAAGAGCCATTTTTAAATACGTTAAGAAAAGAAAAAACCCCTGTTTCAATTTTTTTAGTAAACGGTATCAAATTACAAGGTCATATAGAATCGTTTGATCAGTTTGTGATTTTACTAAACAATCAAGTAAATCAAATGGTTTACAAGCACGCAATATCTACCATTGTGCCAAGTAAATCTGTCCATATACAATATGACTCTGAAGATTAATTAATGTTTGACCGTCCGCAAAGCGGTCAAAATGTTCTTTTAGTTAATATTTATTCGTACAAAGATGTACAAGACGAAAGCGAAAAACTAGAAGAGCACAAAGAATTAGCCACTTCTGCAGATGCCAAGATACTCTCTGTGGTTTCCTATCGGCAAGATAAACCTACGCCACGGTTATATTTAACGACTGGCCGTGTTGAAAGTTTAAAAGAAAACATACTTGCCAATAAAATAGATTTAGTTATTTTTAACTGCAGTTTGTCCCCCAGCCAAGAAAGAAATTTAGAGCGTGAATTTGAAACCCGTGTTTTGGATAGAACGGGGCTTATTTTGGATATTTTTGCACAACGTGCAAGGTCTTATGAAGGTAAGTTACAAGTAGAGCTGGCGCAACTAAACTATCTAAGTACACGTTTAGTAAGAGGTTGGACGCATTTAGAAAGGCAAAAAGGCGGTATTGGGTTGCGTGGCCCTGGTGAAACGCAGCTAGAAACGGATAGGCGTTTGCTTTCTCACCGAGTTAAAACTTTAAAAGCAAGACTGTTAAAAGTTAAAAGCCAGCGAGAGCAAGGTCGAAATGCGCGTAAAAAGTCCGAAGTGCCTACCATTGCTTTAGTGGGTTATACCAATGCCGGTAAATCTACCCTCTTTAATGCGTTAACTAACTCCAATGTGTATCAGGCAGATAAATTGTTTGCCACGTTAGATCCTACAATGGCTCAGCTGTCCATTACGGTTAATTTTAAGGTTATATTGGCCGATACAGTAGGTTTTGTTAAAGATTTACCTCACACATTGGTCGATGCATTTCAATCAACCCTAATTGAAACCCAAGAAGCGCATTTACTCATACACGTTATTGATGCAAATGACCCGCAACGTAATATGAAAATTGAATCCGTAAATGAAGTGCTTAGCGCAGTAGGGGCAGATGAAGTACCGCAGTTATTAGTTTTTAATAAAGTAGATTTATTGCCTTATCAAAAAATGGGTGCAGAAAAATTAATTGATCAAGATTTAAATGCCGTGTGGTTATCTGCGTATACGGGTGATGGCCTAGAAGATTTACTTAAAACAATAAAAAATTATTTTTTACCCAACCGCAAAATAGGGCGGTTAATAATCAAAAACAGTCAGCCCGATTTAAAATCTTATTTATATAAAAATCAATTGGTTGTTAAAGAAACCTTTAGTGAAAATGGAGAATCATTGGTTGATTATGATATGCCATTATCTACATGGGGCAAATTAGTCAAGCAATTTAATTTAATATAATCACTCTAATAGCTTGAAGCGTGTCCGTATAAAACTTAAAATAGCGTCTTTTGTATTTTTAATATTTGGAGAAGTATATGTCCTGGAATGAACCGGGCGGTAATAAAAAAGATCCTTGGGGAAATAACAACAATAATAATAACCAAGGCCCTCCAGATTTGGATGAACTGCTTAAAAATATACAAAATAAACTTACTGGTTTATTTGGTGGTGGCAATAAATCTTCAGACTCGTCATCTGGCTCTAATGGCAGCCCGCTTGGCGTAGGCTTAATTGCCAGTGTTTTACTGGGTTTATGGTTGCTTTCGGGTTTTTATATTATAGACCCTGCAGAAAAAGGTGTGGTGACGCAATTTGGTAAATACGTTACTACCTCTAGCTCTGGCCCTAACTGGCATATTCCCTATCCGATACAAGAAGTGATGAAAGTTAACGTAGATGAAACGCAAGATGTACCATTGCGCGCACAATCTATGCTAACTAAAGATGAAAATATCGTCATCATCAATCTTTCTGTTCAATACAATATTTTAAATGCTAAAGATTTTATCTTTAACGTATTTAACCCGCATGAAACAGTTAGGCAAGTTACAGAAAGCGCGATTAGACAAACAATTGGTAGAAATACCATGGGTGATGTTATTACAGACCGTCGAAGTGCCATTGCTGCAGAAACGCAAACAATTATACAAGACATATTAAATGAGTACGAAATAGGCATTAATATATTAACGCTTAACTTAGAATCTGCACAGCCACCAGAACCTGTTCAGGCATCTTACTCTGATGCGAATAAGGCGCGTGAAGATAAAGAGCGTTACATAAACCAAGCTAAAGCTTATAGAAATGAAATTATTCCATTAGCAAGTGGACAAGCTAGACAAGTGCTTGAACAAGCAAAAGGTTATAAAGAACGTGTTATACAACAAGCCAAAGGTGAAACACAACGTTTTGAACAAGTACTTGTTCAATACCTAAGAGCACCAGAAGTTACAAGAGAACGTTTATATATAGAAGCGATACAAGAAGTATTAACCAACTCGACCAAAGTATTAATCGACTCTGAAGGCAGTAATAATTTAATGTATTTACCAATAGATAAGTTAATTGCTAACGGTCAAGAAAGAGTAAACGATGATTTTAATAGTTCGCTTGGTAACAGTTTACCTTCTCAATCTTTTAATCCAAAAACAAGTTCTCAACGTAATCGCCTTAGGGAGAGAAATTAATGAAAACAATAAGCACACTATTGGTTGTTTTAATACTTAGCATTGTTACTTTTTTTGCTTTTTCTTTTTCTGTAAAAGAGACTGAATTAGCCATAAAAACTTCTTTAGGTAAAGTTGAGCGCACAGACTATACACCTGGCCTATATTTTAAAATTCCGATTTATAATAAAATTTATAAATTTGATTCTAGAATTTTGACGCTTGATTCTGCACCAGAAAGAATGTTAACCAGTGAAAAGAAAAACGTTATTGTTGACTCTTTTATAAAATGGAAAATTATTGATGTAGAGCAGTTTTATCGTTCAACATCGGGTGATATTAGACGCGCATTGTCTTTATTGTCGCAGTTTACACGTAAAGCCTTGTTAGATGAGTTTGGTAAAAGAACCGTTCAAGACGTGCTTGCGGGCGAACGTTCTGCTTTATTAGACGAAATAAAACGTGTTTCTAACCTAGAAGCTAAAGCATTAGGTATTTTAGTAATTAATGTCAGGGTTAAAAAAGTAGACTTTCCTCAAGAAGTTAATTCTGCCGTTTACAGCAGAATGATAAAAGAACGTGAAACAGTAGCCACGCAGTTTAGATCCGAAGGTAAAGAAGAAGCGCAATTTATTCAAGCAGATGCTGAAAGACGAAAAGAAATTATCGTCGCAACAGCAAGCAGTGAAGCGGAAATAATACGTGGTGCCGGTGACGGAACCGCTGCAGAGATTTATGCAAACAGCTATAACAAAGATAAAAAGTTTTACAGTTTCTATCGCAGTTTAGATGCCTATAAAAAGTCTTTTTCAAGCCGTAACGATTTATTGGTCATTAACCCTAACACATCATTTTTTAAGTATTTAAATGACCCTATGGGTAATAGCAAAAAATAATGTGGGAAAAGGTACTTATCGGTATTTCTTTGGTATTGGTTATCGAAGGAATATTACCCTTTATCAACCCCGCTTCGTATAAAAAAACCATGCTTCAAGTTGTAAAAATGCCAGATTCTAATTTAAGGGTTATGGGGTTAATGAGCATGATAGCGGGTGTAATAATGCTTTATTTTAATAATTAATATGACAACAAACAGCTGGATTTTACCAGACGGAATAAATGAAGTTTTAGCACCCAATGGTTGGCGGCTGGAACAACTACGCAGAAACGTTTTGGATATGTACCAAGCGTGGGGGTATGAGTTAGTTATACCGCCAATTGTAGAGCATTTAGATTCGTTATTAACCGGTACCGGTAAACAGTTAAATTTGCAAACCTTCAAAATGACCGATTTGGTATCGGGACGTTTGATTGGTTTAAGAGCCGATATTACCCCACAAATAGCGCGTATTGATGCTTCCCAAAATCATGACTCTCCTTCACGTTATTGCTATGTGGGTACGGTTTTACATACAAGGGCGTTTGACTTTAACGGTGTACGTGACCCACTACAAGTTGGCGTAGAACTTTTTGGTCACAAAGGTTTAACAAGTGATTTAGAAATCATCAGCTTAATGCTAAAAACCTTAGAGTTGGCAAATGTAAACAGTATAACCTTAGACTTAGGTCACATAGGTATTGTCAAATCGCTACTAAAAAGTGAAAACTTATCAGAGTCCACGTCGGATAGTTTGTTTAGTGCCATTAACCGCAAATCATCGCAAGAAATTGAAATGATATGCGATGAATTTAAGCTAGACACAAAAAAGCAATTATTAGAATTAATTAATTGCAATGGCGAACAATCAATAATAAAAGACTACTTATCTACAAACAGTTTAACGGCTTCTATTAACGATAAAATTAAACATTTATTAGCACTAGGGTCAAAAATAGAAAGTAATTTTCCTAATGTTAATATTGTTTACGATTTAGCCGAGTTAAAAGGTTACCAATACCATACGGGTGTTATTTTTTCTGCCTATGTAAACAGCATGGGTAAAGAAATTGCCCGTGGTGGACGCTACGACGAAATAGGCAAAGCGTTTGGAAAGTACAGGCCTGCGACTGGCTTTTCTACCGACCTAAAAACCTTAATGGATTTTTATGCGCCACAATTAACCGCTAAAAAAGTCATTGCACCCGATGATTCTAATGAAGATTTAAAGCAATTTATAAAACAATTACGAGAGCAAGGTGAACAAGTAGTACAGTCTTTTGCTGGCAGTTTAAGTGCAAAAAGCAAAAGTGAATTCACTCACTCAATTCAATTAATTAACAACCAATGGCAACTAATAGAAGAAGCTCATGGCGAATAATGTAGTAATTTTAGGCACCCAATGGGGCGATGAAGGCAAAGGTAAAATTGTAGACGTACTAACCGAAAAAGCACATGCAGTTGTGCGCTTTCAAGGTGGTCACAATGCAGGTCATACGCTAATTATTGGCACACAAAAAACAGTCTTGCACCTTATACCGTCTGGCATATTACGTGACCAAGTTAAATGCTACATTGGTAATGGTGTTGTTCTGTCGCCTGCGGCATTGTTAAAAGAAATTGACGAGTTAGAAGCGCGTGGCATACCGGTAAAAGAAAGGCTCGGTTTAAGTGAGGCTTGTCCTTTAATTTTGCCTTACCACGTCGCGTTAGATCAAGCACGCGAAATAGCCAGAGGCAAAAAAGCCATTGGCACAACAGGCCGTGGAATAGGTCCCGCTTACGAAGACAAAGTGTCTCGTCGAGGCATAAAATTAAACGATTTAATGTACCCAGATCGTTTTGCAGAAAAGTTACGAGAAGTTATGGACTATCATAATTTTTCGCTAAAAAATTACTTTAAGCAAGACGAAGTAGACTATCAAAAAGTATTAGATGAAACACTTGTAATGGGCGAAGTGATGCGCCCCATGATTGTGGATGTGCCAATGGCATTACATAACCACCGTATAGCAGGTGAAAAAATTATGTTTGAAGGCGCGCAAGGCACGTTATTAGACATCGACCATGGTACCTATCCATTTGTTACCTCATCAAACCCAACGGCGGGTGGAGTATCGTGCGGTAGTGGCGTAGGCCCAAAAGATTTAGATTATATTTTAGGCATAACTAAAGCCTACACTACACGCGTTGGCGGTGGCCCTTTCCCTACAGAGTTGTACGATGGGGATAAATTTAAAGATAAAAGTGGCCACCACATGGCTGTAGTAGGTAAAGAAATTGGCGCATCAACAGGTCGCCCTCGCAGATGCGGTTGGTTTGATGCGGTAAGTTTGCGTCGTTCTGCCATGTTAAACAGCATTACCGGTATATGTTTAACCAAGCTAGACGTGCTGGAAGGTTTAGAGAGCATTAAAATTTGTACATCATACGATTATAACGGTGAAAAGTTAGACACCCCACCAATTGGTGCAGAAGCCTACGATCAATGCAAAGCGCAATACATTGAAATGCCCGGTTGGAATGAACCCACAGCAGGCATTACAAAAATAGAAGACTTGCCCGTTAACGCAAAAAACTATGTGGATAAATTAGAAGAAGTAATGGGCGTTCCTATCCATATCATTTCGACAGGGCCCGAAAGAAACGAAAATATATTTATTAAAAACCCTTTCGACTTTTAAATAAAATTTATAAGCCCAAAAAGACCCTAAATCGTCGACCCCTTGCCTACAGGATGTAGCTACACCTGATGCACAAAGATGTGCAAAGAAGGTGTGCTAATAATAGGCAAGGGGTCGACGATTTAGGGTCTTTTTTATGTGCTAATTAAATTGCGCCGAAACTTGGGTAGCAATTTTTAAAGCACGTAAGCCGTCCTCACCGCTAACTACTGCGGGTTTATTATTTAAAATTGAATCTACAAAGGCAAGGGTCTCTTCTAATATTGCATCATTGTTTTCAAATTGTTTTTCAGATGAAATAATTTCTAACGCATTGGTGTCTTCGGTATTTTGAATATACGTTTTAACGGTTTTATCTTGAAAGTCTACCGTAACGCAAGACTTTCGTTGGAAGAAACGCATTTTACGTTCAGACTTAGCACTAACACGGCTAGCGGTAACATTAGCAACACAACCGTTTTCAAAGTCTATACGGCAGTTAGCAATGTCTACGGTATCGCAAAGCACCGGTAAGCCACTTGCCTTAATAGATTTAACTTCGGACTTTATTAACGTTAAAATAATATCAATATCGTGAATCATTAAATCTAAAACCACGTTCACATCGGCACCGCGTGGGTTAAAAGGCGCTAGTCGATGCGACTCTATAAACATCGGCGCGTCTAATTTATCTGCCGCACCTAGCAGGGCTGCGTTAAAACGTTCTAAATGGCCAACCTGAAAAACTAAATTATTTTCTTTAGCAATTTTAACCAACTCTTCTGCTTGCTCTACCGTACTTGTGATAGGTTTTTCTACCAGTACATGGGTATTGTTGCTTAAAAAATCTTTGGCTATTTGGTAATGCAATAAGGTAGGGGCGGCTATGGTTACTGCATCTACCTTGCCGATTAATGATTTGTAGTTGGTCAAACCTTCACAGTTGTTTTGCTGGGCAATGTTGTTTGCATTTTCGGCATTATTATCTACCACCGCCACTAATTGTGTAGTTTCTATATTGGTATATTTTTGAGCGTGAAATTTACCCAAATATCCAACACCTATTACGGCAGTTTTTAGTTTTTTCATTTACAATAGCACCATGTTTTTCAATAGTTAATTGTACCTATTAATGTCCATTTCTTCACAACAAAAAACAATATTGGCAGGGGTAGACGAAGCCGGCCGTGGGCCACTAGCAGGCCCTGTAACCGCTGCGGCAGTAATTTTAGGCAACGCTATAGATTGGAGTGCGTTAAATGATTCTAAAAAACTGTCTGCTAAAAAGCGTGATGAGCTGGCAATTAAGATAAAACAAAACGCGCAAAGTTGGTCTATCGCCTCAGCATCAGAAGAAGAAATAGACGCGTTAAACATCCATCAGGCAACGTTATTAGCCATGAAAAGAGCCATAGAAGGTTTAGATTTAAAACCCAGTTTTGTACAAGTAGATGGCAAGTTTTGCCCAGATACGGGAATAGAAAGTGAAGCCATTGTAAAAGGTGATGCCAAAGTAAAAGCCATATCTGCCGCCTCTATATTGGCTAAAACATGGCGCGATGCTTATATGATAGACCTGCACAACAGAATGCCCGAGTTTGAATTTAAACAACATAAAGGCTACCCAACCAAATTGCATTTAGAAAAAATTGCTTTGCATGGTGTTAGCAATGTTCATAGAAAGTCGTATAAACCTGTAGCTAAATTAATGTGTAAATTGTATTCAAATAAGCCAGAAAGGAAAAATAGTTGAGTAATTTTATACATTTGCATGTTCACAGTGAGTTTTCTTTACGAGACAGTATTGTAAAAATTAAAGCGCTGACTAAAAACATTGCAGGTTTTAATATGCCAGCTGTGGCCATTAATGATTACAGTAATTTATTTGCACTGGTTAAATTTTACAAAGCCGCAATGGCAGACGGCATAAAACCCATCATCGCTATTGACTGTTTAATACGCGATGAAGACCACCAACATTTTTACCCCGTTACTTTATTTGCCAAAACCAATGACGGTTATTTAAATATATCGCGCATCATTTCAGAAGCCTATTTAAAAGGCCAGTCTAACGGGGAGGCACTGGTAACATGGGCTTGGTTAAAAAAATGGAAAGACGATATTTTAGTTTTATCTGGTGGTATGCAAGGTGAAATAGGGCAACTATTGCTAAAAGGAAACATGGACGAAGCCAAAAAAGTGGCCACTAAATGGATGCAACTATTCCCCGATAATTTTTATTTAGAATTAACCCGTGTCGACAAAAATAACGAAGAAATTTATATACAACATGCTTTAGACTTAGCCGAAGAAATGCAATGCCCGGTTGTGGCAACAAACGATGTACGGTTTTTAAAAGAAACCGATTATGAAGCGCACGAAGCGCGAACCTGTATTTTTGAATCTCGTGTATTGGCCGATCCGAAAAGGCCAAAAAACTATACCCCTCAACAATATTTAAAAACACCAGAACAGATGGACGCATTATTTAGCGATATTCCATCGGCTATAGAAAATACTGTAGAAATTGCAAAAAGATGCAATGTTACCTTGCGCTTAGGTGAACCGTTTTTACCCGACTTTCCTATTCCTGATGGTTTAACGACAGACCAATACTTTATTCAATTATCAGAAGAGGGTTTAGAGGAACGTTTAAAACTGCTGTTTCTTAACTTGTCTGCAAATGAGCTAATAGTAAGGCGTGTTGAATATGATGAACGATTAAAAATAGAACTCGATACCATTTGTGAAATGGGTTTTCCGGGTTATTTTTTAATTGTTGCCGATTTTATCCGTTGGTCAAAAGAGCACGACATTCCTGTAGGCCCTGGGCGTGGTTCTGGTGCGGGTTCGTTAGTGGCTTATTCGATGAAAATAACCGATTTAGACCCGCTAGAGTACGATTTGTTATTTGAACGTTTTTTAAACCCCGAACGTGTGTCTTTGCCCGATTTTGATATTGATTTTTGTACCTCGGGGCGTGATAGGGTAATCGACTATGTATCTCGTTTTTACGGTGCAGAAAAAGTATCGCAAATTATTACCTACGGCACGATGGCTGCAAAAGGGGTAATACGCGACGTAGGGCGAGTGATGAGCCAACCTTATGGTTTGGTCGACGCAATAGCCAAACTCATCCCGTTTGATATAGGCATGACCTTAGATAAAGCGTTAGAAGAGTCGGACGATTTAAGAGAAAAATACGAAAACGATGACGAAGTAAAAGAACTAATAGATTTAGCAAAAAAATTAGAGGGAATCGCGCGTAACTCCGGTAAACACGCTGGTGGCGTGGTTATTTCACCGTCTGTATTAACCGACTTTACCCCCATATATTGTGATGAAGACGGCTCTAGCTTAGTTACCCAATTAGATAAAGATGATGTTGAATCGGTAGGTTTAGTCAAGTTTGACTTTTTAGGCCTAAAAACGCTTACCGTAATAGATAAAGCAAAAAAGCTGGCCAATCATCACTTTAGAACACAAGAAGAAGGCGACATTGTTTTAGAAACCATTCCTTTAAATGATAAAGGCGTGTTTAATAAAATAATGAAAAACTCAGAGACCACAGCGGTATTCCAGCTGGAATCTCAGGGAATGAAAGAACTAATAAGCCGCTTAAAGCCCGATTGTTTTGAAGACATTATTGCCTTAGTAGCCCTATATCGCCCAGGCCCATTAGGTTCTGGCATGGTAGACGATTTTATACTACGTAAACACGGTGCAAAAGTTGTCTACCCACACCCAAGTTTAGAAACCTGTTTAGAACCCACTTACGGGGTAATTTTATACCAAGAACAAGTAATGCAAATTGCACAGGTATTGGCAGGTTATAGCTTGGGTGAGGCCGACATGTTACGCCGAGCGATGGGTAAGAAAAAACCCGAAGTAATGGCACAACAGCGTGAACGCTTTAATGAAGGCGCTAAAAAAAATAATATAGAAGAAAAAACAGCAACAGACATTTTCGACTTAATGGAAAAGTTTGCAGGTTACGGTTTTAATAAATCTCACTCTGCCGCTTATGCCTTATTGTCATACCAAACGGCGTGGTTAAAATTTCATTATCCGTCTGCATTTATGTGCGCCGTATTGTCGGTAGATATGGACAACACCGACAAAATAGTGACCCTAATTAATGACTGTCGGTCTATGGAGTTAGAAATTAATCCGCCACAAATTAATTATTCTAGCTACGAATTTAATGTAAAAGATCAAAGTAGCATTGTTTATGGCCTAGGTGCCATTAAAGGTGTGGGTCAATCGGCAATAGAATCGATTTTAGAAGAACGAACATTAAACGGCAGCTATACCTCACTAGACGATTTTTGCAAACGTGTAGATTCGTTTAAAGTAAATAAACGCACTATAGAATCTTTAGTTAAAGCAGGGGCGATGGACAGTTTTGCAGATAACCGCGCCACTATGACCAAACGTGTACCTAAATCGGTACAAATAGCAGACCAACATGCAAAAGCACAAAACAGTGGTCAAAACGACTTATTTGGTGGTTTATTTGATGATAACGAACTTGATACAGAATCTACCCATGACCCTGCGGTAGATGAATGGGATGATTTACTGAAACTGCGTTATGAAAAAGACACCTTAGGCTTGTATCTAACCGGTCACCCTATAGAAAGCTATATACAAGAAATAGAGCAGTTTTCGCACGGTTCAATACAAAAACAAACAGCCGCTTTTGAAAGCCAAAATAGACGTGCCAGAGAAGGGGTAGATACTAAAATAGCAGGCTTAATATTAGACTTTAGAGTGAGGCAAACACGCTTTGGTAAAATGTGCATTGTGACTTTAGATGATAGAACAGCGCGTGTAGATGTGATTATTAAAACTGCCGATTATGAGCGTTTTCAAGAAAAATTAATAAGAGACAATTTATTAATTGTAGAAGGAAAAATGATGCGTGATGATTTTAATGGTGGTGTAAAAGTGAATGTGCAAGAAGCATTAACGATTGAAGAAATGCGCCATTTGCAGTTATCGCGTATTGAAATCACGCTAAATAACACTAAAAACAAACAAAACTTAGTAAAAGACCTAACTGAGTGCTTACAACCCTTTACTGGCGGACAATGTACAGTCATAATATCAGTCATTACACAAGGCATTAAAGGAAAGATTGTTTTAGGTAAAAATTGGATGATAAGCCCGCATGAGCAACTAATAAAACAATTACAAAGCGCTTATGGAACAAACAATATTGTATTGCGTTACAGAAACGCAATAACACATTAAAATAACGAGACGTTAATGAACCCAAATTATTTAGACTTTGAACAGCCAATAGCAGAGCTTAAAGCAAAAATAGAAGAGCTAAGGCATGTTGTTGATGACAGTGAAATCAATATTAATGAAGAAATTGAAAAATTAAAAACAAAGTGTAATAACTTAACTGAAAATATATTTAAAAAACTCGACCCTTGGCAAATATCTAAAATAGCGCGTCACCCTTTAAGGCCTTATACTTACGACTATATTGATACAGTATTTGACGATTTTGAAGAGTTGCATGGAGACCGTCACTACGGAGACGATAAAGCCATAGTTGGCGGCTTTGCCAGGTTGGGCGATAAAAACATTATGTTAATTGGTCACCAAAAAGGCAGAGATACCAAAGAAAAAATAAAACGCAATTTTGGTATGCCAAGACCAGAAGGTTACCGAAAAGCATTAAGGTTAATGAAATTAGCAGAAAAGTTTTCTTTGCCCATTATTACCTTTATAGACACACCCGGAGCCTACCCAGGTGTAGGTGCAGAAGAGCGTAACCAAAGCGAAGCCATTGCCAGAAACTTATTTGAAATGACCGACTTATCGGTACCTATAATTTGTTTAGTAATAGGTGAAGGCGGTTCTGGTGGCGCTTTAGCCATTGGTGTAGGTGACAAAACCATTATGATGCAATACAGCACCTATTCTGTTATATCACCAGAAGGCTGTGCGACCATTTTATGGAAAAGTGCCGACAAAGCACCAGAAGCTGCCGTAGCACTAGGAGTAACTGCCGAGCGATTAAAAGAACTTAATCTCATAGACGAAATCATCCCAGAACCTTTAGGCGGTGCGCATAGAAATGTGAAACAAGCATCGCAAAACATACGCAATGTTTTAATCGACTCGTTAAACAATTTATTAAAAGAACCTTTAGATAAATTGCTGGATACGCGTTATAAAAAAATTGCCAATTACGGGCAATTTATCTCATAGCTTCGCAAAGACCTGCCATCATAGAGCAACGTTTTATAAAAACGCTTGCTCAATTCCCCTCAAAAAATATTGTAGTTGCCTATTCTGGCGGTATAGATTCGAGTGTACTTTTACATTTAATGGTTAAAGCAAAAACAGAACTTTGTTTAAATGTAAAAGTTATTCATGTAAATCATCAGTTAAGCAAAAATGCCAGTTTATGGGCTGCTTCTTGTAAAAAGGCTGTGCAAAATATTGGTTTTACGTATTATGAAAAAACAGTTAACCTTAATGAAAATACCAAACAGGGGCAAGAAGCAGAAGCCAGAAAGCACCGATACAAAGCCATTGAAAGCATCGCAACAGATACCGACATTATTTGCACCGCACACCATTTAGATGACCAAATAGAAACCTTTTTTATTAGGATATTACGTGGTTCTGGCATTAAAGGGCTTGCCGCCATAAGTGCCTTTAGAAAACATAAACACACATGGTTAGCTAGGCCTTTACTGAGTTATACCAAAGACGAGCTTAAAAATTATGCAACTAAGCATGGTATTAACTATGTTGAAGACGAAAGTAATAAAAATAATAAATTTGATAGAAACTACATACGCAATGAAATACTGCCGATTATTGCCAAGCGTTTTCCTAGTTACCAAACAACCATTAATAGAAGTATAAATCACATACAAAAAAGCTCTTTTTGGCTTAATGAAATTGCAAAAGCACTATTTTTAGAAATAAAAATTAAAGATGATGAAATTGATTTATCAACTTTTTATGATTTTGATGAAAACCAAAAACATGCAGTAATACGTTACTGGTTAGATGTAAATAAAATACAGCAAGTCAGTGAAAAAAAATTAAAAAATCTAATTGGGCAAATGTGTCAATCTGCCAGTTTGAGCGTTAACGTAAATGATGCTTGTATCAAAAAATATCAACACCATTGCTATTTAGTGACCGAATTTAAAGACCCAGACAATACAAAAAGACATTTGTGGGACATTAAAAACACACCGATTTTTAGATTAGAAAAGTACAATATAGTTATAAATATCAAAAACTTAAATAATATTATTAATGCAAATGATAAGGTTGAAATAGGTTTTAGAAAAGAAGCCGACACGGTTTATATTAAAGGCGTTGGCAATCAATCATTAAAAAAATATTTTCAAAAACAATCTGTTCCTCCGTGGTTAAGAGGGCGTATACCCTTATTATTTATCAATAATAAACTGGTAAAAGTATGTTTATAGAAGGCTTTGCATGAAAGCTACAAAACCAAAACTTTGCGTTATGTTTGTTTACAAAACGTGGGTAAACAACTTATTGCAAAAGCAAATAACGCTTAGTACTCTAATAGCCACATATATTTCCGTATAAAGGTCTCTAGTTAGATAGTAAAACTTACGCATATTTGCTAAAATTCGCTTTTCAATTTATAGGTCTAATCGCTAATGACTCGTTATGTGTTTATTACAGGTGGTGTGGTTTCTTCTTTAGGGAAAGGCATCGCATCCGCTTCATTAGCGGCACTGTTAGAAGCTCGTGGTATTTCTATTACCATGATGAAATTAGACCCTTATATCAATTTAGACCCCGGCACCATGAGCCCCTATCAACACGGTGAAGTTTTTGTCACCGATGATGGCGCAGAAACCGATTTAGATTTAGGCCATTACGAACGTTTTGTTCATATTAAAACAGGTAAAAAAAGCAATTTTACTACCGGCCGTGTTTACGAAAACGTTATCCAAAATGAGCGCGAAGGTAAATACTTAGGTAAAACAGTTCAAGTTATCCCCCATATTACTAATGAAATTAAACGTTTAATAAAACTAGGATCAGAAGGGGTTGATGTAGCCTTAATAGAAATTGGTGGCACAGTAGGTGATATAGAATCACTACCGTTTATGGAAGCCATACGCCAAATGGGTGCAGAAATGGGCAAAGAAAACACCTTGTTTATGCATTTAACCTTAGTGCCTTATATTAAATCTGCGGGTGAAATTAAAACCAAACCAACCCAGCACTCGGTAAAAGAATTACGCTCTATTGGTATTTTCCCAGATATTTTGGTTTGTCGTTCTGAACAACCCTTGCCAGAAGATGAAAGAAACAAAATTTCTTTGTTTACCAATGTGCCAACAAAGGCGGTCATTTCAGCTATAGATGTACCATGTATTTATCAAATACCCGAACTATTAGCCGCACAAGGTATGGATGAATTAGTTGTTAAGCAATTCGGAATTAAAGGAACACAACGCGACATGTCAGATTGGCATCAAGTGGTAGAATCGTTCTTAAACCCAAAAAGTGAAGTGACCATTGGTATGGTGGGTAAATATACCGAGCTAACAGAATCGTACAAATCGTTAAACGAAGCCCTTACTCATGGTGGTATTCATCATAAAATTAAAGTCAACATTAAATACATCGACTCTGATAATTTAGAAACCAGCATGAAAGAATTAGAAGGTTTGGATGCTATTTTAATACCCGGTGGGTTTGGTTTACGCGGTGTAGAAGGTAAAATAAAAACGGTACAGTATGCGCGTGAAAACAAAATTCCATACTTGGGTATTTGCTTAGGTATGCAAGTGGCAATTATAGAATACGCACGTAATGTAGCGGGTTTAACCGATGCACACAGCACCGAGTTTAAGCGCGATACAGAACACCCAGTGATAGCCTTAATAACCGAATGGATTGACGAAGAAGGTAATGTAGTGCAACGCTCTGAAGATTCTAACATTGGTGGTACGATGCGTTTAGGTGGCCAAAAATGTTTATTACAAAAAGGCTCTCATGCCCATAAAATATACGCAAGTGACACAATTATAGAACGTCATCGTCATCGTTATGAATTTAACAAACACTACAAAGAACCTTTAGAAGAACACGGTTTAATATTTTCGGGTAAATCGTTAGATTCACAATTAATGGAAATGATAGAACTAAAAAAACACCCTTGGTTTGTCGCCTGTCAATTTCATCCAGAATTTACCTCAAACCCGCGTGATGGCCACCCATTGTTTAATAGCTATATCGCCGCGGCAGTGGCATTTAGGGACGCTAAATAATGAAACTTTGCCATTTTGAAGCAGGGCTAGACCAACCCCTATTTTTATTTGCAGGGCCATGCGTTATAGAGTCCGAAGCCATGGTATTGTCTATTGCCGAAACCATGAAAGATATAACCGACCGTTTAGGCATACCCTATGTGTTTAAAGCCTCATTCGACAAGGCTAACCGTTCTTCACTAACCAGTTTTAGAGGGCTAGGTGTAGAAGAAGGCTTACGTATTTTACAAAAAGTAAAAGACGATATAGGCGTACCTGTTATTACCGACGTGCATGAAGATACCGACTTAATGCAAGTAGCAGAAGTGGCAGACATACTGCAAACGCCTGCTTTTTTAAGCAGACAAACCAATTTTATATTAAATGTCGCTAAAACCAATAAACCCATCAATATAAAAAAAGGCCAATTTTTAGCACCCGAAGACATGATGCACGTAGTAGCAAAAGCCAAGTCTACAGGTAATAATCAAATAATGGTTTGTGAGCGTGGCGCATCGTTTGGTTACAATAATTTAGTCTCTGACATGCGCTCTTTAGCCACCATGCGCGAAACACAATGCCCCGTAGTTTACGATGCAACCCATTCGGTACAGCAACCGGGCGGTAATGGCACAACATCTGGCGGGCGACGCGATTTTGTACCCGTATTGGCAAGGGCGGCGGTAGCGGCTGGGGTAGCAGGTTTATTTATGGAAACCCACCCAGACCCAGACAATGCCAAAAGTGATGGCCCTAACTCGTGGCCGTTAGATAAAATGGAAGCACTACTAACCACATTAAAAAATATAGATGATCAGGTTAAGCAATCTGGTTTTATAGAACAAACATTATAAAAATGTATTTGCATGGATGAACAAGATAAAAAAGGATAAAAACTTTTCTCTCTTTCCTAGCAAGAGAGAGTTGAGGTAAAAAGCCAAATATTGGCTTTACAAAAGCAACGGGTATTAATAAAACATCCGCTTTTATCCTGTCTATCCATGCAAAAACATTGTTTAAAAAATTAATTTATTACCGTTGAAAATAACCCTCAACACCTTTGGAGACAAAATGAGCAAGATCAAATCCGTCATCGCAAGAGAAATTTTAGATTCTCGCGGAAACCCAACCTTAGAAGCAGACATTACCTTAGAAAGTGGTGCAATGGGCAGAGCCGCTGTACCATCGGGCGCGTCAACTGGGGAGCGTGAAGCGATAGAATTACGCGATGATGATAAGAGCCGTTATTTAGGTAAAGGCGTTCAAAAAGCCGTCGGTTTTGTTAATAATGAAATTGCCAGCGCAATGATAGGTATGGACATTAACGACCAAGCCGCCATAGATAACAAAATGATAGCTTTAGACGGTACAGAAAACAAATCTAACTTTGGTGCTAATGCACTATTAGCGGTATCTTTAGCCGCTGCACAAACCGCCGCTATTAGTAATGGCAAAGCCTTATACGCCAATATAGGTGGTGATGCGGCAGTAACTTTGCCCGTACCCATGATGAATATCATCAACGGTGGTGAACACGCCAATAACAGCGTAGACCTGCAAGAGTTTATGATAGTACCGGTTGGCGCACCCACGTTTAAAGAAGCATTACGCTACGGAACCGAAGTGTTTCATGCACTAAAAGATGTATTAAATGCCAAAGGTTTAAACACCGCAGTAGGCGACGAAGGCGGATTCGCACCCGATTTAAGCTCTAACGAAGAAGCCATAGAAGTAATTTTAGAAGCCATTAAAAATGCAGGCTACGAAGCCGGTAAAGACATTTACTTAGGCTTAGATGCTGCCGCATCAGAATTTTTTGAAGACGGCGTATACAACCTAAAGTCAGAAAATAAAAGCTTCACCTCTGCAGAATTTGTAGACTACTTTGCAGACTGGGTAGAACGCTACCCAATTATCACCATAGAAGACGGCATGGACGAAAACGATTGGGACGGTTGGGACTTAATGACCCAAAAATTGGGCGACAAAGTACAGTTAGTCGGTGACGATTTATTTGTAACGAACACCAAAATACTAAAGCAAGGTATAGATAAAAGCATCGCCAACTCCATATTAATTAAAGTCAACCAAATTGGTACTTTAACAGAAACCCTAAACGCCATAGATATGGCGCACGAGGCAGGTTACACCGCAGTAGTGTCACACCGATCGGGCGAAACCGAAGACACCACCATTGCAGACTTAGCTGTAGCTACCAATGCAGGGCAAATTAAAACCGGCTCACTATCAAGGTCAGACCGTGTAGCTAAATACAACCAACTATTAAGAATAGAAGAAGCACTAGGTGATAAAGCGGTTTATGCGGGTATGTCTGCATTTAAACACTTATCGTAAAG
>CAZPSE010000019.1:29886-33343 GCA_964589575.1 uncultured Gammaproteobacteria bacterium | reverse complement strand
TCGCTAGTTTTGAAAAAGCACCAAAACGAGCAATGCTTAACGCTAATAATTTGCAACTCCAGTTAATCAGTTCTTCCTTATGAAAACCCTAATTAACTATGCAATCTGCAATATTTAAAGGGTCTTAAAAATGATTAAAACGTTAACGATTCTAGCTTATTCAAATCGGGTATAGAAACAGGTTTACCCACTAATAATATGTCTTTTATAAAAAAATTATTAGACGTTTTCACATCAACGTCTTGCGTATTTCCTTGATTAGCAAATTCAAACTTTGGAATACCGTGCATTAATACCGCGTAATAATCGTATGCACTTTTGGGGCTTATTGAATAAAACACCGCATAATTAGCTTTAACTATATCTACTGCTATTTCTTCGCCAGAAAACAACTCTAACGATAAAAATGGAATTTCTCTAGCTCGCCACATTCCCAAACCTAAAACACCCGTCTGGTCAATTTCCTTTTCCATAACAAAACCACTAATAATTTCTGCCACATTGGCATTAGCTATTAACATCGTACGCTTTGCTAATGGCAACAATAACGATTTTACAATAATTTCTTGTTGTTCTTTATCAGCCATCTATCATGTTTCTCAGTTCATCAGAATCTAAAATTTCTGCAACAGTATGCATCAACTGGTTTTCTTGATACGGCTTACCTAAATATTCAGCTACGCCCAATTCCATTGCTCTATTTCTATGCTTATCTCCGGTACGAGATGTAATCATTACTATTGGCAAATCGCTAAGATCTGGAGTGTTTTTAACAAAACTGGCCACTTCAAAACCATCCATTCTTGGCATTTCAATATCTAACAACATTAGGTCTGGTTTAATATCATTTAACAGCGCTACCGCTTCAATGCCATCTTTTGCGGTTATTACATTAATTTTAAAGCGTTCAAGCATACGCTGGGTAACTTTACGAATAGTAATAGAATCATCAACAATCATAATAGTAAGCTCAGACGAAGCCTCTACGCTAGTTTCATCTTCATACTCCGCCACATTGGCAACAATTTCAGCTCTACTAAAATGACGATACAAACCACCAATATCCAAAATCAGCATCACATCACCATTAGCTAAAATAGTCGCACCTGTAATACCCGGTATATTGCTAACTTGTACACCAACAGGTTTTACAACCACTTCGCGACGGCCTAATAATCCGTCAACATGTAATGCTATACGGTATTCACCCGTTCTTAAAAACAAAACGGGAAATACACCGCTACTTTGAGCTAAATCAGGTGAATTTGACTGCATCAAACTACCTAAATATTGTAATTTGTATTCTTCATCACCGTAGCTAAGTGTTCTATCATCGTTGGTATAAGCTTCTTTTAGCTCGTCCATTCCAAGTAAAGACACACCTACCATTCCTGCTATTGGCACGGCATATTGATCAGACCCTGTCTCAACCAATAATGCCTGACTAATAGCCAAAGTAAGCGGTAACCGAATACCAAATGTCGTTCCTTTACCTTTTTCTGTAGAAATTGAAACGGTTCCACCCAGTTGTTTTATGTCATTAGATACCACGTCCATGCCTACACCACGCCCAGAAACTTGGCTAACACTTTCAGACGTTGACAATCCCGAATGAAAAATCAATTGTGCTAATTCATTTGGAGCTAATTTTTGTTTTTTAGAAATAACCTTTAGTTTTATTGCTTTTTCTTTAATTGCATCTAAGTTAAGCCCTTGTCCATCATCGGTAATATCAAATAGTACATCACCACCCGCTTGTTTCAGCGTAATAGTAACGCTTCCTTTTTCTGGTTTATTCTGCTCTTTTCTGACACTGCTTTGTTCAATACCATGCGCAATTGAGTTTCTTAACATGTGTTCAATGGGTGCGACAATACGGTCTTGCATAGTTCTATCAACTTCTGTATCGCCACCAATCAATTTGAAATCAATTTTTTTATTCATTTCTGAGGCTGTTTGCCTAACAATACGCGCCAAACGTCCTTGTACTGTAGAAAAAGTAACCATCCTTGTGCTCATCAAACCTTCTTGCAAATCTGATCCGACTCTAGATTGCTGGTTTAGCAGAGTTTCAGAATCTTTATTCAAATCACCTAAAATATTTCTAATACTTTCTAAGTCACCGACAGACTCCAAAAGCGATTTAGATAATTGCTGGATATGTGAGTATCTATCCAATTCGAGTGGATCAAAATTTTCATCCTCGGCACCTTCCTGATCAACTTGATACAGAATTTGCTCTTCTGTTTCACTGTGCATATTTCTTAATTGCTCACGTAATCGAACAATTGTGCTACCTAATTCACCTAAGTTAAAACGATAATCATTAAACTGTTGCCCCAAACGAGAATGGTAAATATTTACTTCACCAGCATAGTTAATTAACTCATCAATAGTTTCACTTTTTAAGCGAATACTTTCCTTGGTAGGCAGTATCGGTTTGACAGGTTCATCAAAAGTTGGCTCAAGGTGCTCCGTATCCCCGTGTAAAACACTTTCTACTTCTACTTTTGTTTCTATTTCTGAGAAAATATCAGCGACAATTTCTTCAGTTTCTAATTTTTTAACTTCATTTTCAAGATAAACAGTATCTTCGCTAGCTTTGCTTTCTATTTCATCAATAACGGCTTCAATTACACTTTCTAACTCATCTTCATCTAGTTGAGCGCCACCAATAAAATGTTCTATATCATCTAACAGCCATTGAATTTGGCTCACTTTAGAGCGCGTCTTTGCTTGCTCTTGCATAATGGTTAAACCATCTACAGAGTCTTGAATTAAGTCAAAAAAGTCATCGCTTTTTTCAACTTTATTCTCTAAAGCCATTACTATTAAATGCTCTAAAGCATGGGTTAAGTCACCAATAGCAGCAAATTGAGCCATTCTGGCTCCACCTTTTAAAGTATGTAACTGCCGTTGGACCGATTTAATGACTTTTTTATTATCAAAGTCAGCTTGCCAAGCCTCTAACAATTCATCCAGCTCTTCTAGTATTTCATCCGCTTCTTCAAGGAAAATATCAATCAGCTCAAAGTCTTGCTCAGACAGTTCACCCTCAATTTCTTGAGTTAATTGATTGTGAGAGTTTACAATTTTTGAAAGCAGTAATGAGTTGTCTAATTTAGCTAAAGAGTTTGATTTAATCTTTACTAAAACCGTTTCTACAAACTCAACAAACTCTGCTATTAAATTTAATTCTTCTTTTTGGTAACTTAGGTTATGTTCTTTTTTTAATTTAGCTGTTTTTTCTAACTCGCCACTTAATTGGGCGACTAAAGGCACATCTGCTGATTGAGAACTACCATACAAGGTATGAATGGCCTTTATAAGAGCATCATTGGCATAGAGGTCTTCTTTTTCTGACGCTAATAGGTGTTTTTTTAATACCGCAATATGTTGTTTAGTTTCTGTGCTAAATATCTCAAATAAAACGGAATCCATTCCTTCAATTTCTACT
>CAZPSE010000019.1:0-29786 GCA_964589575.1 uncultured Gammaproteobacteria bacterium | reverse complement strand
TCCGCTTCTACTTCCGCTTCTACTTCCGCTTCTACTTCCGCTTCTACTTCCGCTTCTACTTCCGCTTTATTTAAGGAGCCTTTACTTACTTCAAACGCAATTGCAATTAATTCGTCCAATCCCTCTACATTTTCTTGATGACCATCTAACTGTGCTATTAATTGCGGTAATACCGCGGAAGCATCGTCAAAAACACCTAAAACACCCTCATTTAATTCAATGCTGTTATCTAAAACACCGTTCATGATGGTTTCATGAGCCCAAGCAAACTCACCAATTAATTCTGCACCAAGTAATCTGCCACTGCCTTTCAATGTGTGAAATGATCGCCTTAACGTAATTTTAGCTTCAGACTCATTAATCGAATTTCTAATATTTCCTAATGAAGTATGAATATTCTCTAATTCTTCTAAACATTCTTCTTTAAATATTTCTAATATTTCTTCATCTATATCACTGCCGATAATTTTTAAAGAATCATCATCTACCGCTTGTTCTTTTTCAACATCCGGTAAGATTAATGCATCATTAGGCTCATTTTCCTTAACTTCTATTGCATTGGTTGGTTCTTCTAAATCGCCTATTTCTTTTAAATTTACAGCTTCTAAATTTGAAAAAGAATCAACTAGTGTTTCTAAGGAAAAGCTTGCTTTTTGTAGCACATGAGTTAACGTTGGTTTGCATTCGTCAACTGCCTCCAAGTAATACTCAATATTAGTAATGGTATCGGCTAATAAATCTTGCTGTGCATCATTTGGCACATTATGTAATTTAAGAAAATTAGTTTCCACAAAATCACACAAATCAGAAATAACAGGCGATACCTTATTCAAAGGGTAAATAAACATCGCACCTTCTACTTCTTTTAATAACGCTGGCACTTTAGATAATTGTTCAAAGTCATCAATACTATTAAAGTAATCCAATACACACAGCTTTGCTCTATCGAAGTTCTTTAACGCTTCTTTTATTAATACAGCAAGCAGCAACCTATAGTCTTTGTTATTTAATTGTTCCGAACCTTCTTCACTTGTTGAGTCTTCATATACTTTTACTAAATTTGTTTGCTCTAGTATGTATTCATCCAAAGCATTTTCGACCCCCAATAAGTTCGATGCGAGCGCCATAAGGTCACTTTCTTCGATTTTACTTTTTGACTCCAATAATGCAACAATAGATTCTTTTTGAATGGAAATGGCATGTCTAAATGATTCCATACCTAGCATGCCAAGCGTATCTGAAATCTTATCCAGTCCTTGAAAAATTGTGTCTATCTCATTGTTTTCAACATTCCCGTTTAAATATAGATTTATCGTACCTTTACAGTGGCTAATATCTTCTTTAATTCCTAAACTGACGATATTTAATAACTCAATACTTGGTCCGGCCAAGGTGTTTTGTGCTGTTGATAAAATATCGTCTTCTGGTAAAATTTCAGCTAAATGATACGTCGCCTTGATTTGAGAAACCCGAACATCAGTTGACGTGGACCTTGCAATATAAAACAGCAAGTTTTTTTGTAAATCTGTAGAAATATAAGACTCAAAGGCCTTTTCTCCATTGCTAATTAAAGGTTTAAACAACCTTTCTACCTGCCCAAGTAACAACTTTACAGAAACACTAGACTCTAAACTTCTATCTAATAATGATTGCAATATAGCTTCTATAAACATCCACAGGCGAATACTTCCGCTTGCTTGCGACGCTTTACGTAAAGACTGAACTACGGCATCTATTTCTTCAATACTAACTAAAACATTTTTTCCTTGATACCAATTTAATAGTGCTTTTAAAAACTTTAATCGATTTGTTTGAGCACATAATGGCAGTGAATCTGAATATTCTATATTTGTATCTGTAGAATGATCCTCTATCTCGGGAAAAAACAGTACATTTTCAGACAGTAGCTTCTTATTTCTAACGGCTCTAATATCATTTATTAAAGGCAATAAAACAACGGGGACGGACTTACTGCCGGCTCTTAATCGCGTAAGATAATTAGGAAACTGTAAAATAACTTGCATTAAAACCGCTAACGATTCATTTGCATTTTTTACGGATTGACTACGGATTTCGTTAATTAATAAAATGATTTCTTCAACAGCTAAAGCAGCACCATACTGCTCAATCATTTTTAACGTTCCGTGAATTTTTTCTAGAAGCTGAAGGCTACCTTCTAACTTAGAGTCAAGTGACTGGTCTTCTGAAAACTGCTCTAAGTTTAGTTGAACACTTTCAAATAAAGGCTCTAATTCCTTTAAGACCCACTTAATCGAATTTATTTCTACAGATTTTCTCATAATAATAACTGTATAGCGTTATTTCATTGCCGCAACATCGGTCAAGGTATCATCCATATTAAGCTCTCCTAAGCCATCACCTTCTTCATCTGGTAACTTAAACCCAGAAACAGACTCACTCAAGCTATCTGAAAGCGTTGTTAAATGACCAATTGAGCTTGCCGTTTCTACTGAACCTTCAGACGTTTTAACGGTAATTTCTTGAATTAACAACATACTGGCCGTTATGTTTTTAGCAACAGTGGCTTGGTCTTTAGAAGAAGATGATATATCAGAAACCAATTTAGCCAATTCTTTCGATACACCCTCAATTTTATCTAATGATTGACCCGCGTTTTCTGCAAGCTTACCTCCGTTAATAACACCCGACGTACTCTCTTCCATCGAACTAATTGCTTCACTAGTATCTGCCTGAATAGTTCTTACTAAGCCCTCAACCTGTTTAGCAGCATTACTTGATCGCTCTGCTAATCGCTGTACTTCGTCGGCTACAACCGCAAAACCTCTACCTGCATCACCAGCAGTAGATGCCTGAATAGCTGCGTTTAATGCTAAAATATTGGTTTGGTCTGCAATTTCAGTAATCACTCCAATAATGTCTCCAATCTCCTGTGATGATTCACCCAACCGTTTAATACGTTTTGATGTTTCTTGTATTTGCTCTCTAATACCGTTCATCGCATGTATTGTATTTTGTACCGCTTCGAGGCCATCTGTTGCAATTTCTACTGACTCCAACGCAAACTGAGATGAGCTATTTGCACTTTCAGAAACTTGCGTCATGGCGTTAGCCATATCCGTAATAGATGCCGATGCTGAAACAATTTCTCTTGTTTGGTTATCGCTCTCTTTTGCAAGTGCCGTTGCAATTTTTTGAGTCTTTGTTGTTTCAAGTTTAACGTCTGTTGTTGTTTTGTTAATAGATGTAACTAGCGAGCGTAACGCATCAATAGCGTAGTTAACCGAATCTGCAATCGCGCCTGTAATATCTTCTGTTACGGTAGCGTGAGAACTTAAATCACCTTCTGCTAAATTAGTTAATTCATCAAGCAACCTAAGAATTGCTCGTTGGTTTCGTTTACCCGTTTCAGTTTCTTTAGATAGACGTTTTTGAGTATCTTTTACCACAATTACACCTAAAACAATCAATGCTATTAAAGCCAATAGTCCAAATATCGCGCCCGCTACAAATATAATATCTAACCGCGTTGCGTAAGATTTATAAGCAGAAGCCAATTTTTGAATAGAATTTAATAAGGTATCAACTTGTGTTGACGACTTATTTATCGATGAACTTACAGAAAACAGCTCCGGCGAAGCCTCTAAAATACCACCAACGTTTTGGCTAACCGCACTAAATAAAACCGCTACTTCTCTTAACTTCTCTCTCGCTTCTTTATTTTCTATTTTTTTAATTTGCAAACCACGAGAGCCTTTAAGCATACCTTCCAACACTCGGCCAAATAATGCAGCATCTCGTCCAAACTTATCTGCGGCGGTTACCGCTTGCTCGGTACCTGATAAAATTCGACTTAGATTATTTTCAATACGCTGTGCTAGCATCAATTGACGTGAGCCTAAAAAGATTAAATTATTAGGTGCTTTTTTATTTACCAAAATAGTAACCACTTGCTGAGAAGCAGCCATTAATTTAGGGATATATTCACTAACTTGATTCACAAATTCTTTTACATTAGACACCGCTGTTCGACCGTCTAAAATAGAATCAATACTTGATCGTGTTGCCGCCCACTGCGCATCAACTTGGGAAAAAATAGGCGCAAGTTCAGCTGGAGTACCCTTCATGCCCGTTTCAAGGTCACCATTTTTAAATAAGGTAATAATTTCGTCAATTTTTACTGCCTGCGCTTTTAACTGTGCAAACGATGCTAAATCACCTTGACCGGCGGACAATGAACTAATGGCAATTCTTTGTGTTCTAAGTTGTTGTTCGGCGATTAACGAAAGATATTGCGCGTCATGGCGGCGCTCATTCGCAACAAAAATAAATGCAAAGGCCATTAAAGCCAAAAAGATAATTAGAAAAACTGACGTAACTGTCAGCAATATATTTCCTGAACCTTTAAAACGCAGACTTGGCATATTCATACTTTTTGTATCCTATATTTATTTATATATCAATTTAAGCGAACACTTAAACCGAATTTATTATTTATTGTTGACGCGAAATATTGATAAAACCTTGACTAGAAGCAAATTTTTTAATATTAAAAACAGACCACTCTTGCTCCATACGACCAAAAACTTCATCTATGTAGGGAGTTAATTGCTCTAGCCCAGAGTTATTTTTCTTGATTTTTTCATCTAAAAAAAAGTGCTTTAAACCTAAAATATCATCCACTTTTAAGCCAACAAAAATGCCGTTTTTTTGATAAATCAACACTCTTGAAGCACTCCTTCTGGAGGTTCTACCACCAAACATATAACCATGTAAGTCGGTTATCGGCAATAAATTACCGCGAACATTGGCCAAACCTAAAAACCACGGTTTTGTACCACCTACTTTGGTGCATTTGGGCATATCAACAATTTCATTTACTTCATCCATTTTCACTAGCAGCGTTTGCTCGCCAATTCGAAAACCTATACCAACAAACTCTTCCTTTATTTCTTCATTGTTCGGTAAAAATACATTTTGTTGTTTGACTTGAGACTCAAAATCAAGCAAGTGATCAAAGCCTGTTATCAAAACATTCCCCTGTTTAAGGTATTTATCATTATTAAACGACTCCCAACTCTTTAACGCGAAGAATTAACTCTTTCTCCTTCACCGGCTTTACAATATAGTCCTTTGCTCCTTGTCTCATCCCCCAAACTTTATCTGTTTCTTGGTCTTTAGTGGTAATAATAATTATTGGAATGTTTTCTGTCGCCTTATCTTTCGAAATGATTCTAGTTGCTTGAAAACCATTTATACCAGGCATAATAACGTCCATTAATATTAAATCCGGTAAGTATTTTTTTGCTCTTCTAACACCCGTTTCACCACTTGGTGCGGTTATAACTTCATAGCCATTTTTTTCTAGCATAACTTTATATATGTGCGTTTCAGTAGGAGAGTCATCCACTATTAATATTATTGCCATCAAATTATTCCACCCCTAACTGAACATGCTCTTTAATCGCTCCAATTAGGTCTTCTTTAGTAAAGGGCTTAGTTAAATATTGATCTGATCCAACAATTCTTCCGCGCGCCCGATCAAAAATACTGTCTTTGCTTGAAAGCATAATAACGGGGATGTTTTTATATTGTTTATTGTGCTTAATTAATGCGCATGTTTGGTAGCCATCTAAACGTGGCATCATAATGTCTACAAAAATCAAATCAGGGTTGTTTGCGGTAATTTTAGCCAGTGCTTCAAACCCATCAATTGCAGTGATGACTTCACAGCCTTCTTTTTTAAGCAAACTTTCTGCTGTTCGCCGAATAGTTTTACTATCGTCAATTATCATGACGGTTAAATCATTTAAATTAATTGCTTTATCTGACATATTATTTGCAACAAACCTTTGGTTTTATTTTTTATATTATTATTCGCCTAAAATTACGAATGAAATTTAAGCACTTCTGTTACAAAAGTATACTAATTAAAATCAACCTGCAAGATATATTTACACGCCAGCGAAAGATAAGTGCCAATTGAGGTTTTTTCTTGGCTTTATAACAACTTGTGGCGACTAATTAAAAATAATGTTACTACTTAGAAAATCTATTATTGAACATATAAAATTGAATCAAAAAAGATTATTATAAGAGCAATTAAACTTAACCTAATAAATAACCAACTTATGCCAATACAACTTGCGATAATTATGGACCCTATCGAATCGATAAAACCATATAAAGACAGTAGCTTCGCAATGCTTTTGGCGGCCCAAAATAAAGGCTGGCAATGCACTTACTTTAAAGCTAACGATTTGTTTATTAAACAAGACCAAGCGTTGGGTATGGGGCAAGCCATAACCGTTAAAGATAACGCTGATGATTACTTTACCTTAGCTAAAGTAAAAAAGTACAACCTTGGTAAATTTAACTGCATATTAATGCGCAAAGACCCACCGTTTGACATGAACTACATTTATGTAACTTATGTACTCGACTTGGCTAAAAAAGCAGGCGCTTTTATCGCTAACGACCCGCAAAGCTTGCGTAATTTTAATGAAAAAGTAACCATATCGTTATTCCCCGAATGCGCCCCTACTTGTTTAATTAGTGGCAACACTAAACAAATTAAGGCATTTATTACTAAACATAATGACGTTATTTTAAAACCCCTCGACGGCATGGGCGGTCAATCTATTTTTAGAGTTTCACCTACAGATAATAATTTAAGTGTTATTTTAGAAACAATGCTTGCCGACAGTAACACCAAAATAATGGCGCAAAAATTTATCCCCGAGATAAGCGAGGGAGATAAACGCATTTTAATTGTTGATGGAAAGCCTGCAGAATTTAGCTTAGCCCGAATACCCGCAAAAGGTGAAACCAGAGGTAATATTGCAGCAGGTGGCACAGGTATAGTTAAAGAATTAACAAAACGCGATCGATTTATTTGCCAACAACTGGCTCCTTTTTTACAAGAAAACAACATTATTTTTGCGGGCATAGATGTCATTGGCGACTATTTGACAGAAATAAACATTACCAGCCCCACATGCATTAGAGAAATTGATAATGAAAAAGGTACGCACATTGCTTTAGACCTAATGAATGCAATAGAGAAAAAATTAAATACACATGGCTGAAAATAGCATACCGCCAGTCGTTATTTCTGCCAATGACCGGCTATTCTTTACTGTTTTTATAGCGGTTATTTTTCATGGTTTAATTATTTTAGGCATTACGTTTAGCCAGCAATTATTTAAAGATAAAGTACCACCTACTTTAGACGTGATTATTGTCAACAATGCCAACCCAACCGAAAAATTAATAGATAAGGCTGACTTTATAGCCAATGCCAACCAAAATGGCGGCGGTGATACCGACAGGAACGCCCATATCCGCTCGCCTTTTACCGCCTTTGAACAGTCTGACTCGTTTGGTATTGCGCCCATCCCAATTCGTGCGGCAACCAAAATATCCAAAACATTGGAGTTTCAAGATATTATTAGTACGGTTTCTCAATCTAGCCATAATGTCGCGCGCAATAAAGAAAAGAAACAAAAAAAAGAAGAAGACTCAAAAGAGAAAACCACTTTTGAGCACAACTTAGAAATGGCACAACTAATGAATGAGATTAGTGATTCATTAGACAAACATGCCAAACGTCCACGTAAATCGTTTATCAACACTCGTACCAAAAGTGCCGTTTCTGCACAATATATGCACAATTGGATTAAGAAAATAGAGCGTATTGGTAATTTAAATTACCCCGAAAAAGCACGTAAAAGCAATTTAACTGGCAATTTGGTTTTAGTGGTCGCCATTAATAAGGACGGCAGTATTTTTAACCTCAAGATTCGACAATCTTCTGGCTCTAGCATTTTAGACTTAGCCGCAAAAAACATTGTAACAATGGCGGCCCCTTTCGCTCAGTTTGGAGAAAAATTGGCAAAAAGTGTCGATATTTTATACATAACTCGAACATGGCAGTTTCAAAGCAATCAACTTAGCAGCAAATAACAGCATGTCTTTTAACACCTTAGCGGGACATTTTTTAATTGCCACTCCAGCACTTAAAGACCCGTTGTTTTATAAGTCTGTCATTTATATTTGCCAGCACGACAAAGAAGGTGCGTTAGGTGTCGTTATCAATAAAACATCAGGTATTTCGTATACCGAACTGTTTGCACAAATGGGCATCATAACCACAAAAGAAAAGCCATTTAGCCAAGTTGCACTTTCTTGTGGCCCGGTAGATATTGACTATGGATTGGTTTTACACAATTCAAAAAACAATCGCTGGCAAAGCACGTTACATACTACAGGCAACATAAAATTAACCAGCTCTAAAGATATTTTAGACGACATAGCCGCTGATAATTTTAATGCCAACTACTTAATTGGGTTGGGTTATTCAGGCTGGTCTGCAGGTCAACTAGAAGAAGAAATAATGGAAAATTCATGGCTAACTTGCCCTGCAAATAGTGACATTATTTTTAATGACCCAATTGAAGATAAGTTTGACAAAACCTGTAAATTATTGGGTATTAACTGGGCTAATTTATCATTGGTAGCTGGACATGCCTAGTGCAATAAAAACCATCATCGGCTTTGATTTTGGCACAAAAAAAATAGGTATTGCCAAAGCAAATACATTAACAAAGCTAGCCAGCGGATTAGAAACACTGCATTACACTAATGACAAAAACCTATGGTCGCAGTTAGACAAAATTATTGCAGATTGGAAACCTAATAAAATTATTTTAGGCATTCCCGTTCACATGGACGGGAAAGAACAACCCATTACCAAATTGGCACAAGCTTTTTCTAAAAGTTTATTACAGCACTACAATTTGCCAGTACAACATGTAGATGAACGGCTAACATCGGTAGAAGCCAAGTCCATAATTAAGCAACAAAAACAAGCAGGCAAAAAAAAGAAAACAAAAAAAGGAGATATTGATAAAATAGCCGCATGTTTAATTTTGCAACAATGGTTAAACCTTAATAATGAGTGAGCTATATTCCAGTAAACAGGTTATCAACCTAATCAATACTCTAGCTTCACAAATAAAAACAGCAACACACGCTACAGCCCCAAAAAACATCGCCATGATAGGCATTCACACTGGTGGCAGTTATGTCGCCAACGAATTATTTAGCAAGTGCGATATTAGCAACCCACTTGGCACACTAGACATCAGTTTTTACCGAGATGATTTTGCTAAAATTGGTTTACACCCTCAAGTTAATCCATCAAAAATAGATTTTGATGTAAACGACAAAACCATCATATTAGTAGACGACATTATATTTTCTGGGCGAACCATACGTGCTGCCATGAATGAAATTTTTGCCTACGGAAGGCCTGCAAAAATACTGCTTATTTGCCTAGTAGACAGAGGCCAACGCGAAGTACCCATACAAGCAGACTTTACCGCCTTGCAACTAGAAATTGGTTTGCACCAAGAAATAAAACTCGATATTAACTTATCGTTACATTTAGTGGATAAAAAAAATGATTGATGTAAAGCGCTTAAAACCGACAGCACTTCACCCAACGGCAAACCAATTACAACTAGACGAAAACGGCAAATTAAAGCACTTTTTAACACTAGAAGGCCTAAAAAAAGAAACCTTACAAACCATCATTAACGATTCAAAACGGTTTATTAGTGTGCACAATCAAACGGCTAAAAAAGTACCCCTTTTGCAAGGTAAAACCGTAGTTAATTTGTTTTTTGAAAACTCTACTCGTACCAAAACCACATTCGAATTGTCTGCCAAACGGCTCTCTGCAGACGTATTAAACCTAAACATTAGCACTTCGGCAACATCTAAAGGCGAATCATTAATTGACACGTTAAAAAACCTACAAGCGATGAATTGCGATATGTTTATCGTTAGGCACGCATCATCTGGCGCGGCAGAATTTATCGCCTCACACGTAGGTAACAATGTCTCTATTATCAATGCGGGTGACGGGCAACACGCACACCCAACCCAAGCGATGTTAGATTTGTTCACAATACAGCATTTTAAAGGCGCTTTCGAAAACCTAAAAGTAGCCATAGTTGGCGACATACTGCACTCCCGTGTGGCACGTTCGTTAATACACGGTTTAAGCATAATGGGCACAGCCGAAATTAGAACCATTGGCCCAAGAACCCTTATACCAAGGCAAGTAGAAAAATTAGGGGTGCATTATTTTGAAAATATGGAACAAGGTTTAGACGGCTGCGACGTTGTAATTATGTTGCGCCTACAAAAAGAAAGAATGGAAAGTGCCTTTATCCCTAGTGAGTCTGAATACTACAAACGATATGGTTTAACCACACGCCGATTAAAACTGGCTAAAGCCGATGCCATAGTTATGCACCCAGGCCCAACCAATAGAGGCGTAGAAATAGAAGCCGCCGTAGCCGATGGGCCACAGTCGGTAATTTTAGACCAAGTCAACTTTGGTGTTGCTGTGCGTATGGCTATTTTAAGCCAAACGTTAAGCGGCAATACCAACAACCAAGACAGTAATTAGCCATGACAACATTACTTATACAATCTGCAAAAATATGGTCAACATCAAAAAACCAATACAACATTGTTGATATATTGATAGAAAATGAACACATAAAAAGCATTGTTCAAAGCAACACAATTACAACTGCCGACCAAGTTTTAGACGCTAAAGAGCAACTTGTAATACCCGGGCTAATAGATTTAGGTGTTAATTTAAGAGAGCCAGGGCAAACCAATAAAGCCACTATCTTGTCAGAAACTCAAGCAGCAGCTGCCAATGGCATAACCACACTAATAGCAACACCAGACTGCAACCCAGTAATAGATGACCCAAGTGTGGTCGAGTTAATTAATCAAAAAAGCATAAAAAGTAATGCCAGCAATGTACTACTAACGGCGGCATTAACCAAAAATTTACAAGGCCAACAGCTAAGTAAAATGGGCGCATTAAAAGATGCCGGCTGTATAGCCTTTAACCAGCTAGACTACCCCATTGAAAACACCCAAATACTGCGCAACGCCTTAGAATATGCCAGCAGTTTAGACATGAAAGTCATTGTGCATCCACTAGATAAGTCTTTAACCAACGGTGGCTGCATACACGAAGGTATTGTTGCCACACGCATTGGCCTAAAAGGCATACCCGACATTGCAGAAACCACCGCACTATTACAATGGCTAACCATTGCAGAATTTACCCGCACCCACATACATTTTAGCCACATAAGCTGTAAAGAGTCTTTAGCACTTATAAAACAAGCCAAACAAAACGGGCAAGCCGTCTCTGCCGACGTAGACATAAACCACCTGTTTTTAACCGAAATGGACTGTGCCACATTTAACAGCCAAACCCACGTAAACTCGCCCTTTAGAACAGAACGCGATAGAGCTGCGCTAATTGCTGCCATCAATGACGGCACTATCGACATAATATGCTCTCATCATCAACCACATAATTCAGATGCCAAACTCGCTCCCTTCCCCGATAGTGAGCCGGGCATAAGTGGCTTAGATTTATTTTTACCTTTACTGCTACGTTTAGTAGAAAATAACACATTAAGTCTAAAAACCGTTATCGAAAAAACCGCCACCAACCCCGCTAAATTTGCCAACATTAATGCAGGCAAAATTAAAGCGGGCTATTTGGCCAACCTAGCAATAATTGATACCGATGCAATGTTTGACGTAGACCCCCAAAATTTTAAAAGTGATGGCAAAAATTCACCCTACGGGGGTTGGATGTTAAGCGGAAAAACCGTAAATACCATTATTAATGGCAAAGTTTTATATAGCTTATAACCCTAATCCTCATATAAAAATGTAAAACGGGTGTAATCATTTGATGTGCATAGGGAAATTAAAAACGTCGTGGTCACCTTATTGGTGATGAGACGATTTTTAGTTTTACTAGGTGCATTAAAGGATTGTGGCGTTTTTATATTTTCTATATGAGGATTAGGGTTAAACGCCTTACTGGCGTTTTATTAACTCAATTTAAGACCAAGGGGTCTGCACGCATTATGCTCCTGCAATTCTGTGTACCTACATCCGTGTAGGCAACGAAAACAGTGCTTTTAAGTAAGTTTTTATAACTCAAACAAAATACCAACATTATGCAATTAATACGCGGCGTACATAATCTAAAAGCAAAACATAAAGGCTGCGTTGCAACCATAGGTAACTTTGACGGCGTACACTTAGGCCACCAACAAATTATTAACGACTTACTGCATCACGCACAAAAAAACCAAACCAAAAGTTGCATCATTAATTTTGAACCCTATCCTCAAGAATTTTTTTTAAAAGACCAAGCGCCAGCACGTCTTAGCTTAACTGCCGACAAAATACATATTTATCAAAATAAAAATATAAGCCAATTATTACTGCTTAAATTTAATAACTACCTAAAAAACTTAACAGCAGAAACATTTGTAAAAAAAATCTTAGTAGATGGGCTAAACATTAAACACTTATTAGTTGGTGATGATTTTCAATTTGGTAAAGACCGAAAAGGCAACTTTAAATTATTAAAAAACATGGGCAAACAATATCAGTTTGAAGTTAGTAACTCGAACACGATCATGCAAAACAATCAACGCATTAGCAGTACCCGCATACGTAATTGTTTAATCAAAGGCGACTTAACTACCGCAAGCAAATTACTCGGTCGGCCTTTTAGTATTTGCGCCCGCGTAATTCACGGTCAACAGCGCGGCCGAACTATCGGCTTTCCTACCGCTAACTTACCAATCCGCAGAACCAACTCTCCCGTGCAAGGGGTATTTGCAGTACAAACAATAATTAACGGTAACACCATTAATGGCGTAGCCAATGTGGGTAAACGCCCCACCGTTAATGGCGTTGATGTATTGCTAGAAGTACATTTTTTTGACCTAGATAAAAACCTATACGGACAAAGATTAAGCGTTAACTTACTAATAAAAATACGCGATGAAAAAAAGTTTGATTCATTTGATTTACTCAAACAACAAATACAAAACGATGCAAAAGTGGCACGAAAATATTTTCAACAAACCATTAATTAGTGCTTAAATAAAATGTTACAGGACCATCGTTAATTAAAGACACCTTCATATCTGCACCAAACTGCCCTGTTTGCACATTACTCAATTTACATTTAGCCTTAGCCACAAATTTATTGTAAAAGTCTTCGGCAATGTCTGGCTTGGCCGCAGACTCAAACCCAGGCCTCAACCCCTTTGCTGTATTTGCTGCCAATGTAAATTGCGACACTATTAATAAATCGCCTTTGGTATCAATCAAACTGTTATTCATTTTGCCATTGTCGTCTTCAAACACCCGATAATTAATTATTTTATTCAGAAGCTTGTCTATGCAGTCCTCGGTATCGTACTTCTCAATAGCTAAAAACACCAATAAACCCACCGTTATATTGGCCACTTCAGCGCCATCAATAGTTACACTGGCACAACTAACGCGCTGTATCAATCCAATCATAAATGTATCACCTATTAATAACCCTATTTATTAATGTAGTATTTTCCCTACAAACTATTGTCCACATTTGCCACTATTTTTCAACCTTGCTTCGCCCTATTATACTCACACGCTTAAGGAAAAGAGGAATCTCACAGGTTGGATGTTTTGACACGAAGTCAAATCGTCAGGACGACTTACGGACAAGGACTAGACAGGACATCACTAACAACATTGACGTTTGGACTACTCGGGACGAGCAGCCGGAGAGCTAAAGGATTACACCAACACTTTTAACGCCTAACTTAGTTAATGCTAATTAGGCGTTTTTTTTGCGCCAAAATTAAAAAACACGTCTAAAGTGATATAATTCAAAACCCTGCTTTTTAACAGCAATACCGTATGACCGATTTATTCCAACGCCCGCCTAAAGCACTTCTTCGTCAAGCTGGTCGTGCCATCGCCGACTTTAACATGATACGAAATAACGACCGTATTTTACTTGGGCTGTCTGGCGGTAAAGATTCCCTCTCTTTATTACATGCGCTTATTCACTTCCAACGCCATGCCCCCATAACGTTTAATATAGCCGCCGCAACCGTTAACCCACTTGTAGACGGTTTTGACCCAGCACCATTAATTCAATATTGTGCCGATTTAAACATCCCTTATTTTGTACAAAAAGAAGACATGGAAAAGTTAGCAAAAGCACACATGACAAAAGACTCATTTTGCTCTTTTTGTTCTCGCATTCGCCGTGGTGTTTTATACAAACTCGCGCGCGACAACAACTACAACGTATTGGCATTAGCCCAACATTTAGACGACTTAGCAGAAAGCTTTTTAATGTCGGCCTTTCATGGTGGCAAAATACAAACCATGAAAGCACACTATCAAAACGATAAAGGCGACATTCGTGTAATACGCCCTTTTGTATATTGCAGAGAAAGGCAATTAACCGAATTTGCCAATAGTGCAAATTTACCCGTTATAAAAGACAACTGCCCAGCATGTTTTGGCAAACCCACACAAAGGGAGCATATGAAGCAGCTACTGGCCAAAGAAGAAGCCCAAAATAGCAATTTATTTAAAAGCTTACTATCAACACTAAAACCCGTTATGGGGCAAGGGGTCGACGAAATAGACCTAAAAACAAGCAGTAGATAAAGTAAGCCTATTGCGTTTTAATATTCAATTCTTGTTGCTTGTCTTCACGTATCCATACTCTAAATTGGTTGAATAAAAGCGCGCACTAAGGTACTCTAAAAAACTGAAACGTTGGTTTTATAAAGTATAATTTATAAAAATAAAATTATAAAATCAGCGTCTACTTTTACTATTTTACGAAATTGGAGACACTTATGGCTGATCTTTTCTCAGATGATTGGATGAAGAGCTTTATGGACGTTTGGAATACCGCAGATGACTTATCAGAACCTTTAGCCAGCATCGGTTTCAGCTCTACTATTGGCTATGGTTTTATTGGCGACGATGCGCCTACTGGTGTAATTGTAGTTGAAAATGGCAAAGCCACTTCTGCAGGCGCATATAATGGTGAAGAATTAAACTGGGACTTACGTGCAAAAGATGCAAGCTGGGACAAATGGATTAGCAAAGGCATAGGCATGGCAGGTTTAGGCATGGCATACACTACTGGCAAACTAAAGTTTGCTACTGGCGACTATTCATCTATGCTTAAAGACCCACGCATGGCAGGACCTTTTATTAAAAGCTTTGGTGCAATGGGCAAAGTTTAACGCTACATTTACCCCATTACAGAAAGGCAATCGCTTTTCTGTAATTTACCTATTTTCAAAACACTTCATTGTCCAACTCTTCTTTAAAACACCTAAGCACTCAACTAAACTTTTGTATGATCAAAGACAAGATCATCATACAAAAAAAGTTGCACAATAAAACCTTAACCACGTCTCAACAAGAAGCAACCCTAAAACAAATTAAGCGTTCAATTGCCACACTGCAAACAAGAACCAACAACTTACCCAACATAACCCCCAATAAAAACTTACCCATTGCCGACAAACAACAAACCATTGTCAATTTACTAAAAAGCAACCAAGTAATTATAGTATGCGGAGAAACTGGATCTGGCAAAACCACCCAACTGCCGCAAATATGTTTGCAAGCGGGTTACGGTTTAAAGGGTAAAATTGCCCACACCCAACCCAGGCGATTAGCCGCCCGAACCGTTGCAAAGCGCATTGCAGAAGAACTAAAACAAACTATAGGCCAAGCTGTAGGTTTTAAAATTCGCTTTCAAGACAGTAGCAATAACGCCAGTTACATAAAACTAATGACCGACGGTATTTTGCTAAACGAAATACACAACGACCCGTTGTTACTGCAATACGACACGATTATTATTGATGAGGCACACGAACGAAGCCTAAATATTGATTTTTTATTGGGCTATTTAAAAAAACTAACCGTAAAACGAAAAGATGTAAAAATCATAATTACCTCTGCAACAATAGACCCTAAAAGCTTTTCGACATTTTTTAATAATGCCCCTGTAGTAATGGTAAAAGGTCGCACTTACCCTGTAGAAATACTGTATCGCGATTACAGCTTACAACAAGATGACAACAACCAACCTGAAGATTATTTACAAAAAAATGTCCACCTAGCTATAGAGGAGTGTTTTTTAGTTGGAGACGGTGATATTTTAATTTTTTTCGCTACAGAAAAAGATATTCACGAAACAAAAAAACAGCTAAGCAAAATATATGAACACGATGGACGGTTAGAAATTTTACCGCTCTACTCGCGTCTGTCTCAAAAAGAACAAAACCTGATATTTTTCCCAAAATCTAAAAAACGTATTATATTAACCACCAACGTTGCAGAAACATCGGTCACCGTACCAAGGATAGACTTTGTTATCGACACAGGATTAGTCAGAATATCTCGCTACTCTGTGCGCAGTAAAATACAACGCCTACCTATAGAAAAAGTCTCTCAAGCGTCGGCCAAACAACGTGCAGGGCGATGCGGCCGTTTAAACCCAGGCACCGTAATAAGGTTATATTCAGATGTCGATTTTGACAGCCGTGATGAATTTACCGAGCCAGAAATTTTACGCACCAACTTAGCGTCGGTTATATTACAAATGTCTGCCTTAAACCTTGGCGACATTGAACAGTACCCATTTATTAACCCGCCAGAATTGCAACAAATAAATGACGGCTACCGCCTACTTTACGAAATATCTGCATTTAATAAACAAAATACAATCACCAAAGTAGGACGGCAGTTATCCCGCTTCCCGATAGACCCACGGTGTGCAAAAATGCTAATAACCGCAAGCCAAACCGCTTGTTTAACCGAGTTATTAATTATTGTATCTGCCATTTCTGTCGCCGACCCTAAAGAAAGACCGCACGATAATAAACAAGTCGCAGACCTTGCCCACAAAACATTTCAAGACAAACAGTCAGACTTTATTGGTTACATTAACTTATATAATCATATTGTAAAAAATAAAAAAGAGCTAACGCAAAACAAATTTAGAAAATGGTGCAAACGTCAGTTTTTATCGTACCAGCGTTGTATAGAATGGCTAGACATACACAAACAACTATTAAGTACCTGCCAACAATTAAAGCTAAGCTGCAACCAAAAAGAGGCCAACTACCAAACCATTCATCAAGCCATCATAAGTGGCATTGCCACCCACATAGCCATTAAAGATGAAAAGTTTGACTACCTAGGAACGCGTAATAGAAAAATGCGTATTTTCCCAGGCTCGGCATTATTTAAAAAACCACCCAAAACCATCGTCGCATTAGAAATTGCAGAAACCAGCAGCGTATTTGCACGAACCGTAGCAAAAATAGAATTAAGCTGGGTAGAACCTTATGTTGAGCATTTAATTAGTAAAACCTATGGCCAACCAATATGGAAAAAGAAACCTGGCTTAGTTTCTGCCAAGCAAACCAGCAACTTGTACGGCTTAGACATAAGCAACAACAAACGCGTTAACTACTGCACCATAGACCCAACCATAAGCCACCAATTATTTATACGCCACGCCCTAGTGTATGACGAATGGACTACCCGCGCCCAATTTTTAAAACACAACAGAAGCTTAATAACAAAACTAACCGAGCTGGAACACAAAGCCAGAAAGCGCGACATATTAGTCACCGACGAATGGTTAGAAAGCTTTTATGCCAAACACCTGCCCAATACTATTTGTACCGGCGCAGGGTTAGAAAAATGGGCAAAACAATTAAACCAACAAACAAGCAAAGCCTTATACCTTACAAAAGAACAACTGATACAAAACCAACAAGGTTTAAGTTTTGATGAACAGTACCCGTCTACAATAAATTTTGACGGCATCACCCTGCCGTTACATTACCAGTTTCACCCAGGTAACCAACACGACGGTGTAACCCTGCACATACCAATAGAACTTTTAGCGCAACTGCCAAACAGCTTAACCCAATGGTTAGTACCTGGCTTAATAGAAGACAAGTGCATAAATATATTAAAGGGTTTAAGCAAACCTTTAAGAAAACAATTAGTGCCCATCCCTAACCTTGTAAAACGCTTCCTAGCGTCGACCCCTTGCCCTAATAACAACACTTTAGATGACTTATTTAAATGTTTAAGCCAGTTTATATTGGCCAATTTACAGCTAACAATTAACCCCCAAATATTAAAAGACATTGTTTTAGAGCCTTACTACTTAATGGGCTTTCAAATAATTAATGACGATAATTCTTTAGGTGTCTTTTCTAAAAATTTAGCGCAATTAAAAACACAGTTTCAACAAAAACAACACGCTAATAAAGTAAAAAAAGTTCTATCGCAACAAGACATACAAAAGTGGGATTTTGGAGATATAGAAGAATTTGTCACCCTAAAAAGAAATGATTACACAATAAAAGCATACCCAGCACTTACTTTAGAAAACAATCTGCTACAAATACAAACCTTTACCGACGCTAACTTAGCAAAAGAAAATCATCAAGAAGGTTTAATAGAGCTGATAAAAAGAGCAATTAAAAAACAAATAAATTACAGCGAACGTAATTTGCCCGAAATAGAAAAAACCTGTTTATTATTAAACAAAACACAAAGCTGTCAAAGCCTAAAAACAGACTTAATAAACAATGCCATAAGGCATTACTTTTTTAATAACAATTTAACAGTAAAAAAACAAAGTGATTTTGAAAAAGTAATGCAGCAGCCAACCCAAGGCTTTCAACAATATTTAAACGATTATTGTTTGCTATTAAACAAAGTGCTTACAAAAAGACAAACAGCCCTAGCACCCATAAGTAAAAATATAGACCTAGGTTGGATAGAAACCGCCAACGACATAAAAGACCAAGACCACCACTTAATAGTTAAAGGCTTTGTAAAGCAATTATCGCCAACGCAATTAAAACAATTTAACCGTTATTACCAAGCCATAGCGGTTAGGTTAACAAGCCTACAACACAACCCCGAAAAAGATAGAGCGCAACGCGTGCAATGTTCGGCCATTTGGCAACAAAGCAAAACCCTACTGGCGCAACAACACACCAACGCCATTCAAAAAAGAGCGATAGAAAGTATTAAATGGAAAATGGAAGAATTAAGAATATCTTTATTTGCACAACAAATAAAAACCACAGAAAAAATATCCGTTAAGCGAATGGAAAAACTGCTTAACGAATATCAAACACTATAAAAACTACCAACAATCGGTAGGGTTAGCCCTAGTACCGGTAGACCCCTTAGCACCGGTTGATGATAAGGTTAATGTTGTACACTCCAAATCATTAGCTTGTGGCTGACCTGCAACAGGTGTTGCCGTTAATAAAAAAGCTGATGAACTTGCCGACGTTATAGAAATGGTGTAATAGCCTTCTGTAGATGTTGCACCACCCACCTGTACAATATTAGCCGCAGCAGCATAAGCATTATTTTGAATATAAAAACGCTCCTGCAATGCACTCATATTATACAAAGCGGCATAAGCATCTGTCCTGCTCGAACTTTTTATGTAATCACCATACATGGGTGTTGCTATGGTTGCCAATATGCCAATTATAGCAACCGTTATCATCAGCTCTATTAAGGTAAAGCCCTTATTCTTCATTATTCTTCACCGAATTGTCTACATGCTTTCCAGACTTATCTTCATACCAGTAGGCTTTTTCTTCACTCTTTTTTCTAAAAGAAGGTAGAGGAGGGGCACCTGTCGTCATAATTGACTCTGAACCCGTTTCTCCGTCAACTACTATAATTGGTTGAGATGGTAGCCCAGCTGACTTTAAATAAGAACTGGTATCTGCCCTAGTTTTTATACCATCACCATTATTGTCTTGTAAGGCACCAGAGGTGGCTAAATCTAAAACATAAAGTTTACCTCCGCCACTGCTGGGTGAGCAAGATAAGGCAGCAGTACCATCATTTGGTGTAAATGAGGTGATTAAAGCCACGCCAGAAGTGATCAGTGCTTCGGATAATACTTTTTCGCCTACATCCAAATTAAAATACCAGCCTTTAGAATTTGCTAAATCGTCTAACCGTTGAGCCTGTTCTGCTTTAGAAGCCGGTAATATAAATGTATCAATCAAGTCAGTTGCAGTAATAGGGTCTGGTACCGTCGTTGGCGACTTAAAAACATCCACATCTTTTATCATGTAAATTCTGTTTTGCTCCAAAATATCAAGCGGTTGTGGACGATAGCCTGTGCCTACAATAACAGCAATATAACCGTTCATTAGTGCCACTTTAGGCGGGTAAAATAAACGCCTTGTCCCTGCTGTACTATTTTCATCAGACAATTTGGCGAGTTGATACGCGGTACTAACTAAATTACCAGCGCCTGTATTTTCAATATTTAAATCAACTCTAAAAATTTGACCACGCGTATCTGCTGCATACAAACGTCTTACACCTTCTTTTTTATTAAACTCCACCGCTGTTATGCTGGCAGGTATGCTATTAGTTAAGCTTGCTATTTCTAAATTTGCACCCGAATCTGTAGGCCCTGCCCACCATAGCCTCTCACCGTTATCGGCATCTACAATATAAATTGCGCGGCCAATAGCATCGTCATCGTGGATACTATTACTGTCTTGATTGGTATCGTAACCGCCACCAAAAATTAAAACATCTTTAAGCGTGCCATTAAGTTTTATTCGTTTTACCAACGGTGCAGACCAAGTCTGGGCTAACTCTAAAAAGTCACCTTTGCCACCTTCAATTGTCCATAACAATTTGGGTTGGTCGCGTAACGTCACATCTACTGCATAATAGTTTTTGCCACCTCTACGCATACCAATGTATAAAACTACTTTATCACCACTACCAATGGTTCCTGTATTACCTTGTGCGTCTGCAGTATCTACTCTTTTAACGGTTATAAAGCCATCTAAGCCGTATATTTTCCCCTCACTGCCCTTATCTTCATATAACACATCTAAATTAGTTAATAACTCTTTAGGTATAAAAGACCACAGTAGCGCGCCCGTTTGGTCGTCTATCGCGTTTAAAAAGCCGTTGTTGTTACTCGAATAAATGGTTTGAATGGGAGCCGCTTCTGTTCCACCGTATTGCACAACCACCGGCCGAGAGTGCAAACTATCACCCATCTGCATTCTTGCCGTTTCTATTGGTGCTGCACCCCTTATATCTTGCGGGTCATAACCTCTTGCCCATTTAATAATATTTGTTGCTTCCAAGTCTGAAAGCGTGGGGTTAATTTTGGCTTTTAACGCAGCTAAATTGGCAATGCTAACGGCATTACCCGCACTGGTAAGTGTATTACCATCAATACTCGTATAAACCAATCTGTCTTTTATAACTTTTGCAGCAGCACCACCTTTAGTTACGTCGCCACCATCTTCTAGCTGTGATGCTGTTGGCCAATAGCTTTGTGCTTTTTTAAAAAAGAAACCCGTTTGTGGGTTAATAGCATTGTTGCCATCTTTATCTATAACAACTGCCACACCATTTTCAAATTTAAGCCCAAACTTTTTTACGTTTCCACCCCATTGCGGTCCCTGCTCTGGCTTAAACAAAGAATAATACAATTCATTTCTATGTGAGCTATTGCTAAAAGCATTAACGGCAAGCGCAGGTGCCACAAAAGAACTATTCACCTCATTAATTGAGTTTAATATGTTGGTAAATGCGCTTAACAAATCTCTATAACTGTTGGCCTCATAAAATTTTCCACCACCCTTTGTGGCTGTACTTTGTAATAAGTTAAACACATCCTCGTTTCCACCATCACGCAGAAGGATAGTATAGGTTGTAACTAATTGATCTCTAGAAAGTGACGAAGCCATGTCTGTTTTAAATAACATTTCAGACATTTCATCTACACAGTTACCACTACAGCTATCGTCACCTGTTTTTACCGTAAAACCTGGTAACCCTTCAATAAGATCATCGTCATCATCGTCGTTCGTTGGCTTACCATCTGTTAACAAAATAACAAAAGACTTTTGACATTGATATTTTATTGGGCTGTTGTATACATTGCCAGTATGAGCTTTAGGATCAGTAGTAGCAGGGTCACCATCATTACCTGTTGGGCTAATGCCATTGTGCATATTTAAGCCTTTATAATACAAATAGCTTTCATACAAAGACTCAGCTAAAGGTGTACCTCCTGCTCCTGGTTCCAAATTGTTTAGCTCGGCTGTAAATGCGGCTTTATTATTAGCAATGTCGTCTACCGCTGTTACTATAAAACCGCCTTCACCATCATCGCCTAAAAACCTCATTAAACCAATATTAATGTTAGATGCCGTTGAAAGCAGGTCATTAATTACATACTGTGCCACCTCTAAACGTGTTCTTGTAACCGTTTGTTGGATGGTGGTAGTGGTCCCCGTTGTAGTGGTGTCTCCTGTAGTGCCCCCTACATCATTACAACCAGCAGGGCTAAGACAAACTAAATAATTTAAATAATTACCGGCATAATAGTTTTCAGACTCCATCTCATCCCAATCCACTTCGTTGCTATCATTATCCTTCCATGGTCCACCTTTATCTCTTTTAGCCGCATAGACATCCCCGCCTGGCCCCTCAGCCGTTCCATTTTTTCCATGAATTCCTCTATCATTAAAACATTCAAAGTCATACAAACCAGGATCAACGTCTTCCATTTCTCTCCATTTATCACTATTTTTCCCTCTGTCTCTAAACCATGCTCCTTGTATTCCTATTGAATGGCCTACGCTGTCTAAATTTGTTTTTAAAAAGGCACAATGATTATCAGTTACATTAATAAATTGTTCTAGGTAATTATCCCTACCGTCACCGTCTGAGCAACTTAATTCTTCTGCATCTTCACCAAAATAAATTTTAGTTTTGTCATGGCAGCCTGCATAAGTATTGGCATCGTTATAACCAAAAGGTGTACCTAAAATTTCATTACCAATTTTTAAATTATCAATACGGGCAAATTCATTTTCCTTTGTCGTATTTGCCTTTAAAGTTATTGTAACTTGACCACTTGCATTTAAATTAAATACGGCAGAAGCATTGCTGGTGGTATCGTCTTCGTAAGATTCTCTACTAATTTGTACGCCATTAGCAGTAATTTCAAAATAGTCACTGTTATCCCATTTTTTATTAACATACAACTCAAACCTTATCTTCATAGTGTCATTGGCTTTATCTACACCAAAGTCAAAAGTTTGCGTTGTTTCAACGTCAACCTCACTGCCATTACCAAAACGCAGTTGATTGCTTGTATTGGTTACCAGCCCAACCCAACCTTCTGAATCCGAGTTAAAGTCGTGTACTATTAAGTCACCAGTAGTTGTTGTAAAGCTTGGCCCCGCCACTACCTGTGGAATAACAATTTCCATGTCGCGCCTCATAGAACCAGACGTATCTACAATAAACAGAATGTTTGGCTTAACCGCAGAGTTGGTACTTGCCGAACCAATATATAGCTCTATGTCTTCTGCATAGCTATTTAGCGATAAAATTAGCGAACTGAGTAAAATGCCTTTTTTAATTAAGTTAGTCATTCGAGTTTCCACCTTCTTCTGTTATTTTTACTAATTCAAATGTTTTTTTATCGTATTTGTAAATCACTCCTTTGCCAGACCATTGGTTGGCTTTATGCAGTTCTACTTGGTTACCTTTTACGTTAAACGCCCTTGTATCTTGGGTTACTTTAAACGTTTGCGTTTTGCATTCTTTACAAATTTTACCGCTAACAAAGCCAGTATTGGCACGGCTAATAACAATTTTTGAGTCGTACATTTCGTGTGAATCTAGTAGCTCAAAAAAATATGCATGTGCGTTGGCAGAAACGCCAAAAGCAATTAAAACTAGTAGCCAATTTATTTTTTTATTTTTCATAAGTAAGGGTTCCTTAATCGAGATTAGGTATGGGCACTAAAATGCCCTGAATTTGTACGGATGTTGATGTGCCACCAGACGTTGCTATAACTATCAATTCACGCTTGGTGAATTGAGCACCTATCGCCTCACCTGGCACACCTTGAACGGTAGTTCTTGCTGTTAACCTTGCGGTAACGGCAACGTTTACATCGTCGCCGCTACCATCTGTTTTTGTGCCTACTTTGTAAGTATAGGTTGTTGATGGAGTACCTACTGCATTGGTGCCTAAATCTATCATTGCTTGATCAATTGCAGAAAAAGCAGCCTGAAAATTATTAAATGCGGCTCGGTCATTAGAGGCAAGCTTTAAACTATTGGTAGAGGTTTTAATAGATGACACACCTAATAGAGTAAGTACAGTTAGCAATATTAATGCAACCATTAATGTTGCGCCTTGCTGTTTTTTTTGATTACGTATTTTCATATTAATTATTTAGCTTATTTTTTAATGGTATTACGGTCGTTATTAAACGTCTCAACCGACTATCATTAGCTACAACCACTTGTTTGTCTGCATAGTTAAAGGTGTTTGAGGTATCTAATCCGTTTTCTGGGTTTTCTGCCACCAACAATAAACTTATAGAGACAGATAAAACCCTATCTTGATCGGTCGCCCAGTTTAATATTGGGTTATTTGCATTAACATACTGATCTACGGATCCATCGTTATCAGAATCTAAACCGTATTGTATTTGCATGTCTTGAACACCTGGCACAACCACTTCGTCTTCAATACTTGGCCCAGAAACCAACCTTATACGGCGCAAAGATGGGTATCCGTCTCCGGCGGTGTCAGTATAATCACTAATATAGTAGGCTATTGTTTGCAACTGGTTGTTTTGCCCAGGAAAATCGACCGTTTCTGAAGGCAATACTGGCACGATATTAGTAAATAACGCACCCTCCGACAAGGTATTGCGCATATAAACCGTATTGGCACTTATATTGGCATTAGCCGTTACAAGCGGTTCTGCATAACGGACAACCATCACGTCTGTATTGGCAACATAACCGTCTGCGGCATCAATACATGTGGCTGCATAGGGGTTATTATCATTAAAACCAATTAAATTAATGCTTGTATTTGCAAACCATTGAACCGCACAATCATTTGCTATATTGGCAATGCCAGTATCAGTTATTATGCCGCCTGGCTGAACCAAACCAAACGAGCCTGATAATTGCACGTCTTGCCTAATTAGGTGGGTAGCAAAACGTCCATCTGAAACAAGCGTATTTAAACTACTAGAAACCTGAAAGGCATTATTACTATTAACATACACGTTAAGAACGCCAGCCAACATAACACTGCCTATAACCATAGAAATGAGCAGTTCTATAAGCGAATAACCTTTATTGTTTGTTCTTTTCATTGGGTTACCATCGCTATAACGGTTTCATAGCTTTTGGTTACGCCTTTTTCTTGCCAAGTTACTATGACGGTAATATTGACCAGCCCATTAGCTAGCGGTGGCATTACCACTGTGGTAATTTGGCCTGTGCCTGTTGGCAATAAGTTATTTAGGCTGGTTTTCCATAAAAAAACATCATGCCTTGCCATGTTTGCAGGGTTACACAATACCGCAACGGTGCCGCCAATGGCATCACTACAACCATTGTTTGCCCCCGCATCGGCAACGGTAGTATTATAAGAACTTACCGCTGCAGGTATATTGTAAACACCTATTTTATTAGCCTTCATTCTACTTACAATATCCTCTACAACAATAAGTGCAGACGTTCTTAACGATGCACCCTGACCGGCTTGAATGCCTGTTGCTTGTAAACTTGCAATGCCTAACATGCCAATTGACAATATAAGCAGTGTTGCTAAAACTTCTATTAAGCCTACACCTAATTGTTTATTTTTAATCATGGACATGTACCACCAACACCCACTATATTGCTGGTGCCTCTTATTCTGCCAGAGGCTAGTATTCTTACTGCCCTAGCTTCCGCAATACCTCTTGCATCACAAATACTAAACGTTCACGATAGGTTTAAACCGGCGGTTGTTTGAGGGAAACCTGTTGCAACAAATGATGCAACATTAACCACATTAGCACCGCCAACTATGGTTACCGAAGAACCTCCAGATGCCTTATCAATTACTTGAACCACCGCTTCTGTAGCGTCTATGGTGTTATTAGCGTTTGCGTCTTCCCATACTACCCAGCCATTATGCCAAGCCCCTGCTACCTGACAAGCTGGAGAAGTTGCCATAGAATTACTACTTTCGCAAACACTAACACGCGTGCCACGCTTTATCGCCTCGCTACGCGCCAATACTAACGAGCCGATTAACGCATTGGTATTAGATGTCATTGCACCGCTTTGAATAGAGCCTGTAAAACTGGGCACAGCTATAGAGGCAAGAATGCCCAGTATGGCAATGGTAATCATTAACTCTAATAGTGTAAATGCAGATGATTTTTTCATACCCTAGTTATAGAGTACTGACAGTCAATTAGCTAGTGATATAGCGATGAAAGGTTGCTTTTGTAGAATGAGCGGTTTGTTATGCAAGCTTTGTTTAGTTTTTATTGTTTTTTACTAATAAAATAAGCTCGTCGAGTTTGGCTTCTAATCGGGTCATTTTGTCTTTATTTTTGTGTTCATCTTTTTCAGCGTTTATGGCGGCATGCTCTTCATTTATGACATTAACGACTATGCCAATAACCATGTTTAAAAAGGCAAACGCGGTAAAAAAAATAAACGACAAGTAATACGCCCATGACATTGGGTACACCGCCATGGTTTCGTACATTACGTCTGTCCAATCTTCAAACGTCATCACCCTAAAAAGGGTTAACATAGATATACTAATGTCGCCCCATAATACGCTATTGATTTTGGCAAAAAAGGCACTGCCAACGGCTGCATATATATAAAAAATAATAAACATTAACAGCACAACATAACCCAGTTGCGGCAGTGCTTTTATTAATGAGTTAAGCAACATGCGCAACTCTGGCACAATGGATATCATTCTTAAAACACGAAAAATGCGTATTAATCGTCCTATTATTGCTAGCTCACTGTCCTCTATTGGTATTAAGCTTACAATGACGATGGTGGTGTCAAATATGTTCCAACCGCTTTTAAAAAAATCTCTTTTGCGTTTTTCTCCAACAAAACGAATAAATATTTCTACTAAAAAAATAAACGTTATTAGCCAATCTAAAATTACAATTATGCGTTTGGTGTTTTCTGAAATTTGATAGGTTTTAACACCTATAACCAAAGCAGAGAATATTATGATACCCACAACAAAAAGCTCAAAAGCTTTATTGCTACGAATAGAGAGAAATTTTTCTTGCAGTTGTTGGTTTGTTATCACGATAAAATTAAATATAAAAGCCAGCCTTAAGGCTGGCTTTTATTAAAAGTTAAAAAAAGTTTATTGGCTTTCTTTGGCAACCAACTTGTTAATTGCCTTAATTACACCCGCATGACCACGAGCAACACTGGCACTGGTTTTGTATTTGCCATTTACAATAATAGTTGGCACACCCGTTAAACCGTAATTGCGAGACAATTGCCCTGCGCGGTTAATTTTTGTTGCGACGGCAAATGACGACATAGCATCTAAAAAGTCTGTTTTGCTTACCCCAACTCTATTACTGGCAAAATCTGCAATTTGATCTAACGATCTAAAGCGTTTTCTTTCTTTATGCAGTGCATTAAAGTATGCGCTGGTAAACTGTTTTTCTACACCCAACAACTGGGCGGCATAATAGGCTTTTGCATCGTTTGTCCAGCGCGGGTTTAATACGGCGGGTACTTTTACAAACTCTACATTACTTGGCTTAGTTTCTAACCAGCTATTTAAAAACGGTTCAAACTGATAACAGTGAGGGCATCCATACCAAAAAAACTCTAGCACCTCTATTTTGTCTCCCGTTTGGGTTAGTTGAGCAGGCTTAACTAACTCATAGTCTTTAGATTCTGCAATGCTTGCAGCTGAAAAGGTTAATGCCAAAAAACCAATTAAAATGTTTAAATATTTATTCATAAAGGTATTGTCACAGTTAAAAATTATTTGATGTAGTTTACTGCATCAAGTTCAAAAAAATACTTTTTCTTTTTTTATAGGCATAAAAAAACTCGACTGTTGTTAAAACCAGTCAAGTTTTTTAAACTTACTAGCAACGCTTTATAAAAGGTTGCTAATTTTTAATTAATGCAAGCTTGCAATATAATTGGCTACATCATTAATTTCTTGGTCTGTCATACGTTTTACTAAGTCACGCATCATTCTTCCATCGTCGTTACTGCGTGCGCCAGAACGAAAATCTTTTAACTGTTTTACTGTATAGGCTTCTTTTTGACCCGATAACTGTGGATAACCTGCCGACGGGATACCCGTACCACTTGGCCCATGGCATGCTAAGCACGCCGGTACTTTTGCAGAAGTTATGCCGCCTCTATAAATGTCACGACCTTTTAAATTAACTTTATTTGTGGCTTTTACTTTAACCGTTTGGGCTTCGTAAAAAGCCCCTAAGTTTGCTCTGTCTTCGTCTGTTAGTGCGATAGACATACCAAACATTGTGCCGTCTTTTCTTGCAGAATTTTCTTTAAATGCTTTTAACTGACTGGCAATATATTTTTCACCTTGGCCTGCTAAATTAGGAAAGGCTGCAATTGCAGAGTTACCGTCTGCACCATGGCATGCAGCACAGCTTGCTGATTTTGCTTTACCGGCGTCTATATCGCCCTGTGCAAATAGTGTTGTTGAAAAAAATAAAGAAACAATTAAAATTGCTTTTTTCATAGTAAATCTCCAAAAAATAATAATGCCAACCCTAAAAACTCTTTAGTTAAGCCCAAGCATTGAGAGTAAAATGTTGGTGCAAATTGCTTTGCGGTTTGTAAAGCGGGGCATTTTAGCAAATTATCACTAACGATGTCTTAAAATAACGTCATAATAAAAACAGTCACTATGGTCAATAATCTTTTAGTAAAGGCGCAGTTTGCAACCAGCGCCGCACAATTAAGCCAAATCCCTAAAGATAGCTTGTGCGAAATTGCTTTTGCTGGTCGCTCTAACTCTGGCAAGTCGAGTGTTATTAACTCTTTAACCAATCAAAAAAAATTAGCACGCACCAGTAAAACACCTGGCCGCACACAATTGCTTAATTATTTTTTATTAGAAGACAACCAGTATATTGTAGATTTACCCGGCTACGGTTTTGCAAAAGTAAGCCGTAAACAACAGCTTAAATGGCAAGAGGTTTTGGCTACGTATTTTTACGAGTGCAAGGCACTACAATTTGTGGTGTGCATTATAGATATTCGCCACCCTTTAAAAGAGTCCGACGTGCAAATGTTAAACCTTGCGATTGATGCCGACAAAACCATTTTGGTTTTATTAAACAAGGCAGATAAACTATCTAAAAACCTGCAACAAAAAACGTTATTGCAAGTTAAAGAAGCACTGGGTGAAAAAGATGATGACAAAATGTTTGTCGAGATATTTTCTGCACTGAAAAAAACCAACATAGATAAAGTTAGCAAAATTTTAAACGGCTTTTATTTACAAGCCAAACCCTAAAACAGGTCATTTTCGTCGACCCCTTGGTATCGCTAATATGGCACTATTAGCTATACCAAAACACCAAACCCTTGTAGCAAGGGGTCGACGATTTAGATCTTTTTTAAGGCAGCTGTCCAGCTGAAATCATTTTAGAAAAAAGTGTATTGGAAGAACTCCATACTAGTATTTCTTCAAACGTTCCTTCAGATACAGGAGCATCTACAAAATAATTATCGCCATCTGTGTTCTCCTCCTCTAATGCTGACTGATCAAGGAACTTGCCTGGCGAGTGAAGCATAAAAGGAATGTTATACGCAATTACGACAGTTGGATCAGAATTTGGACTATTGCAAGTTATAGCTTTGCAAACAGTTAGGTTTTGAACACTAGGCGAGGCAGGATCAGCCAATACATTCATTGATACATTGTCCAACGCTTCTCCGCCAGCACCAACCAA
>CAZPSE010000018.1:6218-35386 GCA_964589575.1 uncultured Gammaproteobacteria bacterium | reverse complement strand
GATAAAGCTGTGAACGAGCAAGGCTTAGCGCTATTAGTATAATACCTATGCTTATGCACTGACCGAAATTAAATTTTTAGCCAGTTAATCAGGTCTTCCTTAAGGGGATTAGAATGCTCTAGCTGTTTGGGCTTAGTACTACAAACTAAAAATGGCTAGGCGCAGTTAAAAATTATCGTGCAAGGTTTCTAACTCGTCCCAGCGTTTATACGCGGTTTCTACTTGTTTTTGTTTTTGTTCAAAAAGAGTTTGTATGGCATTTACTTCATCTTGTGGCTTTTTATAAAAGTCGGGTAGTGCCATATCTATATGCATTTGGTCTATGTCTGCCTCTAGTGTTTCTAACCTTTCGGGCAGTTCGTTGTATTCTTTTTGGTCTTTGTAGCTAAACTTTTTTTTTGGCTGTTGCTTTTTTTCGGGCGTGTTGGTTTTAGCGTTTACGTCTACTACGTCGCCGTTTTTTTGGCGTAACCAATCGTCATAACCGCCTAAATATTCGTTTACGCTTCCGTCGCCTTCAAATACTAGGGTGTTGGTGGCTATGTTGTTTATAAAGGCGCGGTCGTGGCTTACTATTAATAGTGTGCCTGCGTATTCTATGCATTTTTCTTCTAGTAACTCTAGGGTTTCCATGTCTAGGTCGTTGGTGGGTTCGTCTAATATTAATAGGTTGGACGGTTTGGCCAAAATTTTAGCTAGCAATAATCGGTTTTTTTCACCACCAGACAAATTTATAACGGGTTGACGGGCGCGGTCGGGGGCAAACAAAAAGTCTTGCAGGTAGCTCATAACGTGTTTTGGATAACCGTTTACCATTATATGGTCGCTATCATCGGCGACGTTTTCGGCTACCGTTTTTAGCATGTCTAGTTGGTCGCGGTGCTGATCAAAAAAGGCAATTTCTAAATTAGTGCCTAGCTCTATACTGCCCGTTGTAGGTTTTAACTTGCCCAGCAATAAATTAACCAAGGTAGATTTACCGCAACCGTTGGGGCCAATTATGCCAATTTTATCTTTGCGTAAAATTAACGTGGTTAGGTTTTTAATTACCGTGTTGTTACCCCAAGCGTAGCTTAGGTTTTTAACATCAACCACTTTTTTGCCAGAATTTTCTGCGCTGTTTACTTGTATTTTACTGGTGCCTAATTGGTCGCGCCTTTTAGAACGTTCTTTTCGTAAATCTTCTAGTGCGCGTACTCGGCCTTCGTTACGGGTGCGCCTAGCTTTTATGCCTTGCCTTATCCATTTTTCTTCTAGTGCCAGTTTTTTATCAAACTCTTTATTGGTTTTTTCTTCACTGGCTAGGGCTTCGGCTTTGCGTATTAGGTAAGTAGGGTAGTCGCAATCCCATCTGTTTAATTTGCCGCGGTCTAGGTCGATAATTCGTGTGGCTAGTTTTTGTAAAAAGCTGCGGTCGTGGGTGATAAAAAAAATGGTGGCTTTTAAATTCATTAAGAATTTTTCTAGCCACATAATTGCTTCAATGTCTAAATGGTTGGTTGGCTCGTCTAATAATAAAATTTCTGGCTCAGACACTATTGCCTTGGCTAATAGTACCCGACGTTTCATACCGCCAGACAATGCATTAAACATTAGCTTGGCATCTAAATTCATTTTTGAAATGATTTGGTCTATCTTTTGGCTGTCGTTCCATGCGTGTTGGTCGTCTACCTTTTGGAATACATCGTTGTATTTATTTAAGGTTTCTTCGCTGTCGTCGCCGTTTTCTAAGGCTAAACTTAGTGCGTAATATTCACTCAAAATAGTGCCATTTTTGTCGACCCCTTGGGCAACAATGTCGTACACGGTTAAGTTGTCGTGGCTGGGTACGTCTTGCTGTAAGTAGCTTATATGTATGCCATTTTGTAATACACGTTCGCCGCTGTCTGGTTTAATTTCGCCCAGTATGGTTTTTAAAAGGGTAGATTTACCCTCGCCATTACGGCCAATTAAGGCAACACGTTCGTTACTAAATAACTGTAAATTAGCTCGGTCAAATAAAGTGGGGCCGCCAAGGCTTAATGTAATGTTTCGTAAATGTAAAAGTGCCATAACAGGTTAGCCTAAATAAAGACTATTTTTGACTAGAATAAAAGCGGGCTATTCTAACATAGTCTTGCAAAGATAAGTTTTCGGGTCTTAAGGTTGGGTCTACCTTTAAAGCGATTAGGTCATCGACAGACATTATTTTTTTTAAGGTATTACGAATGGTTTTACGGCGTTGATTAAATGCCACCGTGGTAATGTGTTTTAAGTCTTTTACATCGACAATGTCGGTATGTTTACGCGGAACAAACCGAACAATGGCAGAATCTACCTTGGGTGGTGGCTTAAACGCATTAGGGGACAAATGCATAATGATGACAGTAGAAAAGTAATACTGCATCATTACTGACAATCGGCCATATTCGTGGCAATTAGGTTGGGCGCAAATACGTTCTGCCACTTCTTTTTGAAACATAAATACCATGTCTTTTAGTAAATGATTGTATTTGACTAAATGAAACATAATGGGGGTAGATATGTTGTAGGGCAAGTTACCCACTAAACGAATGCTTTTTTCTTTTTCGCTAATGGTTGCAAAATCAAACTTTAATACGTCTGTATTATGTAAAACTAATTTGTTTTGGCTTTCGGCTTTATTTATAGCCAAGGTACCGGGTAAGCGTTCTGCCCAGTCTCGGTCTATTTCTATCGCATGTAATTGTTTAAGTTGTTGTATTAACGGTACGGTTAACGCCCCAGGGCCAGGACCAATTTCTACCATTGTGTCGTTAGCGTTGGGGGCTATTTTATCTACAATACTGGCAATGGTGTTGGGGTCGTGTAAAAAGTGTTGGCCAAAATGTTTTTTGGCATGTTTTGCTTTCACTCAGTCAAAACCTTGTAGGGGTAAATACCTGCATCGTCTAAACGGCTAAGCACTTCTTTAACTATGCGCATTTCTTTTAATGGGCCTATGCGTACTTTACGCAATTTATTGCCGTGGCTACGTAAGGTGGTGTTAACGGGTGCTATGCGCGCGCCAGCTAAACGGGTTAACATGGCGTTTAGGGTTTTATCTTCTGCGTAGGCACCTACTTGCACATAGTAGTATTTGCCGTTTTCTAAATTATTAATAATGGCTTTTGTGCTGGGCGCGGCTTTATTAGACGAGTAATTACCGTTTTTAATGTCTAAGGCTCTTACCCTTACTTTGGCAGTACCTTGGCTTAAAAAACCCAATTTAGCCGCCGCTGCGTAAGATAAGTCGATAATACGGCCTTTATGAAATGGCCCACGGTCATTAACTTTTACAATGATTTTTTTACCATTTCCTAAGTGGGTAACTTCTGCATAAAAAGGTATAGGCAACGTTTTATGGGCTGCGGTCATGGCATACATATTGTAAGTTTCTTGGGTGGATGTTTTACGCCCGTGAAACTTGGTGCCATACCAAGAAGCTAAGCCCGTTTGGTCATAACCAATGTGACTTTTTTTAACGTAGTAGGTTTTGCCAAAAACGGTGTACTTTTTTGGGTTGCCGTATCGGCTGTATTCTAACGCACGGGGGATAGGCTGGCGTATATCGTCTGGGTTAATATTGCGCCCAGCGCTGTCGCCACCTATTTTTGTATTGGCACAAGAAAATAAAAAAACACTAATAAAAATAAGGGATACAAGTTTCATATAAGGTGTTTATTTGTTTATACGTTTTTTTAGTTCAACGCTAAGTTTATAAATGGCCATGGCATATAAGTTACTGTGGTTATAACGTGTTATTACATAAAAGTTGCGGTAGCCCAACCAGTATTCGGTTACGTCTTTACTGGTTTGTAGTGCAATAACGTTGTATTTACCGTCGTACTTACGGTTTAATAATGAAACGCCTAGTGGTTTTAAATCTTCAGCGGTTAAGTTAGGTTTTTTGGTACGTTTAGAGTAAAACTTTTCATCAACTTGCTTAACATAAAGCGGCTCAATAATATTTTCACCGGTCTTCCAGTGGTGCTTTTTAAAATAATTAGCAACGCTGCCTATTGCATCTTCTGGGTCAAATAAGTCAATTTTTCCATCATTATTAAAATCTATCGCGTAGTGGCGATAGCTAGAGGAGATAAATTGACCCAGCCCCATAGCACCGGCGTAAGAGCCTTTAATATCTTTATGTGTCCAGCCTTCTTGTTCACTTAAAATTAAATAATGACCGAGTTCTGAGGTGAAAAATTTGGCGCGTTTAGGGTAGTCAAACGCCAAGGTTACTAAGCTGTCTAAAACTAAATGTGAGCCTGTAATTCGTCCATAGTAGGTTTCTACACCTATTATGGCGGTAATAATTTCAGTTGGAACGCCAAACTTTTTTTCTGCTCTTAATAAAGCGTCTTTATGTTCATTAAAAAATAAAACTCCGCGTGCAATGCGTTTTTCGGTAATGAATATTTTTTTGTAGTCGTACCATTGTAAGGTGCGTTCGGCAGGTTTGCTTATTGCCTCTAAAACGCGGGTTTGCTTTTGTACATTAGCAAAAACGGCAGTGAGTTTTTTAAGGTCGAAATTGTTTTTTTCTGAAAATTGTTTAATAAACTTTTTAACATCATCACGTTGCGAGTAGTCTGCATAAGTGGGTGAAATGCTGATTAAAAAAAGTGTAAAAAGCAGAATAAGTTTTGAAAGTTGAAACATAAATAATTATCCAGATAGTAAACGTTTGTGTGAATGTATCGACATTATAATGCCAAAACTGGCCATGAGTGTGACTAAAGACGTACCACCATAACTAACCAGTGGTAAAGGTACGCCAACTACCGGTAATATGCCAGTAACCATGCCGACGTTAACAAAAAAATAAACAAAAAAAGTTAAGCTTAAAGAGCCTGCCAATAAACGGTCATAATGTTCTTGGGCAACGGTTGCTATGTAAAGCCCCCTAAATACAATAAACATGTATAGGGTGAGTAATAAAATTGCGCCCAGTAAACCAAATTCTTCTCCAAAAACAGAAAAAATAAAGTCGGTAGAGCGTTCTGGTAAAAAATCTAAATTAGACTGTGTGCCATTTAGCCAGCCTTTACCGTAACTGCCACCGCTGCCAATGGCAATTTTAGATTGGATAATGTGATAGCCCGCCCCTAAAGGGTCAGACTCGGGGTCAAAAAAAGTGAGTACCCGCTGTTTTTGATAAGGCTTCATAAAGTGCCATAAAACAGGCAGTAACGATGCGCCTAAAACGCTTAGCCCCGCCATTAAACGCCAAGATATGCCTGCTAAAAAAAGTACAAAAACACCCGCGCTACCAACCAATAATGCGGTTCCTAAGTCGGGCTGGCGGGCAATAAGCATGGCAGGCACAATTAAAATAACAAAAGCAATAAATGCATATTTGTTTTTAAGTGGCATGGCCTTGTCTTGCAAGTACCACGCAACCATCATAGGTACTGCAATTTTCATAAACTCTGACGGTTGAAAACGAAATAGACCTAAGTCTAACCAACGTTGCGCGCCTTTGCCCACATGCCCTGTATATAACACCAAAACCAGTAAAATAATGCCTAAAAAATACACCCAAGGTGCCCAAATTTTAAATGTGCTTGGGTGCATTTGTGCAATAAAAACCATAAAGCTAAAAGCAATGGCTAAACGGATGATTTGGCGAGTTAGTAGGGCGCTTTCTTGCCCACTGGAGCTGTATAAAACCGTACCACCAACCATCACTAACACTAAAAGCAAAATAGATAATAAAGGGTCTAACCTAAAAAAGTATAAGACATCAGACAGCAAACTTTTATGCTGATTCATCATAAGTGTTTACCTTTTAATGTTTTTAATAGGTAATGGTCCATTACTTTTTTACTAATGGGTGCCGCGACAGAACCACCGCTACCACCGTGTTCTGCCACCACTACCACCACAATTTTTGGGTCTTTAATGGGTGCGTAACTAATAAATAATGCATGGTCTCGTAATTTATATTCGGTTGTTTCTTCGTCGTATTCAGCGTCTTGGGGGATGGTGAAAACTTGTGCGGTACCGGTTTTACTCGCTACGGTGTAGAGAGGCGTTTTTATTCGCCTTGCGGTGCCTTTAGCAGAGTGCACAACCGCTACCATTGATTGTTCTATTATGCGCCAGTGTTTTTTAGACCCCAGTTGTTTTACTTTTCTTGGCCCGTAAGGGAAAGATTCTATAATTTCTTTTTCGCTCGATTCTATCCGTTTTACTAAATGCGGTTGAATGGTTAAACCTTTTGTTGCCAAATAAGCGGTAGCTTGCGCCAATTGTATGGGGGTCGTGGTTAAATATCCTTGGCCAATACCGGTAATTAGGGTTTCGCCTGGGTACCACGGTTGATTTTTATTTTTTCTTTTCCAAGCGCGTGAAGGCAATATTCCACGCGCCTCACCTATATTGTCTATGCCTGTTTTTTGACCAAAACCAAAACTGTGCAATATTGCCGACATTTTGTCTATAGTGAGTTTAAGCGCCAGCTCGTAATAATACACATCGCAAGATTCGGCAACGGAGTCGCTTAAATTAACTAACCCATGACCGGTTCTTTTCCAGTCTCGGTATTTTCGATCGTCGTTTTTTAAGCTAAAATGCCCTTTGCATAAAATTTTTGTACCTGCATGTATGGCCTTATGTTCTAAACCTGCCAAAGCAATAATGGGTTTAATAATAGAACCCGGTGGGTATTGACCAGAAATAGAACGGTTAAATAAGGGCCGATTGTTATTGTTTTTAAGCTTGTTGTATTCGAACGAAGAAATACCATTAACAAATAAATTAGGGTTGTAAGAAGGCTGGCTAACAATGGCCAGTATTTCTCCATTATGTGGGTCCATAGCAATGATAGAGCCGCTATACGTGCCTAATGCTTTTTCTGCGGCTTTTTGTAAACCGGTGTCTAACGTTAAATACAAATTTTTACCGGGTATGGCGGGTGTTTCACTTAATGTTTTTAAAATACGCCCTTCAACATTCACTTCTATTTGTTGAAACCCCACCGTGCCGTGCAATACGTCTTCATAATAACGCTCTATACCGGTTTTACCTATATGGGTGGTACCGGCATAATTACTGTTATCAATACGTTTTACCTCGCGTTCGTTAATGCGGCCAACGTAACCAATAGTGTGTACGGCTTTTTCTTTAAGTGGGTAAAACCTATTTAAGCGCGCCTCTACCGATATACCCGGAAATTTGTGTAAATGCACAGAAATTTTGGCAACTTGATTATCGTTTAAATTGAATTTTATTGGGATGCCTTCAAAACGACGTTGCCGTTTTAAGGCGCGATTAAAGCGACGTATTTCTGCTTCGCTAATATTTATAATGGTTTGTAATTTGGTAATGGTTTCTGGGATATTTTTAACAATTTCTGGGGTGATTTCTAATTGAAACGTAGGTAAATTGTCTGCCAGTATTTGTCCGTTTCTATCAAAAATTCTGCCTCGTGTAGGCGGTACAGAGGTGATTCGAACCCGGTTGTTTTGCGATAAATCAGAATAATAACCGTAGTTAACGTATTGCAATTGAAATAATCGAAATAATAAAATACCAATGAGTATGAAAACTAAAAAACCGGCGATTAAAATACGATTAGAAAAAAGAATTGATTCTTGGTGTTGGTTTCTTAAATGCTCTCTAATCGCCATGTTGCAAGTTTAAAAAGTTAATAACGATGAATTAAATACAATTATTTTTGTGCTTCTAGTTCTTGGTAGTGTTTTACAGAACGTATAATTTCTTTACGCGCGGCATTTGCACCGTCCCAGCCATCTATTCTTGCCCATTTACCTTCTTCTAAAGCTTTGTATTGTTCAAAAAAATGAGACAGTTCACTTAAACGACCGTCTGGTAAATCTTCGGGTTCTTTTACATGGTCATAAAACTTGGCTAATTTACTGGTAGGTACGGCGATGATTTTTTTATCAATGCCCGACTCGTCTACCATGTTTAAAACACCAATAGGCCGACAAGGAATAACCGAACCTGCTAATAAAGGCACACGGGTAATAACCAAAATATCTAAGGGGTCATCATCTTCAGACATGGTATGAGGAATAAAACCGTAGTTACAGGGGTAATACATGGCAGTCCCTAAAAAACGGTCTACAAACATTGCGCCACTATCTTTGTCTAACTCGTACTTTACCGCCGCACCCATAGAAGGTATTTCAATAATGGCGTTAACTTCATTAGGCACATCGTCGCCGATATTAATTTTATCAATGTTCATAAATGACCTTGGGTTTTTTTTAGATGTTATTAGCGTTTTGATTATACGGTTTTAATAAAATAGGTTGTCGTTTTTATTTTGCCATGCCAGTAATTCAGGCTATTCAACTTGACTATTTAAAGCAGTTTTGTAGATATGTTTAGAAAATGTTGGAATTTAAGAAATGGCAATGATAATAAACGAATAAAAGTTTATTATTATGATTACATTAACTATTACGGAACAAGCTAAAATAATGAAAAAAATAAGCCAATATTGTTTACTTACTACTTTTTGTTTTGTTTTGGTTGCCTGTTCGTCTGCTATTGATATAAAACAATATCCAAAGGCAACAATGAGTAACTATACAAGCAACCTTCCTGCACCAAGTGGGTTGTCTTTATCCATTATAAAAACAGCTTTTGGAAACTCTCGTGAAGGGCTGGTTTATAGTGGAGGAAGTATGTTTAAAACGCGAAAACTGTCACATATAGCCGTCTTAATACAGCACCCAAAAGGAACCTTTGTGTTTGACACCGGTTTAGGGAAACAAGCTGAGGCACAATTTCAAAAACATTTTGATTTTTTAGCAAAACAACTGCTCAGTTTTACCCGAGTAGACACCTTATATAATGTACTGGAAAAAAATAATTTTTCACCAAGTAAAATTGACTTTATTATACCGTCGCACTTGCATTGGGATCACGCAAGTGGCATTGAAGATTTTCCCAATGCCAAAGTATGGATAACCAACAAAGAACATGAGGCGGCTACCGATGCTAAAGCTAAGCCCCCAGCGTTTATAAAAGAACAATATGATGCAAGCACCGTTAAATGGAATTTTTTTAATTTTAATGACATACCGTATGAGGTATTTGAAAAAAGTTACGACGTATTTGATGATGGCTCAATTATCCTTGTACCACTTTATGGTCACACTAAAGGCTCAATAGGTATGTTTGTAAATTTAAAATCTAACAAACGGTATTTTTTTACTGGCGACTTAACGTGGGTAGCCGAAGGGTTTGAAGGGCCTTATGAAAAAAACTTTTTGGCAAAAATAATGATTGATAGTGAGCCAGAAAAAGTAACAGCACAAATTGTTAAAGTACATCAGCTGGTAAAGTTGAAGCCACAAATTATATTAGTACCTGCTCACGATGCGAACGCACAAAAAGATATGGCGCATTTTCCAAATGTAGAATATTAACGTTGTTTTTTTGAAGCCCTCAAAACATTAATCAAGGATACAGCGAACGGTTTACGAAACAGTTATAATCAGCGCAAATAAACTATCGTTGTATTGTTAATGAAAAAGATTTTAAGTTTTTTGTTGTTAAGTGTGTGTTCAATTAGTAGCTTTGCACAACCTGTGCCCGTACCTGCAGCCCCCGCCATTGCCGCCACCAGTTATATATTGGTAGACTATCAAAGCGGACAAATACTGCAAGAAAAGGACTCTAACAAACGGGTAGAACCTGCCAGCATTACCAAATTAATGACAGCTTACGCAGTTTTTAGTGCCTTAAAAAATGGTTCTATTGGCATTGATGACGAGGTTTTAATTAGTGAAAAAGCCTGGCGAATGAAAGGCTCTAGAATGTTTATAGAGGTGGGTAAACAAATCCCTTTGTCGTCTTTACTAAAAGGCATGATTATTCAGTCTGGAAATGATGCCAGTATTGCATTGGCCGAATATGTAGCAGGCAGTGAAGATAATTTTGCTATTTATATGAATCAACTTGCCAATAAACTGGGTATGAAAAATACGCACTATGTAAATGCAACAGGTTGGCCTGCTAAAAATCACTACACAACAGCGTACGACACTTCGGTATTGGCTAGGGCGATTATTCGTGATTTCCCCGAGCGATACAAAACCTTTAAAACCAAAAAATACACATTTAACAACATTACACAGTCTAACCGTAATAAGTTATTGTGGCGCGACAAAACGGTAGACGGTTTAAAAACAGGCCATACCAACGCGGCAGGTTATTGTTTGGTTAGTTCTGCTAAACGAGAAGACATGCGCTTAATAAGCGTGGTGATGGGCACTAAAAGTGAACGAGCGCGTAGCCGCGAAAGCCAAAAATTATTAACTTTTGGTTTTCGCTTTTTTGACTCGCGTAAACTTTACTCTAAAAATGAAATTATCGACACCATTGCGGTGTGGAAAGGTGACAAAAATAGCACCAATTTAATGACTAAAAATGATTTGTATGTAGTGATACCACGCGGACAAGAAAAGCTAACCAAAGCCACTTTAGAAGCACCTAACTCTATACTGGCACCAATAAGCGTGCATGATAAAGTGGGTGAAATAATCATAACGCACAATAATAAAGAAGTGGCGCGTGCGCCCGTTTATTCTGCCAATAATATTGAAGCAGGTGGTTTTTTAAAGCGCGGAATTGATCACATAAAAATGTACTTTGAATAACCATGGCTAAAGAAGAAACATTATTAGAGTTTCCGTGCGCTTTTGCTGTAAAGGCAATGGGTTTGGCGTGTGATGAATTTAAACCCGAAATTTATCATTTAATTAAACATAAAGTAGACGGTTTAACTTTAGATGACCTAAGCATTAAACTCAGTAAAACGGGCAAATATCATTCGGTCTCAATTAATTTTTCGGCAACATCTAAAAAACAATTAGATGAAATTTATCAGTTATTAACCGATTGTAAATCGGTAGTAATGGCGTTGTAATAGCCTAACGCTTATATAGAAAATATAAAATGCCGCAATCTTTTAACGCACCTAGTAAAACTAAAAATCGTCTCATCAGCAATAAGGTGACTACGACGTTTTTAATTTACCTATATGAGGATTAGGGCAATAATATGGACGTGGTTTTACGCGAGTTAGGTATTGTCGATTATCAAAACTGTTTTAATGCCATGAAAGCATTTACCCAAAACAGACAAACCGATACCCTAGATGAATGTTGGATAGTACAACATAACCCCGTTTACACATTAGGCCAAGCAGGCAAAAAAACACACATACTCAATGCCCAAAACATACCCATAGTACAAAGTGATAGGGGTGGGCAAGTTACCTACCATGGTATAGGGCAATGGGTTTTTTATTTGCTGTTTAACCTTAAACGCCATAATTTAGGGGTAAGGCAGTTTGTAACTTTAATGGAACAATCGGTTATACAAATGCTAAAAAGCCATGGGGTAGAGTCCAACTCGTTACCAAATGCACCCGGTGTTTATGTAAACGGGGCTAAAATTGCCGCATTGGGTTTACGGGTAAAACGCAGTTGCAGTTATCACGGCATTAGTATTAATGTAAACGTAGATTTAACCGCGTTTGACGGCATTAACCCCTGCGGTTACCAAGGTTTGCAAGTAATAAACACAACCGGTTTAAACCAAACATTAACGCAAAGTGTAATAAAAACATCGTTAATAAAGCAAATACAAACACAGTTTCAATTTAGCAATGTAATAAACAATAACGATTTACCCGAGGTATGGCATGAATGTCTCTAACTTAAACGCACCATCAAGACAAGACAGTGACGGGCATCAACGTGGCGAGTCAAAATTGTCGCGCATACCCATAAAAGTAAAACAGCTAGATACGCGCTTAAAAAAGCCAAGTTGGATACGTATAAAACTGTCTACCAGCCCCAAGGTAAACGGCATACGTAAGCTACTGCGCGACAATAACTTGCACACCGTATGTGAAGAGGCAAATTGCCCCAACCTAAACGAATGTTTTGGGCACGGCACCGCCACCTTTATGATAATGGGCGACATATGTACACGAAGGTGCCCATTTTGTGATGTAGCGCACGGCAAACCCTTAACGTTAGATAAAGACGAGCCAAAAAAATTGGCCAATGCCATAAAGTTAATGAACTTAAAATATGTGGTCATCACCTCTGTAGACCGTGACGACTTACGCGACGGCGGAGCAGAACATTTTGCCCAATGCATAAAATTAGCCCGCGAAAAAAACCCAGGCTTACAAATAGAAGTATTAGTACCCGACTTTAGAGGCAGAATGGACGTAGCCTTATTAAAACTGGGTAAAAACTTACCCGAAGTGTTTAATCACAATTTAGAAACCGTACCGCGTTTATACAAAGAGGCAAGGCCAGGGTCGGACTATCAATGGTCTTTAGACCTAATTAAAAACTTTAAAACCGACTACCCCAATGTAAAAACCAAGTCGGGCTTAATGGTAGGTTTGGGTGAAACCTTAAACGAAATAAAACAAGTAATGCAAGACCTGCACAACCATAAATGTGACATGTTAACCATCGGTCAATATTTACAACCCACAGCGCACCACTTACCAGTAAAAGCGTACGTAACCCCAGCCGAATTTAAAATGTTAGAAGAGCACGCCTATAAAATTGGTTTTAACCACGTAGCCAGTGGGCCAATGGTACGCTCGTCATACCATGCAGACTTGCAAGCATCTGCCATACTATCGGGGTAAAGTGAATGACGCTTAATAAAACCATCGCCATTATTGCACTACTAATTATTGCCGCTATTTTTTGGTTTACAGCAAGCAGCCCCCAAAAAAGCACCACAAAACGCTATCCAGACGTACCCTGGATTGTTAGCTTCCCAACCGAAAACACCATAAAAGTGCTGGGCGTAACCATAGGGCAAGACACGGTAGAAAATGTAAAAGCAACCTTTAAAAGTGATTACAAACTGGGTTTGTATGTAGACAAAAATGACAATGCATCATTAGAAGCCTATTTTAACAGCGTAAAACAAGCCGGTTTAAGCGCCAAAGTAGTGCTGCATTTAGACATAAACAACCAACCTTGGCAACAATGGCAAAAAAACCAAGCAAGGGTTAAAAGCTTGCCAAACGGTGAAAAAAAGTACTCACTTAGTGCTAAAGATTTTAGAAAAGCCCAATTATTACCCATAAAACTAATGGCCTACATACCCGTTGTTAATTTAGACGAGGAGGTAATTAACAAACGTTTTGGAACGGACCACGAAAAAATTCAAATTTCAAAAACGGTCACTTATTGGTTGTACCCAACAAAAGGTATGGCAATACGGTTAGATACCAAAGGCAAAGAAATTATTACCTATGCCCACCCAAGTAATATTCATTTACTAAAAAAAGCCATAGATGAAGAGGTAGCAGAAAATAGGGTAAAAACACCTTAAAGCGTCGACCCCTTGCTATATAAAGGATTGGAGAATAGGTGTTTAAATACTGAAACTAAAAAACCAAGCTACATTAGCATTTGCTTATTCAGCCCCACAAAACTTAGGATGCTACATCAATAATAAAAGACACGTATAATATCGTTTTTTGAAATACTAGCTAAAGGTCACCCATGTCAGAACTAAATAAAGACGCGATAGAGTCGAAGATAAAAGAATTTATTGATCCACATTTAGAAAGGGATTTGGTTAGTGCAAAAGCCGTAAAAGGCATTGATATTGATGGCGATAAAGTGACCATCAAAATTGTTATGGGTTACCCTGCAAAAAGTTTTCACGACGAGATAAAAGCAGCCTTAAGCAAAAGTGTTAGTAGCCTAAAGGGCGTATCGTCGGTAGAAATTAATATCACAACTAAAATATCGTCTCACGGTGTTCAAAAAGGCGTTAAACGTTTAGATAATATTAAAAACATAATTGCAGTAGCGTCTGGCAAGGGTGGTGTGGGTAAATCTACCACTACTGTTAACTTGGCGTTAGCACTGCACCAAGAAGGCGCAAGCGTAGGTATTTTAGATGCCGATATTTACGGCCCATCGCAACCGCGTATGATGGGTTTATCTGGCACGCCAGAATCTCAAGACGGAAAAACCCTAGAGCCAATGGTCAATTACGGCGTACAAACCATGTCGATTGGTTTTTTAGTAGACGAAGAAACCCCAATGATCTGGCGTGGTCCGATGGTAACCCAAGCGTTAGAACAGTTGCTAAACGATACTAAATGGAAAGACTTGGATTATTTAATCATCGACCTACCACCAGGTACAGGTGATACGCAACTAACACTAGCGCAAAAAATACCCGTATCGGGCGCGGTAATTGTAACTACCCCACAAGACATTGCACTATTAGACGCGCGTAAAGGTTTAAAAATGTTCCAAAAGGTAGAAGTACCAATACTGGGCATTGTAGAAAACATGAGCACACATATTTGTAGTGCATGTGGTCATGAAGAACATATATTTGGTTCTGGTGGTGGTAGCAGTATGTCAGAACAGTACGATGTAGACTTTTTAGGCGCACTGCCTTTAGATATACGCATACGTGAAGAGACAGATAGCGGCAAGCCCACCGTAGTGGCAGATCCTGATCATAAAATTTCACAAATCTATCGTGAGATTGCACGAAAGACATCAGCTAAATTAGCCAACCAAGCAAAAGATTACACCACGCAGTTTCCTTCTATTGTTATTTCTAACGACTAAGTTAGTTTTTATAAAGGTCTAAAAACCCCCTCAATCGTCGACCCCTTGCTACCAATGGGTCGCCTGCAATTATGCTTCTGCATTGCTAAGTACCTAGTTTCATGTAGGCAACAGTTTAGGGGTTATTAGGGCATTATCAGATAACGTAATCACCTGTCGCCTGTAAGCCTTGCTAGTTTTGAAAAAGCACCAAAACGAGCAAGGCTTAATACTAATAGTTTGAAAGCTCCAGTTAATCAGTTCTTTCATAATGAATGTAGGAATAATACTTTAAGCAGTTCTGTGTATCTACATCCATAGTAGGCAAGGCTAGAAGGCTTTTTAGGCGTTAATTTACGTTATAATAAAAGGCTTAATCAAAAATAAAAAGTCACGGGTAAATATAAATGAGACTAAGCGACAAAGATATTGTGAAAGCCCTAGACGCTGGCGATATTAAAATAGAACCGCGACCAAGTGATGACGGTATAAGTGGCGTAACGGTAGATTTAAAATTGGGCGACCGCTTTAGAGTTTTTAATATCCACAATACACCGCATATAGATTTAAGCGGCGGCAGGGCAGAAATGAACGCCGCCATAGATAAAGTAATGAGCGACGAAATATTAGTTGCCGATGGCGATGCTTTTTATTTACACCCCGGAGAGCTTGCCTTAGGCATAACTTACGAGTCTATAACCGTGCCAGATAATTTAGTGGCGTGGTTAGATGGCCGGTCTAGCCTTGCGCGTTTGGGTTTAATGGTACACATGACCGCCCACCGCATAGACCCTGGGTGGAGTGGCAATATTGTTTTAGAATTTTACAACGCAGGGCAACTGCCATTAGCATTACGCCCTAACATGGCGATAGGCGCAATCAGTTTTGAAACCATGACAAGCCCCGCAGATAAACCGTACCGAGAACGCAAAGACGCAAAGTATAAAGACCAATCGGGGCCGGTATCTAGCAAAATTAGCGAAGACAAATAATGTTTTACATGGATGAGCGCGGATAAAACGGAAAAAAATGGTGTTAAAAATGCACTTTAGCGTCGACCCCTTGCAATGGTTATTTAAAAAAGTGTTTAAAATCCGCGTTTATCTGTGTTCATTTATGTAAAAAAATCTAAAAAAGAAGAGAAATATGTACGAGCAAGTTAAAAAATATTACGGTGAAACCCTAAACAAAAGCGAAGACTTAAAAACCAACGCCTGTTGCACCGACGAAAGCATGCCCAATTACATGAAAAAAATACTAAGCAATATACACGACGAAGTAATGGCAAAGTATTACGGCTGTGGCATGGTAAGCCCAGAGTTACTAAAAGGCATGAAAATATTAGACCTAGGCTCAGGCTCGGGTAAAGACTGTTACGCACTGGCGCAATTAGTGGGTGAAGAAGGCGAAGTGGTGGGTGTCGATATGACCGACGAACAACTGGATGTGGCCAATAAACACATCGAATATCACCGTGAAAAATTTGGTTACAAAAAAAGCAATGTAAGCTTTAAAAAAGGCTATATAGAAAAGTTGCACGAATTAGGATTAGAAGATAACTACTTCGATATTATAATCTCCAACTGCGTAGTGAATTTATCACCAGACAAAGAAGCGGTGTTTAAAGAAGCCTACCGCATGTTAAAACCGGGTGGTGAAATGTACTTTTCTGACGTGTATTCAAGCCGACGTGTAGAGCAAAAATTAGTAGAAGACGAAGACCTGTACGGCGAATGTTTAAGCGGCGCATTGTATTGGAACGACTTTATCAACCTAGCTAAACAATGCGGCTTTAACGACCCGCGCCTAGTAAAAGACAGCGTAATAACGGTAGATAATGCCACATTGCAAGCCAAAATAGACCACATAGATTTTTACTCGGCAACCTACCGATTATTTAAAATAGCCGAGCTAGAAAGCCATTGCGAAGACTACGGGCAAGCGGTAATTTACAAAGGTGGCATAGTAGATAATGAAAAAGTATTTGCCCTAGATAACCACCATGTTATAGAAAAAGGCAAAATTTTCCCTGTTTGTGGCAATACCTACCGCATGTTAAACCAAAGCCGTTTAAAACCGTATTTTGACTTTATTGGTAATTGGGACACCCATTACGGTATTTATCAAGATTGCGGTACAGCGTTGCCATTTTCATCGTCCCAAGCCACGGCTAACAGCAATAATAATGGTGATGATGGTGGCTGTTGTTAATCAGGGCTTGCTTTTGCAGTGCCATCTCGATACCGCAAAAAAGTATAACGACGCTAGATGAAACTTGGGCTAAGCCCCGTAAGGCAATCTTTCAAGCGCACATCTGCTGCGTTGTATCCCTTATCAATGGAATGACCATTGACTGCGTAGTTAATCCGTTCTTCCTTAAATAACCAATGGTATTACTTAACGCTTATCTTGATGATCAACTTTTGGAGAGTCATTTAGGCGTTACATGAACGTATATATAAAATGAAGTTGTGTTTGACGACTGTAAGTTATTTGAGAAAGGGCATCCGAGTTGTATTGATACTTAACTGTAAAAGCAAGGCTAGCTGCGGTAGTGATAGGTGTTGTAATTTGTATATTAGCAATGTTTTTAGTTATTTGTGAACCATAAAAAAGTGCATTATCAAATGAAAAGTCTAAGTGTTTATGTACAGGATACTTTGTCTCTAGATTAAAATAAAAAGTAGTTTGATTAAGAGGTTCAATATTTTTATGAGTATAATTTATTTTATGCTCACCAATCCCTGACGATACTTCAAATTGGTAGGGATTATTTTGTTCACTAAATTTATAGCCTAGTGCTAAAATATAGAATTGTTCATGGTTTATATTTTCGTGGTCATTATTGAGTAGTCGTATTTTATTTTTTATAAAATAGCGATGTGTTTCTGGTAAAAATATCTTTCCGACCAATTCTAAGCTGTGTTCACTATTTACTTCTTTACCATTTAATTCATTGTATGAGTTTTTTAGATTAGCATGTAGATACTTGTTACTAACCTTATAACTAGCGAATATATTTGAGCTAATTGTGCGGGTATCGACAACACCATTATTATCAAAGAATCCTATACTAGCATGACTCTTTAATTCTGCCAGTGAAGTGACGGTAAAAAGCATTAATGTGCAGAAAATTAAAGCTTCTTGTTTAAACATTATTGAACAACTTTTTTAACATTCTTTAAAGTTAAACTATCCATTAGTCCAAAAGGATCAAAACTAATTGGCTTTTGAGTGCACGCTTTAAGGTAGTCATCAGAGTTTTTAAGCATTTCTTTAAGAGAATGGCCTTCCATACATTGGTTTCTAGCTTGACGATGTGTGTTTATTCTGGCGGATAGGAAAGCATCTGTTAAATTTTTATATTTACCAGAAAGTAAGGCTCTGCTCAAGTTTTCTGTAAATAATGCATTTTTCATATTAGCCGTAAAATTAGCAATTTGGTCTTTTTCAGCACTAAAAATAATGGCTTGTTTACCACCATTTACACCTGCATAAGCAATATCAGTTTTAAAATCATCAATTCCACCTGCGGCATGACAAACATCAATAATAGTAACTTTTTGTTTTGCGGGTATATCATCTATTAAATCTCGTAATGTTCTAATATTCATGATGCCTGTAGAAGAGTCTGCTGTTTTTGATGCGTCTGGTTGGTTTTTTGAATACCATGCTATTGATTCATCATGAACGGAATAGCCACGATAGAGTGAATTAATAATATCTGCATGAGCATTGATATAAATAAAAACTGTATCTTCGGGTTTTATTGTTTGACTAAGTCGGGTAAGCGTATTAGTAACATCTTTATACGTTGCTGTTTCGTTAAGGTGTTGGTGTATGTTTTTTTTGGGTATATTAAATGCTACTTGAAAGCTCCGTTGAATGTTTTCAGTGTCAAGCTTACAGGCCTGTGCCATTTTTTGAGTTATATCTGGCTGACCAATAATTTTTTTCCAAGGCGGACAAGCTGCAAAAGTAATTAGGTGTGTTTGGGCTATACTCAAGTTTGTGAAAATCAGTATTGCTATAAAAATTAAATATTTCATTGGTTACGTCCTTAAGTTTAAATAGAATTATTTGGAATAAATTAAAAATCCTATTTAAACTTAATAATTAAATTTATTTTTTAACGGCAACTTTTCCGCCAGCTTTTTCACAGTTTTCAATGCCTTCAACTAAAGCGGGTATATCTTTCTTTAAAATACATTGAACGACTTCAATTCCATTAGGGCCAACAAATTTATGTGTTGCTGTTGGTTGAATTCCCCATGAGCCATGACTCGAAGGCCCAAAGATACTGAATCCGCCATGACTCGCAGGCCCAAAGATACTGAATCCGCCATGATTCGCAGGTCCAAAGATACTTGCACTAGCAGGCAGAGTTACAAATAGTAATGCAGATGATATTAAAATAGTTTTGATTTTCATGTTTTACTTTCCTTTAATTAAAAAAGCTTATAAAGTATTTATAAGCAATGTATAGGATACTTAAATTCATATAAGGAGTACAATTAACTAAAGTTAGTTTTTGACTAATACTGTATATAAATCAACCTATATTAAGGGTTAGCTGAACAAATGAAAATTTTGCTTGCCGATGATCATGCTTTATTTCGAGACAGTATGTCTATTTGGATTCAACAGTTACCTGAAATTACAGAAGTTAAATTTGCAGAAGATAAAGAAAGCGTACTTAAAATACTAGCTGAAGATCTTAATCTTATTATGTTAGATTTGGATATGCCTAATATGTCAGGAATTTTAAGTGTTTCAGAATTCACTAAAAAAACAGATGCACCCATTCTAATAGTTTCAGCAAATCAATCCGTTACCGTAGCTCAGGCATGTCTTAAAGCTGGTGCATCTGGTTACATTTGTAAATTATGTAGTGGCGAAGAGATTTTAGAAGCCGTAAAAATAGTTTTGAATGGCGAAAGATATATTCAAAAACTAGGGGTTTGTGTAAATGAAACAGCTATCCATACAGATTTATCATTGAAGCAAATGAAAATTTTATATTTACTTGGTGAGGGCTACTCAAATAAGCAAATTGCAGAAAAACTATTTCTTTCAATAGGTACAGTCAAGCAGTATGTTAGCAATATATTAAATATTTTAGATGTAGAAAATCGTACTCAAGCAGGGAAATTATCTCATAAAATATTAGGTAGTAATCGCTTCTAGTTTTAAGCTAAAACATGTTCCATATGAGACTTTGCTAGAAACGCTTATTGGAATATTTAGTACTTTGGTTGCTTTTTTCACTAATGAAAGACCCAGACCAAAGCCTTCATTAATATGGTTGGTTTGATAATATGGGTCAAAAATTTTATTTAAGTCTGCCTGTTTAATGCCTTTTCCAGTGTCATAAATATCTAACTTTACTTTGTTCTTTTCTTGTGTTGTTTTTAAATAAATTTGGCAATTTTCATTGTGGTAAATTGCATTTATCAATAAATTTCTAATTATTCTAGTTAATAATATCTTGTCAGAAAAAACAATTGTTTCCGCTGTTAAATTAATAATGTTAATTTGTTTTTTTTGAGCCTGATTATTAGTTTCATCGATTAAATTTTGTAAAATTGTTGACAAGTTAACTGCTTGAATATGCGTCTGTAAATCGCTAGATTCTAGCTTTCCTATTTCCATTAATGATTTTAAAAGCCCTGTTAACTCTTGGCTAGATTGTTTTGCCTTGTTTAAAATACCAAGCTGCTTGGGGTTTTTAACCTCTAACTTTAAACTATCTAAAAATATATTAAGGGCTTGTACAGGTTGGCTCAAATCATGACTCATTGTACGCATTAACCATGTTTTTTCGGCAGATTCCTCGGAGACTATTTTTTTTAAATGTTCAGTTTCATCGAGTAATTTTTTGTTACTTAAATTTAAGTTAATTGATTCGGAATAAAGGTTATTAAAATATAAATTCATTAATATTGCAGTAGGAACTCCGCTTATTTCAATCATTATTCCAAGAAGCATAAAATCTTGATTGTTACTAAAAATCAACATGAATGCTATTATCTGGGTAGTCGTCAATGTCCAGACTATATGGACGATTTTTGAGGTTCCTGAAATAACTGCCGAGCCAAATATAGGTAAAATAATTAGAAAAGTTATTAAAAAAACCATCGATATATCATTTAGATTGAGCAAAAATAAAGGAGAAATTCCGACTATTATTCCATTGTATGCTGACAATAAGACAAAAGTGTAATGCCACCTTTTTCTAGTCTTAATGAATGAGGTTGAAAGGTTTTTTTGCCCCCAATTTTGGTATAAAGAGTAACTTAGAAAATGTAAAAAAACGCCCAAAAGAGCAAACGAAACTAAAATGATAGCAGTCGTATTGTATGGGAATCCATACGCCATTAACAAAGCGAACCAAAGTATAAATAACCCAATCCAGCCAAACTTATTGTTTTTATCGAAAATATCTATTTTTTGTTGTTGAACGGTTAAGTTATTGGTAGCGATTGTTGCACACCTTTATAAGATATTTAAGACAGTGTTTCTTGTTATAGAAATACTATGATTAATAGTAAAATGTTTAGTAATTACAAAATTCAATGAAAATCAGATAGAAAATGGAGGGGTTTAGGACCTTACCAGGTTGTCCCGTTTCCTACGTTAACCCATCTAGCATGAATAAAACGAGGGTGTATTACAAGTTAAATTATACATTTTAATTTGGCGGTGTAAAGTATCTCTGCTCAGTGTAACCTGCCCATTAATAACTGAAGTTAAAAGTAGAGATTGAACAGCTATTCCTTGGAGTGTAACATTGGTGTAGGTTAGTAAACACCCCTTGCTATTTAAATGTAACCGTTAATGTTTAAACTTTACATCCAAGTTAATAATATCGACCTTAGGCGATGAAAGTGTAATCACATCGTCTAATTCTACGCCGTCTTTAACCCCCATCTTAAGCTCAAAACCAAGCTCTGCAATTGATACGGTCATTTTATAATCGTTTTTACCCATTACAACCGCCTCGCCAGACCAGTCTGGGTTTTGTAAAAAGTAAACTAACGTCCAATGCTGTCGCGAAAATCGCTCGGCTTTTCGCATGGCGAAAGAGGCTTCGTCTGCCAGTCCAATGCGTTCTACCATTGCTTCTTTAGTTATTAGCGGTTGGCCTGTTAAAAAGGCGCGTATTTGCTGGTGCAATACCGTGTCTAAATAACGGCGCATTGGGCTGGTAACTCTAGAATACTGCTCTAAACCTAAACCAAAATGAGACGATGGCGTGGTGCTTTGGGTAGAGCGTTTAAACAACATGCGGTAATCGTAATGTTCTGATAGGGTTTGTGGGTCACGAATCTCGTCTGGTGTGGGTTGTGATGCAAAAGCGACTGGGATATTTTGGTCTAAACAAAAAGTAGATATTGCTTCACCAGCGGCTACCATGCACTCCATAACAATGTCGCGGCTACCGCCTTTGCTCATAGGCACAATAGATACTTTGCCATCTACAATGTGCATATTCACTTCGGGAAAGTCGAGTTGGGCTGCATCGTTAGCCAAGCGTTTTTGTTTGTATCGTTCGGTAATGGTTGTAAAGTCTTTAAAGGTGGTGTCTAAATTATCGTCGGCAAAGCCGTAAGTAATGCGGTCTACTTTTACGGTAGAAAAACACACGTCTATATCGTTTAATTGGCCATCGTCAGCCACTACAAAACTGATGGTTAAAGCGGGGCTGGTTTCGTGCAAACCTAAACCCAGTTGCTCGGTAATGCCAATAGGCAACATGTGTACGGTTTTTTCTGGCAAGTATAGGTTTGCGCCACGGCTTCGGGCATCAATATCTAACTCGCTATCTGGGGCGACTAAAGAGGACACGTCTGAAATGTGTACCCATACTTTATTACCCTCTAATGATATTGCATCATCTGGGTCGGTATTGCCTTCGTCATCTATCGCCCATGCTTTTAGGTGCGTCAAATTATGTCGTACAAAACTTTCTGGTTCTGCCACAGGTTTTGGCAAGTCAAAGTTTGGGGTGGTGATATTTACCCCTAAACGACGTGGCCATGCGTTGTATTCTGGCTTCCAATAGCCCAGCCATACTAATAGTTTGTGGGCTTCTTCTTTGGTTTGAAACAAGCCTAATACTTTTAATAATTGGCTTTTGTCACGTTCACCACAGGCTACTTGTTCTATTTCTACTAAGTGTGGGTGGTCACTGTCTATAATTTTATTGGTTTTTATGCGTTCTAATAATAAATAGCGTTCTTGTATTTTTTGTTGTTTTTCGGCACGTTCTACTTCGTCGTGTTTTATGTCTGCCATTGGGCGTACTTTAATGGCGTTTGTGTCACCTTCAAAATACAGGCCATCGTCTAATAACATCCATGTAGACCATGCGCTTTGTGGGCTGTAGTCGCCGTATAAATAGTCGGCCAATTCTTCTAATGTGACGGTTTCTTCTTCTAGCAATTCTAACGTTTCGTCTAGCGTGTCCAGCTTTTCTGGCACTTCTTTTTTTATATCGTCTACTTCTTTAAATGGCCCTGGGTGTAAAAATACTACGTCTTTATCACGCACACGTTTGGTGGTTTTAAAAAATAATATTTCTATTTTGTCGTTTACGTCGGTAACAATAGCGGCTTTTGCTTTATATACAACAAGCGCGCCTTTTTTAATATCAGTCATTAAAATGATCTTAGCAATAATAGAGAATAAGCTATTTTAGCAAAGTTGCCGTTGCACGTTTGATATGAATGAATATTTGTGAAAATAGTATGGATAAGAAACATTTTTGACAAAGTGGTGTAGTTTTTTTATGCAGATACTTGGTGGTTTGTTACCGTGTTATATAAATTGAACAACGTATAAATCAAAACAATTCACTGTGAGATCCAAGTCTTGCTAAAAGCAATTCATCCATACTGCTTTTATAAATCAATAGTAGGTTTGGCTTAATGTGGCATTCTCTAAATTTTGCCCAATCTCCTGTCAATTCATGGTCTTTGTACTTCTCGCTCAGTAATTTATTATTTTCTAAAGTGCTAATAACTTTAAATATTTCTTTTATATCGGGTATTGGTAACTTTTTAGCTTTCTTAAAATCTTTTTTAAACTGTGTAGAGTAAACAATTTCAAGCATTGTCTAAATCAGCATTAAGCTGGTTAAATAATTCTGCCGTGCTATTACTTTTATTGCCTTTTCCTGTCACAAGTTCATGTATTGCTTGAGCCGTAATGTTGTTTGGTTGTTTTGCTTTGAGCTCAAATGGAATTCCACCATGGTTGATAACTGCTTTTGCAAAGAGCTTAATGGCTTGAGAGGGGTTTAATCCAATTTCTTCACAAACATGTGTAAATTCAATTTTCATGTTGTGGTCAATTCTTGTGCTTATCATATCTGTTTTCATATATTTCACCGTGTTACTTATAGTAACTATTGTATTACAATATGCAGCTTTTGTTAGCAATAAATTAATAGTATGCAATAAGGTGGTTCAATATTGACCAAGACATTATGGCTGTAAGTGAAAGTTTGCTATCCAACCGTTTTGAACGGCTTGTGCAGTTAGTGATGGAATGTCTAAGTGAGGTTGATTTTTTAGTAGTTGTTCACAATTTTGGCTAAAGCGTTGTGGTGTTTGTAAGGTGCTTAAAAAAGACCATTGGTCTTCATTCAAACTGTCTATACGCATGTCAAAGCCAAAACGCCAAATTAATAAACGGGCTTTGCCGTTTTTTATATCTATGGTTTCGCTTTGTTCATTATTTTGGTTGTTTTGCCAAATGTGTTGTATTGGGTAGGGTGATTGCAGTAAAAATGCGCTGGGTGCTAATGTAAAACACAGCTGTTCATGTTGTTTTTCAGTTAGTTTCGCTATAGCTTCTAAATTTAAAGCGTCACTATCTGTCGCATTAAATGCTTTATGCCAATACCACTCCAGTTGGGCAATATCGGCTAGGTAAATAATGCTTTGCGCAGGTTTAAAAGCTTTAATAAAATTGGGAAAGTGTTGACCTGCGTCGCCAATATCTGGCGAGGGCAATGTTTGTTGGTATATAAACTGTGTTGCCATGGCGTTAAAAAATGGCTCGCCAATTAATTGTAAACAAACGGGGTAAAGGCTGGCTAAAGCATTTACAAGGCCACCCATTGCGCTGTCGCGGTAAATGGCTATTTGTTGTTTTGTTGTTAACGTTTGTTTGGCGATTATTTGCGCCGCTAATTCATCTATGGCTTTATTGTTTTTAGGCCCGTCAAAAATAGCGTGCAAAAAAGTAGTTTCTAATTTTTTTAAATTTTTCACGGCTAGCTACGTTTATTTTGGCTCTGTTTGCCCCATTGCTGGGTAAAAAACCAATTTAAAGGTGCCTACTGTTTCATGAAAATATTTACCTGCAAACATCGCCTCTCTTAATGTTGCTAGGCTGTCTGCTTGTACATATACCCGTTTTAATAATTGTTGTTGGTTGTTATCTGTTTGGTATAGGTTGTATTCAAACTGTACTAAGCCATTTTTAAGGTCTTTTAGTGTGTAATTAACCGCAAAAGGGTGGTTGTCTAATTTATAGGTAACAGAGCGTTTACCATGAGAAACCTGTGGAACAATAACAGGGCGTATCATTTGGAAGTTGAATTTAGGCACTAATGTGTCTTGTACAAAACGTTCTTTTTCTAAATTGGCAACGCTAAAATTGCCTTTTTTGTTGTAATCAAATGTAAATTTTATATCAACAGGTTGACCGTCTACATTAACAATTAGCCCAAACACGCCCATTTGTTTTAAGTAGTTTACATTGTTAATAGCAAAAAATAAGTACCCCAGCTTTTTTCCATTACCGTCTTTTAAGGTTATGTCTAAGTTGGTTGGGTAAGAACGATTACTGGCTAGTGTTTTATAATTAAGATCAAAGGTGTATTTTTCACCTTTGTCACTTTCAAAATCAAACTGTATTTTATTGATGCCTTCGCCAATATCACTTAATTTTAGGCTTTTGCTTAAATTTATATTGGCACCTGTAATACTTAAATGAAAGGGCACTGTTGCAGCGTAGGTTGTGGTGTGTAAAAACAGCAGCACGATGACTAATAAGAATTTGTTCATTAAATTTCCTTAATATAGATTAGGGGTTAGTAAATTAGCGGTTATTTTGGTTTAAATAGTGTTGGGCTTTACTGGCTTCTTTTTGTAAAACAGTGTATTCGGGTATGTCGGTATCCCACTCTATTAATGTTGGTATATTGCCTAGTGTTGCGATGGTTTTTTTATACAAATCCCATACGCCATCGCGTATTTTGTAGCCGTGGGTATCAAACAAGTAGTGTTCGTTTTCTTCATAACCGGCTAAATGTATTTCTTTAACGGATGCAGCTGGAATGGCGTTAATGTATTCGTCTGTGCTAAAACCATGATTGGTTGCGCTTACATAAATGTTGTTTACATCTAATAATAATTGGCAACCTGTTTTGGCGATTAGTTCTTGTATAAATTGCCATTCGGGCATTTCGGACTGCTTAAACTCTAAATAAGTAGAAGGGTTTTCTACTATTAAAGGGGTTCCCATAAAGTCTTGCACTTGGTTAATTTTATTGGCAATTAAATTGAGTGCTTCTTGAGAGTAGGGGAAGGGTAATAGCTCGTGCGCGTAGTGATTATTTACCGACACCCACGCTAAATGGTCAGACACGTGAACCGGTTCAAAACGATTGACGAGTGCTTTTAATTGGCTAAGGTATTGTTTATTGATAGGGTCGGTAGAACCCAGTGATAAACCAACACCATGAAAAGTAATGGGGTAATGTTCGCGAATTTTTTCTAAATGGTAAAGGGGCAAACCACCTGCCCCCATATAATTGTCAGTAAGCGCTTCAAGCCAAGGGGTACTTGGGCGCTCATTTAAAATGGTTTGATAATGTTCAGATCTTAGGCCAATGCCTGCGCCCTTGATAGAATTAGTGGTTTTCATCAATTTATTTTAATGACCATTATTTGCTAATGTTATTTAATTTTGCCACCAACAATTTTGCTACACGTACCGTTTGGTACATAAATCCACTCTTCTGCCATGCTGTCGGTTTTAGCGTTACCAGAACAACCGTGCTTGCTGGTTCCACAATCGTTCATGCCTGCTTTAACAATGCCTTGGCACTTTTCAAAGCCTTCTTTACCTGCAAATGCAGATGGAGAAGCTACTGTTAAACCTAAAGCTAATAAACCGGTAATTGCCGCACTGCTTACTGTTGATGTTTTCATTTTTTTATCTCTATGTGATTGAATAAAACAGCGATGATGTCTTTAAGGAAATCACCCTGCTAAAATAAAAGACCTGATGTTTGAAATTTTATTTCCCAAAAAATAAAAAATATTTTTTTGTGGGAATATAAAAACAAGTTTCCCGTTCTATTAAGACATGATAACTAAACAAAAAAGATTCGACGTAATCGCCAACGCTTTATATAAAGACATTTACCGCTATGCCTTTTGGTTATGCAAAAACAAAGCGATGGCAGAAGATTTAGTACAAGAAACCTATTTAAGGGCGTGGAAGTCTTTTGAAAATTTAAAAGACGAAAAGTCAGTAAAAGCGTGGTTAATAACCATATTAAGACGAGAAAATGCCAGACAATACGAAAAATACCAACCCCCATTTGATGACATAAGCGACTTAGAAATAGAAAACCCACAACAAAGTACCGAGCAACAGCTAGAAATAAGAATTTTACAACAAGCCATTTTAAATTTAGAAGTAGAGTTTAGAGAACCCATAATGCTACAAGTTAATGATGGTTTTAGTACTGACGAAATAGCCAATATATTAGGGTTAAATAAAAATACGGTTTTAACACGCTTATTTAGAGCCAGAAACAAATTGAAAACCACCCTTTTGGAAAAGGTAGAACATAGAGGTGCAAGTAATGGATGAATTAAAATTTAGAAAAAACGCTTTTAGCGATCCAAACTGTAAAGATAAAGATTTTTTTGACGAAAAAAACGCATCTAAAGAAAATTTACAGCTTGTAGATGAACTGTTAGATTTTGACAAACAACTTGCCACCGCAATGAATGTTAAAACGCCAACGGGTTTGGCAGAACGTATTAAATTAAACCAAACACTGGGGCAATATAATACAGAGCGTAACTGGAATAAAAAAATGCTGGCCATGGTGGCTAGTGTGTTAATTATTTTTAGCATGGTTTTTACTTTTTTATCACCAACTTCATCGTTAACCGTATTACAAAATGACGTGCTTGCCCATGTTATTAACGAACCAACCAAATTACTGGCAGATCAAAATAAAAGTGTTAGCGATGCCAATAAAATTATTAAAAACTTTGGTGGTAAATTAACCCTAGCCGATGCCCGTTTTAATTACGTTGGTAGCTGTGCGGTAGGGGGCGACGATGGCGTACATTTAGTTATGGCTGGCAGTAAAGGGGCGGTAACTGTTTTTTTAATTCCTAATGCGACTCAAGTTAATGCCAGCCATTTTAGTAATGACCGGTTCGATGCCCAGTTGTTTCCTATAGATAAGGGCATGATGGCGGTGGTGGGTAATAAAGGCGAAGCGTTGGATAAATTTAAAAAACAATTAGCACCAAGTATTAATTGGGTGCTTTAGTTTTTTAAGAGGCTGTCCGAAAACTGCTAAAAACAGGCTAAATCGTCGACCCCTTGCCTACTTTTAAGTAGCACCACCTTTACTTGAGTACCTTGGCCTTTTTTACTGACTATTGCTACCGACCCTTGATGCGCTTCGGCAATTAATTTTACTAAATACAACCCCATGCCGGTGCCACCTGTTTGCCGCTGTCGTGATGGGTCTTCTCTATAAAAAGGTTCAAACACTTGGCTTAAACTTGCCTGGCTAATGCCTTCGCCTTGGTCTATTACGGTTATAACTATTTGGTTGTTATTTTGCTTGGTTGATAGGGTTATAGGTTTGGCTAAACCGTATTTAATAGCGTTACCAATTAGGTTTCTTAGTAATAGGCGTATGCGCATGGTGTCTATATTGGCGTGGGTATTTTGCGCGGTTAAGGTGAGTTTTAAATTTTCATTTGCATATTCTTCATCTACTAAAGTTGTAATCAGTTCATTTAAAGATTCGTTTTGAAAACTAAGGGTTTGATGCTCGCCCGAGAGTTTTTCGGTTTCTAATAACTCTGCCAGTAGTTTTTCCATTTGGTTTAAAGAGTCATTAAAGCGGCTTTTATTTTTATCAGTAAAGGGTAAATCTAACGCTATTTTCATGCGCGTCATGGGGGTTCTTAACTCGTGGCTTATGGCTAACAGTAATTGCCGTTTGGCTTGCAATATAGAATCTAACTGGCCTGCCATTTGGTTAATTTGTTCGGTTAGCTCACCTAAATCATCATTGCGTTTTTTAACAATACGATAACTAAGCTTACCTTTGGCAAAGTTGGCGACCCCTTGTTTAATATCGTGAATGGGAGCAATTAAATAACGAACCAAGAGGTAAGCCACATAAATAACTAAAACCAACGACAATATAAAGGTTGCAAAAATAAAACCAAATTGAAGTGGCGCGTGCCTAAAGGACACAATAAAAGTGATGGTTTGTGTTTGTTG
>CAZPSE010000018.1:0-6118 GCA_964589575.1 uncultured Gammaproteobacteria bacterium | reverse complement strand
GCATAGTCGGCAACAATTTTTGGCAGTACGTGGGTTTGGTCGTCTTTAGTTAATAATTTAAATGCACTGCTAAAAATAAAGATAGAAAAAACAGCGGTAAAAATAAACACCCAAACAATACGCGCACCTAAACTTAATGAATGCACTTTGTCTTTAAAAGGGAATATGTTCATAGTTTTTCGCCAACAAATTGGTAACCGCGTCCCCATACGGTTTGTATGTATTGACGGTTGTTATTATTTTTAATTTTATGCCTTAAACGGCTAACCATAATGTCGATAGAACGTGAAAACAGTTCGGTATCGATGCCTTTTAATTCGTTTAGTAAATCGTCTCTGCTAAATACTTTACCTGGGTTGCTTGCCAGTAAGGCCAAGGTTTCATACTCCATAGACGTTAGTTTGCACAATTTTTCATCTATAAAAACTTGCTTATTTTCGGTGTGGATTATTAACCCTCTAAATTGGATAAGGTTATTGTTGTTTTTTTCGGGTTTAGCTCGGCGCACTAAACTTTGGCATCTTGCCATTAACTCGCGCGGTTCAAAGGGTTTGGGTAAATAGTCGTCTGCGCCTATTTCTAAACCCACTATGCGGTCGGTTACATCGCCCCTTGCTGTTAGCATTATTATGGGCAGGTTGGATGTTTTACGTATTTTTTTTAATACCTCAAAACCGTCCATTTCGGGCAACATTACGTCTAGTATTAAACATTGTGGTTGGTGTGTTTTTAGTAGTTCAAAACCCAAAGACGGTTTTAAGGCGGTTAGCAATTTAATATTAAATTGTGCAAAGTATTCTTGCAATAACTCACCTATTTCTTCATCGTCATCTATTAGTAAATATGTCATGGGTTTATTCTAACGCATTTATTTTGTATTCCATGCCATTGTTACAGTTTGATACAAAGTGTTACCCAATTGAAAAGATGTAGCACGGCTTCAACTTTAAAATAGCCTCACTTTTAATAAAAAAACAAAGAGAAAATTATGATTTCTAAAAAGAAAATGGCTTTAATAGCTATCACATCTACTTTATTACTGGGCTTAGTTGGGTGCTTTAATCACAGCACAGCAGATAAGGCAGATTGGATAAGCTCTAAAATTAGTAACAAGTTAGATTTAAACGAAAGCCAAGAGGCAAAATTAAACGATGTAAGGGACGAAGTATTAATTGCACGTAAAGCAATGCATAAAGACAGAGTGGCAAATTTTAGCCAAATTGAAACAATGATTAAAAGTGACAAACTGAATAAGGCTGACATTTTAGCGTTATTTAAAAGTAAAACAGACACTTTAGAATTAAGTGCAGAGCCCGTTATTGATAAATTGGTTGTGTTTCATGCATCTTTAAATGCAAAACAAAAAGATAAAATTGCAGAATTTATGAATAAACGTAAAGAAGGCCGTCACGGCTGGGGACATCATTAATTATAATAATATACTGAGCAATGGTATTAATTAAGGTCACTTAATGATTAGTTTTTTAGTAATCAATTGAACTATTTGGAATAATAGGGTTCTATTAAATAACATTATTCATTAAATGTTCTCCTTTTACCACAGCCTACAAGCTGTGGTTTTTTTTTGCCTATAGGGAAAGTAGGACGATCAAAATGGCAGGAGCATTTTTTGATATGCCACAGGGAGGTAGGACGATCAAAATGGCAGGAGCATTTTTTGATATGCCTACAGGGAGGTAGGTATATCAAAATGGCAGGAGCACATTTTGATAAGCCCAAAAAACTAAATAAATAACAGTTTTAAAACCGGTTCAGATTTATCTTTGTCTGCCCGAAAGCCAGAAACCATTAAAACTCTGTCGCCACTTTGTAGCAGGTTGCATTGTTCTTTTATTTTGGCGGTTAATTCGCGCCAATTTTTAAACTTTTCTGTGTCCATATAAAAGGGTAATACGCCCCAATTTAAAGATAGTTTACGGCAGGTTTTAATATTGTGGCTAACACCTAAAACCACCGACGATGGGCGATACGATGACAATATTTGTGCCGTGGTGCCAGACTTAGTAGGGACAACCAAGGCTTGCAATAACAAGTCTTGTGCTAAACCCATTGCGGCGTGCGACATGCTTTCGCGCAAACCTCTGTAGTCTTCTTTATGGTTGTTACCTAGTGATGCTGTTTGGTTTTGATTGTTTTGCTCAATTTCTCGAACAATTTTGTCCATATATTCTACCGTTTGCAGTGGGTATTGTCCTACCGATGTTTCACCCGATAGCATTACCGCATCGGCACCTTGCATGGCGGCATTGGCAACGTCGCCTACTTCTGCTCGGGTCGGGCGCGAGTTTTCTATCATTGATTCCATCATTTGTGTGGCAACAATAACGGGTTTATGTTTTATGCGCGCTTTGTTAATGAGCATGTTTTGTAATAACGGTACTTTTTCTGCTGCTAATTCTATGCCTAAATCGCCACGGGCAATCATAATGCCGTAGGTTTCGTCCAGTATTTCGTCAATGTTGTCTATGGCTTCGGGGCGTTCTATTTTGGCAATAATGGGTATGTCTGCATCATACTTGTTCATTTCGGTTTTTAGGTCAACAATGTCTTTGGCATTACGTACAAAACTTAGCGCGATAAAATCAACATCACACTGTATGGCTATTTGTAAATCATCACGGTCTTTTTGGGTTAAGGAGGGGCTAGAAACTTGTGTGTCTGGCAGGTTCATACCTTTTTTATTGGTTAAATAACCGCCGTAAATTACGGTGCAAGCCAGTTCTGTTTTATTAATAGCGGTAACACGTAATTCCATTTTACCGTCGTCTAATAATATACGCTGTCCCACTTTCATATCTTTATGTAACTTGGTGTATTGTGAGGGGATTAAGCCGTCTTCGCCTTGTATATTTTTAGTGGTGACGATGACCTCGTCGCCATTATTTATTTGTATGCCATCGTTTTTAAAAATACCTGTGCGTATTTTTGGGCCACATAAGTCACCCAAAATGGCGGCATGGCTGTTATTTTTTGCCACCACTGTTCTAACCATTTGGATTGTTTTTTTATGTTCTTCATGTTCACCGTGAGAAAAGTTGACTCTAAAAACATCAACGCCTCTTTTTAATAAAGACTTAATGCGTTTGGGCGAGTTACAAGCTGGCCCTAAGGTGGCAATTATTTTGGTGCGTTTATTTGTTTTTCTTTTTTTTGTAGTTTTTTGCATAATGTACTTTTGTAATGTAAAAATATTTTCGTATGACACCAGAACGTTTTGAAAAAATGAAAGCCGTATTGTCACGCAGACAATTAGACTTAACCGTAATTATGGATAGGGTACATAAAACCCATAACTTAGCCGCCATTGCCCGCAGTGCAGACGCGGTAGGCATACACGAGATACATGCAGTGACCAGCAAACGTTCTATCAAGTTAACACAAAAAGCCGCATCGGGCATTCGTAAATGGATGAAGGTAACCCTACACAAAAAACCGGCCTTTAGCGTCGACCCCTTGCTACAAAAGGGCTATCAAATTATCGCTGCAGACTTAACCGACGATGCCGTAGATTATAGAGAAGTAGACTACACCAAACCTACGGCTATTTTAGCAGGGTCAGAATTGGAAGGGCTAAGTGACGAAATGCGAGCTTATGCAGATACGGTGGTAAAAATACCTTTAATGGGCATGGTGCAATCACTCAATGTTTCTGTCGCTACCGCACTTATTTTAAATGAGGCGATGTATCAGCGAAACGCAAAAAACATGTACGACAAAACATCGTTTACAAAAGAAGAAACCGATAAACTTTTATTTGAGTGGAGTTACCCTGCAGTAATGCGCCATTGTCAATATCATAATATTGTGTATCCAAAAATGACTGACGAAGGATATTTAAAAACTTCTGAACAAAAATCATAAAATTTTGCGTGTTTAATTGATAGTGCTAAGGCTTGCAACGCGGGTTTAGTGCAAAGTATCTAGCTATTTAGGGCGCACCCTACAAAGTTATTCGCCCTCTAAATAGGTTTGCATCCATTTCAATTCATTAATGGTAATGCATTTTTCGTTTTGTTCTATTACACTGTCTTTCTTTAGCTTGGTTAATATTCGCGATAACGTTTCAGGTTTAATAGACAATCTAGCGGCAATAGTCTGTTTCGAAATGCGTAATTTTATGGTGGTTTTTCCATCGGCACTGGTTGTTGACTGTTTTACTAAAAAATCGATTACACGGTAATTCGCATTCTTTAACGACACACTTTCTATTTCATCTATTAGTTGTCGGTTTCTTTGGGCAAAGTCGGCCAATAATCTAAAACATGCCTCTGGTGATTTTGCCAACATGCTTTTGTACAGTTTACTGGGTATTGCTAAAACTTTACTGTCCATTAAGGCCGTTATGGTTACGGGGCATACAGGGTTCTCTAAAAACATTAAAACGGTGGCAAACGTTTCACGCGGTTGAATAATGTGCAATATTTTTTCAATCCCTTTGGGTGAAACTTTGGCTACTTTAAACTCGCCACATAAAACTAAATAAAAGGCATCGGCTGTTTGGTTTTCTTTAGTGAGTATTTGGTTTTCTTTGACATCAATAACCGACGATGCATTTAAAAGCACCTCTATTTGACTTGAAGGTAATTGATTAATTAAAAAACATTCTAAGGCTACTTTTTTTATTGTCTCTTCTGGAATTGTAATCATTGTTTAGGTAATTCTTTAATGTACAAATCTTGCTTGGCATAAGGTATTTCAATTTCATCTTGTTGAAATTTTTTATATATCTTAGTTAATAATGCATCGGTAATTAAGCCTCTTAACTGTGGTTTATCTACCCAAGATAGTAATTCAAAATCTAAGCTGGATGCGCCAAATGTTCTAAATCGAACGCTGGGTTCGGGTTCAGTACAAACACCTTCGTGCTGTATGGCTATGTTCATTAATACCTCGCGAACTTGGTCAACGTCAGAGCCATAAGCGACACCGATAGGTAAGCGTATACGGTATTTTTCGTGTGGGCCACCCGACTCGTTAACGACTTTTGTATTACCCATTATGGAATTAGGTATAGTTAATTCCACGTCACTTCGGGTTAAAAGGCGTGTGCTTCTTATGCCAATATCGGTCACTTCGCCACGTTCACCAGTATCTAAAACAATGTAGTCGCCAATTTTATAAGGCGCGTCAGATAAAATAAATATGCCCGATATGAAATTGTTTAAAGTGTCTTTAGAGGCAAAACCAATGGCAATACCCATAACCCCAGCAGAAGCTAGCCATGCGCTCATATTGATTCCCCAATTTTGAAAAATCAAATACACGCTGATTATAATAATGACAGAGACAGCCAAATTTTTAAATAAGGGCAAAGTTTGATTAGAGATAACTCTATATTTAGAATTATCTTGAGAAATTAACTCTAAAATAATTTTAGATAACCGGACTAAAAACACCGTTAAAACCAGTAAATTAATGGTCTCAAAAAATGCATCTAAACTATCTTTTATCGTATCGGTAACGGGCAATAATAAAGTGGCAGACGATAAGCCCACCGCCAAAATGGTGTAAAAAATAGGTGCTTGAATAATGCGCGATAAACGGCGTTTAAATGTACCCTGATTGGGGGCAATAAAACGTTCTATAAATTTGGCTAAGCTGCCCGTAAAAATAAAAGCAATAATAAACGATAAAACCACCACCACTAAAGACTGCAAATAAGGCAAGCCTTCAAATAAATCACTAAAAATAGTTAAAAGCTCTTTAAAGTAGTCCATGGTAGGTTGTCAGTGTCAGAAAGGTACTTATATTAACATGAGACAGGAGTACTCATAAATTTCTTATAGATTGTAGTTTGGGCGTTTGTATATGGTTTCTGGTTTGGATTGAAATTTTCTTAAAAAGGAAAAGTTTCTTTTCGCATACTTGTGTACTTGCTTTTTTTTGAGGTAAACAGGCATTATTATAATAATATAGGCAAAGAAGGGGTTGACGAAGACGATATATAGCTCTTCGCAGCAAAAAAAACGAAAAATAGTGTGATAATTTTAGACAAAACGAAGGGGGAAGCCACTAAAAATGGCTTTTAAATATGGTGGCCCGACCTGGAATTGAACCAGGGACACGAGGATTTTCAATCCTCTGCTCTACCAACTGA